>JBBQRS010000167.1:0-7933 GCA_038214535.1 Anaerolineae bacterium
ATCGCGCGCCGGTCGCTGATGCTGGTGTAGCTCTTCAGCTTCGCCTCGAACTCCGGCGTGCTCCAGTAATCCATCGGGACGCGATCGGGCGTCTGGCGGGTCAGCACGGCCAGCCAGCGCTCGCGCGGGGACATGGTTTCTTTCGGCATGATTAGAATCCTTTTTATGGCGTTAGCGGCCGCCGTAGTACACGGCGCGCCCCGACACGCGAAACATGATGACGGTAAACACGATGATGATGAGGAACAGCACCCAGGCCTGCGCCGACGCATAGCCCATCTTGAAGAACTGGAACGCGCTCTGCCACAGGTAGATGGACATCATCAAGGTCGAGTCAGCCGGCGAGCCGCTGCCCCCTGTCATGACGTGTACCTCGGTGAAGAACTGGAACGCGCCGATCAGCCCGATGATCACATTGAAGAGGATGATGGGGCTGATCATCGGCAGCGTCACGTTCCAGATTTGCCGCCAGGTGTTCGCGCCGTCGAGTTGCGAGGCTTCGATCATCTCGCGCGGCACGTCTTGCAGCGCCGCCAGGTAGATGACCACCGCGCCGCCCACGCCCCACAGGCTCATGATGATCAGCGCCGGCTTCGACCACAGCGGGCTGCCCAGCCAGCCGGGGCCGCGGATGCCCACCAGCGACAGGATGTAGTTGATGATGCCGCCGCGCGGGTTGAACATCCACAGCCAGACCAACGCCGTCGCGACCACGGGTGTGATGCTGGGCAGGAAGTAGATCGTGCGGAAGATGGAGAGCCCGCGCACCTTCAGGTTGAGGAGCATCGCCAGAAAGATGCCAATCAGCGCGCCCAGCGGCACGGCGAAAAAGGCGTAATAGGCCGTGTTATAAAGCGCCGACATGAAACGGCCATCGGATAGAAGGTTGCGATAGTTCGCCAGCCCGATCCACTTCGGTGATTCGAGGATCGGATAGAAGGTGAAGCTATAATAGAACGACATGACGAAGGGCACGACGCGGAACGCCAAAAAGCCGATGATCCACGGCGAGATGAAGAGCAGCCCGGTCACCAGCCCGCGCCGGTCTTCACGGGTGAGTTTCAGGGAACTTAAAGCCATGTGTTGTCAGGTTCCTTTCTCAGCCCTTGATGCCCGTCAGCGCGATGCCCTCGATGAAGGTGCGCTGGGCGAAGAAGAAGAGAATAACGATCGGCAGCACCGTAATCACGGTAGCGGCCATGATCCACGCGTAGTTCATGAAGCCATAGGTGCCGCGCATGTTGGCGATGCCCAGCGTCACGGTGAAGAGTTCCGTGTCGTTGATGTAGATCAGCGGCCCAAAATAGTCGTTCCAACTGCCGATGAACTGGAACAGCGCCACCACCGCCAGCGCAGGTTTCGCCAGCGGCAGGATGATTTTCCAGAAGGTTTCCAACTCCGAAGCGCCGTCTACCCGGGCCGCGTCCGAAAGCTCGACGGGCAGCCCCATGAAGAACTGGCGCAACAGGAAAATGTAAAAGGGATTTGCCAGGAACACCGGCACGATCAGCGGCAGGTAGGTGTTGATCCAGTGCAACCGGCTGAAGATGATGTAAAGTGGGATGAACGTGACGAAACCCGGCAGGATCAGGGTCGCCAGGACGATGCCGAAGACAGCATCACGCCCCGGCCACTTGACGCGCGAGAACCCGTAGGCCACCAGCGCGTTCGACACCACGGCTCCCGCCACCGACGGCAGCGCGATGCTCAACGTGTTGATGATGTAGCGCCCGAGGGCAGCCTGCTTGAACGCCTGCGCGTAGTTGTCCCAGCGGATCGGGTCGGGAATCCAGATCGGCGGCCAGAGGACCAACTCCTGCGGGTTCTTGAGCGACGTGGACAGCATCCAGACCCAGGGCAGGATGAAGAAAAGGGAGAAGAAGATCAGCACGCCGTACTTCATGCCCTCGGTGAGGCCGCTCTTGATCCGATAGACGGCAGTTGATTTGTGTGTGACGCCGGTGCTCAGCGCCTCAGTTTGCGAAGCCATTGCAAAATCCTTGCGCCGCGTTTTAGCGGAGTGCGCACGCCACCTTGTGGCGTTAGATGCGCACTCCGCAGGTGTGATCGTCGGCTCTAGCCCTGCTGGGTCAGCCAGTTATCCAGCTCGGTCTGCGATTGCTGGGTGACGTAGTCCAGCGCTTCCTGCGGCGTCTTCTGGCCCAGGCGCGCCTTCTCCCACTCGGCCCCGAACAGCGCCTGATAGGAACTGCTGGTCGGGATCTTCGCCGGGAAGAGGTATTGATCGGAGTCGAACAGGTCCTTGAGGAACACTTCCTCATAACCCGGGCACTTGCCGATGACGTCGGACCGGAACAACGGCCAGTCAATCATCTGCGGTGAGACGGGGCCGTTGACGCACTGCCACACCACGAACAGGTTGGTGTAGACGTCGCGGTCGCCGGTCGCGCCGGTCAGGTTGCTGATGATATCCCACGCCGCGGCCGGACTCGCCGAGCCCTTCGGGATGATCCAGCCGTCGCCATAGGTGTACATGCCCTTCTTGTCGGCGCTGGCCGGGCCGGGCCACGGCCACACGGTCCACTCGAAGTCGTCGGGCGCGTAGCGGTTGATGGTGTCGAAGTGCCACGGGCCGGTCACGTAGGTAGCGATCAGCCCGGAGAGCAGCGGATCATTGCCCGCGGAGCGTTCGCCCCGACCCTGCAATGATGCGTAGAAGTCCTGCATCTTGGTGATGCCGATCTTATTCCAGCGATCGGTTTGCCATTGCAGCGCCGCGACGTTGTTCGGGTCGTTCGCGGTGATGGTCTTGCCGTCTTCGGAGACGAGCTTGCCCAGGAAGCGGCCCAGGATCATATCCACCCAGGTGAAATCGCCGCCCAGCACGTCAATGTTGCCGTTGGCGTCGTACGTGGTCAACTGATCGTAAACGGCGTCCAGCTCCTCGAGGGTCTGCGGCGGCTTGGTGGGGTCAACACCCTTTTCTTCGCACATCTTGGTGTTGACGTAGACGCCCATGCACTGATTCCACATGCTGGCGTAGTAGAACTTGCCTTCGTAGTTGCCCAGGTCCCAAATGGCAGGCAGCATCCACTGGCGCAGGGTGTCTACCTGGTCGGGCGCGCCGATCTCGTCCAGCGGCAGGATGCCCTTCTGCGCGGCCAACTGATAGGCGGTGCCTGCGCCGAAGACCACGGCCGTGCCGGGCGGGTTGCCCGCGGCGACGGCGGCCAGCAGCTTCTGGGTCATGTTTTCGGGGACGGCGGTGTGCTTGGCGACGACCGCGGTTTGCGACTTGTTGTAGCCTTCGAGGATCTGCTCGATGTTGAGCGCCATGGACTCGGTCCAGCCGGTCCACACGTCCAACTGCACAGGTTCGACGGCAGGCGCTTCCGCGGCGGGCGCTTCGGGTGCGGCGGCGTCGGCCTGCGGTTCGGCAGGCTGCGCGGGGGCGGGCGCCGGGGCGGCGGGCGCGGCGCAAGCAGCCGCCATCAGCCCGACGCTGAGCCCTGCAGAACCTGCAAGGAATTTCCGGCGTGACAGGGGTTCGGTCTTCATGGGTCTTCTCCTTGATGATATATGACGGACGCGTAAGAAAGCAGGAAATGTGGGGAGCGGGGGAGAAGGTGAATCGGCCGGCTGGCGCTTCCTTGACACTCCGCTCTGGCCTGGACGGTGATTGACGCGTATAATACGAGTCTAGAGATCAGCATAGCACGGTCGCCATGCGGGTTCAAGGCCCGGCGTAGGACATCACAGGACGTAAAGCGGACATGAGCGGACATCAGGGGGACATCGAGGACTTCGACGCCTTCGCCGAGGGGCTGCGCGAGACGGTCGTGCGACTATACGACCCGGCCTATCGCCCGTCAGTGCTTGTCCTCCGGTTATTGAGCGTCAGTATGCAGGGCGGCCCGCAGGCGTTGCAGACTGCCGTGACGCAGGCGATTGATGCGTTGCGTCCCGGCCCCGACGCGCCCCCCACGGCTCGCATTCGCCGCATTTACGGTATCTTGCTCCATCGCTATGTGCAAGGGCTGACGCAGGAAGAGGTCGCGGAGCGGCTGGGGATCACCGCGCGACACCTGCGCCGCGAGCAGCCCGAAGCAGTGCATGCGCTGGCGCTGCACCTGTGGGATCAGCACTTCGCGGTAACGCCCCCACGGGCTGAGCCGTCACCGCCGGGCGAAGATGCACCGGCTCCCGGCTGGCGCGCCCAGGTGCGCGAAGAGTTATCGTTGCTGCGCGAGAGCGCCCCCGGCGTCGTCTCCGACCTCAACGCGCTGATGCACGAGGCGGCGACGCTGGGCCGCGTGCTGGCCGACAAACATGCCGTCGCCCTGACCGTCGTAGAGGCGCATCCGTTACTCTCCGTCGCCATCCACCCGGCCGCGTTACGCCAGGTGCTCCTGGCTGCCATCGCACAACTGGCTCCCCGGATGCAGGGTGGGCAGATCACGCTGGCGGCGCACCCCTTGCCGGATGGACGGGTACGGCTCAGTATCGGCGGCGCGCCCATCGCCTTGCCCGGTCTGCCGTCGCCCGGCTTCATCGAGGAGGCGCTCGATGCCCCGGATGGGACGGTGACACTGGAAGAAACGCCCAAACGTGCGGCGTTTCACATCGAGTTGCCGTTGCTGGAGCATGTCGTGCTGGTGGTAGATGACAATCAGGACATGGCGCATCTCTACCGGCGCTACACGGCAGGCGCGGGGTTCTACATCGTCCACGTGACGGAGGGGCGGCGCGCTCTGGCCGCCGCGGAGAGCTGCGCGCCCTCGGTGATCGTGCTCGACGTGATGCTGCCCGACATGGACGGCTGGACGTTATTAGCCTCGCTGCGCCAAAACCCGGCCACGCGTGATCTGCCCATGATCGTCTGTTCCGTCGTACCGGAAGAAGGGTTGGCGCTGGCGCTGGGCGCGACCGGATATCTGCGTAAGCCTATCCAGCGGGAGCAGTTTCTTCAGGCGTTACAGGCGGCGGTGCGGCCCCCAGCATGACCGCCGACGCAGCCAGCGAACACGCCAGCACGCGCCCGATGGTGAACCCCTGGTTCCAGGTCAACGTCAGGCTGTCATAGTGGGCCGGCTCGTCCTCCAGGTCTTGCGCGGAAACGAGGATCACCGGGATGTCGTGACAGGCCGGGTCGAGGCCCTTTTGTTCGAGCACTTGTTTACCGTCCAATCCGGGCATGAGCATGTCCAGCAACAGTAAATCAGGTTGCTCTGCGCGTAGTTTTGCCAGCGCCTCGGTGCCGTCCCGCGCAACGGTGATCTCGTAATGATGGCCGCTCGTCTGCAACATCCTGGTCCACAACCGCACAACTTCGGCGTCGTCATCCGCGATGAGGATGCGGCGCACCCCGGAGCTAACCCCACTCACGGCTTCCAGCAGGGCGCTGCGGCGGATCGGTTTGACCAGGATATCCAGCACATCGGCGCCGTTCAGCCGCGAGGTGTGCGGCGCGACGACGCAGCCTGCGATGGGCGTATCCTGAAGCGTTTGGCTGGCCTCGTGCAGCCGTGCGACCAGTTCCAGCATCGTCGGCGCGCCGACCAGCGCGAGATGCGCGACGGTGCGCCCCGCTTCGACGCCAACTTGCCGCCAGTCATCCACCTGAATTAGCTCCAGGTCGGCGGTGTGACCTTCCAGCGCGCCCCGAAGCGCGCCCTCCGGATCGTGTAGCAGCACGCATGGCTGTGACTGGACCACGGGCAGCGCGGCCGGACGCCGGTCACGCTCCAGCCACACCCACGCCTCGCTCAGCCAGCGGCTGTGCTGACTCGCCCGCTCCAGCGGTTGCTCGATGGGCAACTCAAACTCGAACACCGTCCCTTCACCCAGCCGACTTTCCAACCCGATGCGCCCGCCGTGCATCTCCACGAATTGCTTGCTGATGCTCAGCCCCAGCCCACTGCCGGACCGGTCGCGCCAGAGCGGTTGGCTGCCCTGGCAGAACGGCTCGAAAATCCGCGTCATGTCCTGCGGCGCGATCCCCGGTCCCGTGTCCGCGACGCTCACGGTGACACAGCCTTCGCCGGTCGCGCCGCGCACCGTGATGCCGCCGGTCTCCGTGAAGCACGCCGCGTTGCTTAACAGGTTGAGGATCACCTGCCGGATGCGCGTGCGGTCGCAATAGACGGCGGGCAGGTCAGCCACCTCGATTTTTAACCATAGCCCCTTTTTCTGAATCAAAGGCTTGACGACCGTTGCGGCCTCCGCGATGATCTCGGCCAGGTCGGCCGGCTCGCGGTGCAGGGCCAGTTGCCCCGCTTCCGCCTGGCTCAGGCTCAGCACGTCATCAATCATGCTCGCGAGGTGTTCGCAGTTGCGATAGATGATGCCGAGGTCTTCGATCACGGCGGGGGGCAGCTTGCGCCCATACAGCTCTTGTGACCGCATCAGGATGTCTACCAGCCCGATAATCATGTTGAGTGGGGTGCGGAACTCGTGGCTGACCTTTGCCACGAAGGCGGTCTTGGTTTTCTGCGCCTCTTCGGCGACGGCGCGCAGCGCGGCCAACCGGTCGTTGAGCAGGGTCAACTGGCGGCTGGCGTGGGTGAGGTCGGTCAGCGCCTGCTCCAGCCGCAACTTGGCGTCGAGCGCGTCCGTAAGTTGTTGTTGCGTCCGCTGATAGTAGTCTTCGGCCCAGCCCACGAACTGATCAAAAGGCCGGTAGGCCATGATCAGCACGCCCAGCATCCCCAGCATGACGACGACCGCGATGGCGGCCTGGGCGATGCCCGGCGCAGGCAGCCCCAGCAGCGGCATCACCGCGATGAGCGCGCCCGCCGCTGCCGCGCTCATCGCTGCGGCGGGCAGACCGATCAGCGCACCCGCGATGCCCACCGGGATCGCCAGCAGCGCCAGCCCGCCGGGGATCAGCCCCCGGCCCGCGCCCAGGGTCAGGCTGACGGTCAATGTCGCGACCAGCAGCGCTTTAGCCATCACCGGGCGGCGCGCGTTCAGCCCCAGTACCGCCGACGCGCCGACCAGCAGCAGCGCCCAGAAGGGTTGCAGCCGGAAGGCCGCGATGCCCAGCAGGCTCACGGCCATCACGACCAGCGCCGCCGGCGTGGCCGACATGCGCAGCTCCGACTTGAAGTTGGTGGCGGATGTGGTTGGGGTCATACGGGGTGTCCTGATGAGCAAGCTTGCGCGCGTCGCGTCACAGGTCTCGCATACAAAAATTCCGGCGCAAGGCACGCCGGAAGTCAAGGATAGATGGATTGGCGCGTATGAAATCAGCCAAACGCGAAGACGGCGACCTGTTCCGACCGGATCGGCCGTGTCTCTGTATGCACCATACGCCGCACTTGCTCGGTTGTCTCCCGGCTGAACGTGACGTCGCCGCAGCGCGTACAAACCGAAGCCGGGATCTGCTCTACGAGCACCAACCGACCTTCGATGCTGAAGACCTCATTAACCCGCTCTGTACGGGATTCAGTGTTGCCGCACACCTGACACTTGAACATTGTTACCTCCGGCGACGATCATTATACCATATCTCGCTGTCCGGTTGGTAGAGCGTAATGATATGCACCAAATCGCTTTCCGCATAAGAGACCTGGATGTGCAGCGGTCTGGCGCGTCGCGTGTATCCAAGTAACAAACAACTCGGTGAGTACTTGTCGTCAGCATATTCCTCGATGATCTCCGCTGAACGTCCGGCCTGTCGAATTTCGGCTTCGCTGATGTTCCGTTCTACTGCGCGACGGAACGCGTGCCGGGTTAGCTCATACTCGCCCGCTGCAAGTTGTCGCCGGATATCGTCAATCGTTTTCATTAATCAGCTATCCTACATTGATAAAGCAAGACTTCCGGCCCCACGTTGGACCGGAAGTCAATGTCATATCGAATGCTGCGCAGCGACGTTACCCTTCGTGCCCCTCAATCGTCCCGTCCTTCAGCATCAGGATGCGATCCACGTAGTCATCCACCAGCGGGTCGTGGGTCGCCATCAGCATCG
>JBBQRS010000168.1:0-7839 GCA_038214535.1 Anaerolineae bacterium
TCCGTGGCCAACGCCAACAGAACGTCCGAGTCGATGAACTGAAGGTAGCCGTCCCCGGTCGCACTAACCGGACGCGCCTCCCGGTCGAACGCGTTGATGAAGCTGGCGTCGGGCGGCTTTGCCGGAATCTGGGGAGCGCCCTGTCCGATCTGTTCCGGGAACACGCGGTCGATCCCCTCGATCAACTCCCCGCTGACCCGCGCCACGATCTCGTTGGCCTGGAGGGAAACGGATACGTGATGAATGAAGTAGATCAACACACCCACACTCACCACCGCGAGCACCACGCCGAGCAAAATCGACAGGTGAGGGACGAAGAGGACCTCTTCTACGCGGCGGACCGTGCGAAGAACGAGCAAGCAGTACAGGAAGGTGGCGACGAACGTGCCGAGCACCACCTGGGTCGTGGTATCGCGCATGAAGTTGCGGAGCATGCGGGGTCCAAATTGCGATGAGGCGAGCGACAGGGCGACCAAGGTCATGGAGAACACCACCCCGGCGATGGTGATCATTGACCCGGCGATGGTCCCCATCACGGTGCTCGCCCCTGCTGCCCCATCGATGAACGTCCAGCCCAAGGTGAGCCGCAACCAGTCCGTCACTCGTGAATCGAATGCGACGGTCACGAAGGCCAACGTCACCGCCCCGACAGCCATGATGATGGGGATGAACCAGAAGCTGGAATGGATGCGATCCCAATACTTGAAAATCTGTGCCTT
Source organism: Anaerolineae bacterium (assembly GCA_038214535.1). GTDB lineage: Bacteria > Chloroflexota > Anaerolineae > CG2-30-64-16 > CG2-30-64-16 > JBBQRS01. The sequence goes on from JBBQRS010000168.1 coordinate 720, forward strand.
CACGACATCGTCACCTCATTCACTCGCATGTCCTCTGCGGCCTAACGACAAGCTCACCCGCCGCCGGAAGCGTAGAGAGCGCAGCGAACGGAGCTGTAGGCGGTCGGGTGCAGCGCCTTGTTAGGCCGGTGTCTGTCGGTTCAAGTCTCAATGAGAATGAACCGGCAAATCGTCGTGGCTGTGTTCAAGGATGCGGTGAAACTCTTCGCCCGCTTCTTCGGTCGGGTCAACGTGAACCATCACATCGGACAAATAACCAATGTGGTGCATGAGTTCATGCCGCACTTCTTTGTCGATAGCATGACCTTCTGCGACAGAAAGATGAGGCGCAACCGCGATATTGATTTCCGCGCGCAAGCGATGACCTAACCAACGGGCGCGCACATCGGTCACTTTCTCCACGCCTCCGGCATGACCGGCAGCGTGTTCCAGTTCCTCGATAATTTCCGGTTCAACTCCGTCCAGCATCCGCGTAAAGACAGCCTTGCTCGACTGCCATACGATTTGAGCAATGCCTATCGTAATAAGTACTCCGACAATCGGGTCGGCGATTGGATAACCCAACCAAACCCCAACCGCACCCACCAAAACGGCCAAACTTGTCCAACCGTCTATTCGTGCGTGATAGCCGTCGGCAATGAGCGCGGCGCTTTCAATCTCCTTACCCACTTTGATACGAAAAACGGCGACCGCCTCATTTCCGATAAAGCCAACAATGGACGCCGCAACGACTGCCCACAAATAGCTAACCGGCTGCGGATGCAGGAAACGCAGCACGGTTTCATAACCGGCGACAATGGCGCTAAAGAGAATGGTTAAGACGATGGCGACACCGGCCAAATCTTCAACCCGCCCGTAGCCGTAAGTAAAGCGTTTGTTTGGCTTCCAGCGCGAAAGCGCAAAAGCAACCCATAAAGGAACGGCAGTCGCAGCATCGCCAAAGTTGTGAATAGTGTCGGCCAACAAGCCGACGCTGTGCGAAAGCACAACGACGACAACCTGAATGATGGCCGTAATCATCAACCCGACAAAAGACCACTTGATGGCCCAGATGCCGCGCTCGGAAGTTGTGATAGTCGGGTCAATCGTGCCGTGCGTGTGGCCGTGTCCGCCGTGACCGTGCGCTTCGTCGTGAGAATGTGATTTGTCGTGAGAGTGTTCCGGCATAATGCCTTTAGTATCGCCTGATTAAAAATCTTCGGCAACAGCAACGCCGCGCGAGGCGGGCTAACTAGTGATTCGCGGGAATGCCGGTCGTCATATCCCGCCAGGTCGCTAGTCCGCTTTTTGTCCCTTAGCGGGCGGATATGCGGAAACCTCGCCGCATATCCACCCCCACAGGGATTTTATGCGGAAACGACCGTGTGGCAAAATACGGATTGAGCTGGGCTTGAAACCGGTAATGTGCTATCTTCCTCGGGATGATAGCACTGTTAATAGCTCTCGTCAAACTGTCGAAAAACCATGGAACCCCATGCGAGCGTGCGGTTCCTCACGCAACACTGCGATCACCTCCGCCGCCAGGTCGTAGCGGCGGAAGGGGGGCATGATGTAGACGCCCTGCACCAACGGGCGGGTTGCCAGCAGGATCTCATGCGCGATGGCGACTCCTTCCTGGCGAGTCTCGTCGCGGGCCGCGGCTGCGTCCATCCTCGCCAGCAGCGGCGCGGGGATGGTAATGCCCGTTGTTAGGCGACTGATCGTCATGGCTTCCGCAACGCTGATTGCAGATCGGCCCCGCCACAGGCTGAGATTACTCCCAACGTGGCATAGCGCGTAGCGTCTGACCCCAGAGCAATCTGCCCTCGAACGCTTTGCAGTTTGGAAACCAGATCCGACGATTGCGGCAGGTCAGCATATCCGGTCGCCGCCAAGTCATCGATTGCCAGAGCAAGCCGCATAAGAGCCCCGGTCTTGCTCACGAACTTGTCAATCTCTTGAATGTGCGGATCGATTTCTTTGAGACGGCGCTGAAGCTCGTTCTGCCCGATCCCTGTGAATTGCTTGACCGCTGAATAGAACACCTTGAAGAACTCATCCAATCGGTCCGCGACCAGCAAGCGGGCTTTCTGCTTACTGCGCCGTTCGAACTCGTCGAGCCCCAGCTTGACCTGACGAACTGCAACAAAGTAGCTGGTGGGGAGAGCCAAGATCGCGACAACCAAAGCTGCAAATGAGATGAGGGTTGAAGTGTCCATTTGTTAACCTCCTGCGATGCCGCCTAACTAATCATTCTCCCGCAACTTGCAGAATAAGCTTAGCATGGGGTATAAGAACGCGCAAGTTGTAGTAGAATTGGACGAATGCGTGTACATATCCCGCATAACGCGGGAATTGTCGCTATTAGGAGGAATACGCCGCTCATGCCGGATCTGTCGCACAGCAACGCTGCCAACCCCAAAAAGCTTCTGGACCAAATGCGCGATAAGCCCCGCCTGCGAAACTACTCCTACGAGACGGAAAAGACCTACGTCAGTTGGGCCAGGCGCTACATCCTCTTTCACGACAAGCGCCATCCACTCGACATGGGCAAGCCCGAGCTGGAAGCCTTCCTGACTCATCTTGCCGTCGAGCAAGATGTCGCCCCTTCCACGCAGAATCAGGCCCTCCAGGCAATCCTGTTTCTGTACCGTGAGGTGCTGGAACAGCCTATCCTGGGCGACGTCAACGCGCTGCGCGCCCGAGAGCATCGTCGCCTGCCCACCGTTCTGACACAGAATCAGGTGCGGGCGGTGCTTAACCAGCTCACTGGCGTCTACCATCTTTGCGCCGCGCTGGCCTGCTGGCTGGGATGCGGTGACGATTCGCCACTTGCCCGGCGGCGGCGCATATCACGATGTGACGCTGCGCCGCTGACGCGCGACGTGCAACGCACCTCACAGATGCGTTGCACGTGTAGCCTCAGCTCAGTTCGTTACCTTGATTTGGTCGTAGACCGGATACTCGTTACCGTCAATGTCTTCCACGATGAAGCCGACGACGTAATCGCCGGGCGCGGCGTTCAGGTCAACCCACTTCCACGGTTCGCCGTTGAAGGTCAGCGTCTCGCCCGGCTCGGTGGCCACGGCCATCGCCTTGCCCTGTGAGTCTATGTCCATCCACTTCTCATAGATGGTGAACTTGTCGTCCAACTGCGGGACGATCTCGCGCGGCGCGCCCTGCCCCGTGCCCTCGTTGAAGCCGTATACTGCGAACATCTCGCCGTTGCGGAAGTAGAGCTTCGCGGGCCGCTGCTCGCCGTCGGCGTAGGTGTAGAGGCCATCCACGGTGTAAACGGCTTCCTCGAACGACCGGCCGTACGTTTCCGGCTCGAACAGCGCGACTGCGTTCTTGTCGCCGTTGCTGATCGCGAAGACGACCGGCTCCCATTCGAACTGCATCTTGAACTTGCCGCCTTCCGGCCAGACGGGGTAGTACACGCCGCTCATCTCGCGGCTCTCAGAGCTTTCCAGATAATCGGTGTCCAGCAGGGCCAGGGACTTGTTGGCCGCATCCAGATAACCGACCATTAGCTTGACATAACCGACGTTCTCGCCGCTGATCTCCGTGCTCAGCAGCACCGGATGGTTCGGGCTGGCGACGGTCGCGTCCTTCTGGATCGGCGCGACGGTGATGCCGCCCGCCGCGGGCGCTACGATCGGCTGGTCCGGCACGACCAGGCTCCGGTCGGCGGCGTTGAACGTGCGGCCCGTGTAGATGTTCGCAAGATAATCGTCCCACAGGCTTTCGTTCGCGAACCGGCTGGCAATCGCCGTGTACGAGCGCGGCCCCGCGACATCGTTGGTGTAAAGCTGTGAGGTGGGGAAGTAGATCGAGACGCCGTATGCGCCGGGCTTGCCCGCTCCGTTCTTCTCGGACAGCACGGCCGCATCCAGCGCGCGTACCACGTTTTCAGATTGCTGCTTCACCTGCGCGTTGTCGCTGTTGCGATTGACCAGCGCCGCAAAGTGCGCCAGGTCAATGAAAGAGGGTGGCACGTTCTGGCCGAAGATGCTGGTGAAGGCCTGCGCATACTGGCGCGCCTGCGCCACGAGCTTCGGGTTTTCGCTCTGCAACGTGTAGGCGAAGTCGTTGACGGCGGCGTTAAGTTGGGGGATCGCGGCCAGGTTCACCGCGCTCAGCGTCACGTCTTTGCCGATCTGATCGGCGAGTTGGCTGGCGGCCGGCACGCCAAATCCGCGCGCGCCGACGAATTCGGCCCGCGCCCGGTCATCGGTAATGCGTTGATCCTCGATGATATAGCTTTCCACGACGGCGTTGCTCAGATCGGCGCCCGTCATGGCCGGGTTAGAAATCAGCCGGTTGAGGAGGCCGGTGTAGGCCCAGCCCAGCGCCGGCTCCGTCTCTTGCGAGGCGACGGCGTAGCGGCCATGCGGCGCGAGCGCCGTGTAGACTTCGAGATCGCTCATCAGGCAGGCGTCCAGGCCGATCAACTCGAACTTGTCCAGCCCGGTTTGTTTGCGAATCTCTGTCAGCGCGGCGTCCAGCTCGCTGAGGTACATCATGTTGCCCAGCCGCTGCGCCAGCGGGGCGTTCACGCGCGGGTTGGCTTGCGGGTCGGGGTCGCTGAAGCCGCCGGGCCAGCCCATGCCGTGATCAGACATGATCAGCGCGTACTTGTCGGCGGGATAGGTCTTCATCGCCCACGTCACAAAGTCCACCAGGGTGCGCCCATCGGCCATGTTAACTTCGCCCAGGTCTTGCAGCACCTCCGACCGGACTTGCCCCAGGTCATCGTCGCGAGTGATGAGGAAGCGGCCCGCGCCCGTCCAGTCGCCGTCGCCGGAGTAGCCGCCCTTGTAGCGGTCAATCTGCGCGATGATTTTTACCTTGTCGGACGAGCCGATGCGCTCCGCTTCGTTGAGGTCAATGTAGATGTCCTGTTCGAGGACGCGGTCGTCGGCGTCCTGATAGAGCATCACCGTCCAGGTGTCGCCGCCCGCCGTCGCGAGGCTCGGATCGGTTGTCGCGCCGGTTGCACCTGCGCTCAGGTCGAGGGTGGGTTGCGCCTGCGGCTGGCGCGTCGGCAAGATGCTGGGTTGCTGCGTGGGCAGCGCGGCTTGCGATTGCAGCGTGGGCAGCGCGCCCACCGGTGCGACGTTCTGCGCGATGTCGTTGCCGCCGCTGCCGCGCAGGAGCGTGAAGAGCAGGAACAGCCCGCCGATCGCGATGATCGCAATTAACCCGATGCAGCCCATCCCACCGCCGGGCACGCGCCCCATGCCGCCACCTGGAAGAACGGGGCCCCCGCCGCTGGGCGGACGATAGCTGCCGCCGCCACCGGGAGGCGGATAACTGCCACCTCCGCCCGATGGTGGGCGCTCGTCGCGCGTCGGCGCTTCGGCGGTCGGGCGTTGGTCGGGCGGGGTCGTCGGCCGCCGCCGCCGCTGCACCGTCACGGTGGGAATATCGTCTGATCCACCGGATGACATCAAAGACAGGGAAGCGCGGCGTTCATCAAAGTTGAGGGGCGCGCCGTTCGCAGGTTGCAGCGCCAACGTAAGTGGGTGTGGAATGATACTGCTGGTCCACTTATCAAAAAGATGGGCTAAACGCATGACACTTACTCCTTGGAACGACGAGAACAATACTTCATGAATATTTTACACAATCCGCAGAATTTGATTGAGTATACCCAAGAGTGAGGCCAACCCGCAAGTGTGTTAGCTGACATTCCAGGAATTGGCTAACACGGATTTCTCTCTGGTTCCCTCGCCCTCCGGGAGAGGGTCAGGGTGAGGGCTTGAACGGCCAACACGCATGGCTTCATCTTCCCGCCCGCGCACGTCTGGTGTAAAATAGCCGGGAGACACACAACTTTGACCGCGCAAAGGAGCCGCCCCCATGACTACTTCCCGTCAACGCGTGCTGGATGCCCTGCACTTTCAGGAGACCGCTCGGGTTCCGAAGGACCTGGGTGGCATGCTTTCCTCCGGCATCAGCGCTTTCGCTTATCCGAACCTCGTCGCCGCCCTGGGGCTGCCGCCGCGCCTGCCGAAAGTGTACGATACCTCACAGATGCTGGCCCTGCCCGACCGCGACGTGTTGGACGCGCTGGGCTGCGACGTGATTACCATCACCGGCGAGGTAACCAACGCCTTCGAGCAACCTGACAAGTGGCACGCGTATGACTTCAACGGCCGCTTGCCCGCGCAGGTGCGCGAGCCGGCGCGCTTTCACGCTCAGCCGGACGGCACGATCACCCAGCGCACCGGCAAGCTGGCTAAGCCCGCCGACCGCGACCGCACCGGCGTGATGACCACCGTGCGGATGCCGCCCACCTCCTACGTGTTCGACGAAGAGCACGGCGGCCAGCCGGTAGACTTCAAGGGCGCGCTACCGATGCCCGACCTTGCGCAAGTGCGTCGCGAGATGGAGGCGAACCTGCTGACGGATGAGGACATCGTCATCGTCCGTGACCTGTGCCGGCGCGTGCGCGAGTCTACCGACCGGGCGGTGTTCTTTAACGATGGGCGGCTGGTCGCGCCGATCTGCATCCACGGCTGGGGCGGTATGGCCGTCTTCCCTGTGATCTGCATCACCGAGCCGGACTTCGTCCACGAGTTGCACGAACTGGTGACGACCTATACCATTAAAAACATCGAGCGGCTGATGCCCGAAATCAAGGACGACGTGGATATCGTCTGGACGGCGTCGGATGACTGGGGCACGCAGAAGAGCACCATCGCCTCACCGAAAGTCTTTCGCGATCTGTTCCTACCCTATCTCAAGCGCATCAACGCCGCGAGCCACCAGGCCGCGCCCGAAGTTAAAACCTTCCGGCACTCGTGCGGGGCCATCTATACCCTGCTCGACATGATCGTCGAGTCGGGTACGGACATCCTGAACCCGGTGCAATGGACGGCGGGCGGCAAGAGCTATCAGGAGTGGAAGGACGTGGCGCGCGGCCGGCTGGCCCTGTGGGGCGGCGGCGTCAACTCGCAGGCCACGCTGCCGATGGGCACACCGGAGGATGTCGCCGCGGAGACCACCGAAGTCGTGCGTTACATGGCGCAGGACGGCGGTTACGTCTTCTGCAACATCCACAACATCCTCGCCGAAATCGCCCCGGCGAACGTCATTGCGATGTATGGCGCGGCAGCGTGACCGGCCGGCGCGT
>JBBQRS010000169.1:0-7793 GCA_038214535.1 Anaerolineae bacterium
GCCACCCACAACACCGCCCACTCGGGGGCGCGCCCCCCCCCGCCCGGTTGGGGCGCGCCCCCCGCGGGGCCGCCCCCCCCCCCGCCCCCCCCCCCCCCACTACAAAGGGCGTTTCCGTCAGGATGGTGAGCGCGTCGCGGCGGAGGGCAAGCCGCACGCGGGCGCCGCGCTCCAGCCGCAGCGAAGCGTAGGCATACGCGGGAAAACGCATCTCGATTTCGAGGCCATTTTCGAGCAGGACGCGCAGTTCACGCAGGCCCGCGCCCGGCAGGTTCTCGACGATCACGCCATCCGCCAGGTTCAGCTCGACCACACCGGCCAACGGCCGATCGGGATAGACCACCTTGACTTCCTCCGGGCGGATGTAGGCGGTCACCTCCGCGCCGACCTCAACCGGTTGAGGTGGAGCCGCCAGCGCCAGCCCCGCCCAATCGAGTTGCACGCCCTGTGCGTCCGCCGCGATCACGCGGGCGCGCAGCAGGTTGGGGATGCCCATGATCTGCGCGACGGCGCGGTTCGCGGGGCGGCGCAACACTTCTTCAATGCGCCCCACTTGCGCCACGCGCCCATCGCGGATCACCGCCAGCCGGTGGCCCAGTGCAAACGCATCTTCGAGCCGGTGGGTCACGTAGAGCATCACCAGCCCCAGGTCGGCTTGCAGATCGCGCAGGTCGCGCTGCAACCGCTCGCGCACCCCGGCATCGAGCGCCGAAAACGGCTCATCGAGCAATAGGACGCGCGGTTCGGCGGCCAGCGCACGGGCCAGCGCCACCCGCTGCTGCTGCCCGCCGGAGAGTTGATGCGGGTAGCGGTCGGCCAGATGCGAGAGATGCACCCGCTCGAGTTGCGCGCCGCCTCGGGCCTGCGCCTCGGGCTTGCGCCATAGCGCATAGGCCGCATTTTCCAGCGCCGTCATGTGGGGGAACAGCGCGTAATTCTGGAAGACGTAACCGATGCGCCGCTGCCGGGCGGGCAGGTCAAGCGCAGGGCCGGGGCGTCCCCGCCGGTAGAGCGCAACGCCGTCGAGGATGATCTCACCCGCGTCGGGGGTCAGCAAGCCCGCAATCGCGTTGAGCGTCGTCGTCTTCCCCGCGCCGGAAGGGCCAAACAACACCAGCGTCTCCGCGCCAACATCGAGGCGCACGTCCAGCGTGAACGATCCCATGCGTTTCTGCGCGTCCACCGTGAGAACCGGCGCGACGTCCGTCATTCGGGCGACTCCGCGCGCTCGGCGGTGCCGCGGCGGCCTGGCTGTTCGAGGCGGCGCACGGCCCACAGGCTCAGGAGCGCCACCGCGGTCATCACCAGCACCATGGTATTCGCGCGCGCGAATTGCCCGTTCTGCACCGCGTCATAGATCGCCAGCGAGAGGGTTTGCGTGCGGCCGGGGATATTGCCCGCTACCATGAGGGTTGCGCCGAACTCGCCCAGGGCGCGCGCCCCGCCCAGCGTCAGCCCCGCCAGGATGCCCCGGCGCGCCAGCGGAAAGGTCACGCGCCAGAGGACGGCCGGCTCGGAAGAGCCGAGGGTGCGGGCGGCGCTCTCCAGCGCGGGGTCCACGCCGGCGATGGCCGCCCGCGTCGCCTGCACCATCAGGGGCAGGCCCACCAGCGCGGAGGCCAGGGTCGCGGCCTGCCAGGTGAAGAGGATGTTGCCGCCAAAGAGCGCAACGACCGGCCCACCAGCGCCCAGGGCGCGCAGCAGGTAGTAGCCGACCACGCTGGGCGGCAACACCAACGGCAGCAGCACCAGCGTCTCAACCAGCGCTTTGCCGCGAAACTGGCTGCGCGCGAGCCAGAGCGACAGCGGCAGCCCCACCGCGGCGATGAGGACAAGCGCCGCCGCGGTGACCTGAATTGACAGCGCGAGCGCGCTCCAGTTCAAGGGATCAGTCGCCTCCGGGAAGATCGTAGCCGTAGCGCAGCAAGATCTCCTGTCCCGCCGGGCCGGTCACGAACTCCGCGAACGACTGCGCGGCGGTCCTATTGGCGGAGTTGCTTACCACGCCCAACGCCTGCACAATGGGGCGATATAACGCCTGGGGCACGGGATGCACCACGCCCGCCTTGCCGATAGTCAGCGAGAGGGGCACGAAGGCCACGTCCACGTTGCCCGTTTCGGCGTATTGAAACGCTTGCCCCACGTTCTCCCCCATCACCAGGCGATCCCCCACGGCGTCCAACACGCCCGCCGCCCCCATCGCCTCGCGCGCGGCCACGCCATAGGGCGCGCGCGAGGGGTTGGCAATGGCGATGCGCTTCACCGCGAGCTGCGTCAGATCCTCGACGCGCGTCACGTCTGCGCCGGTATTCGAGTAGAGCACCAGCCGCCCGATCGCATAAGGGGTGATCGTATCGGACGCGATGTGCCCGCTCGCGGCCAGCGCCTCGACGTCTGCCGTATTCGCCGCGGCGAACAGGTCAACCGGCGCGCCCGCGGCGATCTGCTGCGCCAGTGCGCCCGTCGCGCCGAAGTTGAAGGAGACCGGCATCCCGGTCTGCGCGGTGAAGGCCGTCGCGATCTCCTCGAACGCGGGCTGGACATTGGCCGCCGCGGATACCGTTAATGTGACCGGTTCCGCTGACGGAAGCGGCACGCAAGCGGAGAGGATCAAGCCCAAGATGAACGGCAGTAGTAAGAAAGCTCTTTTCATGGCACAGATTATAGCACAGTTGAGAGTTCAGTCAGACGATCAAGGTTGGCACGCAGACGCGCCAGCGCGGCAGCGTAGTGTGGCGGAATGCGGCCGTGTTTGTCCGGCCCCACATCGAGCAGCAGGTTCGCGCCCCGGGCGCGCGATACCAGATACATCCCCAGCAGTTCGGCGTCGCTGCGCGGCGCGTCCCCTTCCACGTAGAACCACTCGCGACCGATGGGGTCGCACACCTCGCCGGGGATGTAATAGCGTTGGCCCTCGATCTCCTTCCACGGCTGATGCCCCGTGTGGCTATTGGGCAAATAGCGCTCGATGGCGACAATATCGCTCGGCCAGGTATCACTGACGCTGAGCGTTGAGCCGTCGCCAAAACCGTTGTTCATCATAATGATCGCCTCGGGCTGAAGTTCTGCGATCCGGTTATAGAGCCGATGTCGGTAATCGCGCGGCAGCACCTTCGGGATGTCCACCCATACCTCGCCGATGCGACCGTATTGCGTCAGCAACTCCTCGATCTGCCGCCACTGGAACTCACGATAGGCCTCGGTAGTGAAGGCCCAATCCCAGCGCGTATCGGTCGGCGTCAGCGACCCAAATCGGTGGTGGTTGTCCCACGAACAATAGTAAAAGCCGGGCATCAGGCCCTTGTCCTCGCAGGCCCGCACGAACGCCTCGACCACATCGGTGGTATTACCGCTCGTACCCACATTGTAGCCGCTGAAACGGCTGGGCCACAGGCAATGCCCCGAAACGTGCTTGGTGGTGAGCACAGCATATTTCATGCCGGTGTCGCGCGCAATGCTGATCCACTGGTCCACGTCCAGCCGGTCGGGCGAGTAGAGGGTTGAAGGCTGGTCGCCCAGAGAGAGTTCCAGCCCATCGAAGGTGCTCATCCCGAAATGGATGAACATGCCGAAGCCCAGCGCTTCCCAGGCCCGGAGTTGTTCCAGAGTCAGGCGCTGGCTGCCGCGTGATTCGGTCGGTATCGGGTCGTTCATGTGAAGCCTCCGGAAGAAGATGGTGATATGATAGCGCAAGATTAACAAGATCAGAAAACGGTGCGAGACTGCCGCCGGTTAGAAACCGGCGGCTAACTGAGGCAAAAACCGGTTCGAAACCGGTTGGGAAGGTTCAGTCAGCGCGACATGAAATTACTTAAACTGGCGCGACCGCAATTCTTGATTGCCGGGATCCTGCTGTACGGGTTCGGCGCGCTGTGGGCTGTGCTGCTCGGCGCGCCACTCGATCTGACCCGCTTGTTGTTGGGGTATCTCATCATGGCGCCCGCGCATCTATCGGTGTCCTTCAGTAACGATTACTTCGATACAGAGGTGGACAGCTACGGCACACCCACACCGTTCACCGGCGGCAGCGGCATCCTGGTACGCTACCCCGAGTTGCGCCCCACCGCCAAACGCATCGCCATCGGGCTGATCCTGTGCTCGCTTGCGCTCGGCGTCCTGTTCATGACGCGCTACCCGATGCCGGCCTGGTTTCTGGGGCTGGTGATCGCGGGCGGACTGGCCGGCTGGTTCTATTCCGCCCCGCCCCTCAGCCTCGCCTATCGCGGGCTGGGCGAGATCACCAACGCGGTGGTTGGCGGCGTGCTGGTTCCCGCGTTGGCCTACGTCGCGATGACCGAGACGCTGACGCGGGATGCGTTCCGGTTCGCCGTTCCCGTCATGCTGTGGGGATTAGCCTTCATCGTGGCGGTGGAGATTCCCGATGTGGAGGCGGACCGGCTGGGCGGCAAGCGGACGTTCGTCGCCCGGCAGGGACGCAAGGCGGGCTTTGCGGCGGTCGGCGTCTTTCTCGTCGCGGCCACGGGCTACGTCTGCGCACTGCAATGGCTGCGCGGCGGCGCGTATCCGATGGATTTGCGGGCGCTGATCCTCTTCTCGTGTCTGCCGCTGGCCGTCGGCGGCTATGGCGCGCTTCGCAGACCGGTCGAGCAAATCCCCGCCACACGCATCGTCACCCTCTTCATAACCAGCCTGATCCTGTTCTTCATCCTGACCGACGGTTATATGATCTACCAGGTGTGGACAGAATTTACAGGATGAACAGAATTGGAGGCTTCAGCCGGTTACGCACACGCCCTGTGTTACCAGAAAAACCGGCTGAAGCCTCTAGTCCAGCGCGGAGAACGCATCCGAAAACTGCGCAGCGCCCCTTCGTAGTGAAGGCTTCAGCCGTTGGGAGAGCGCATAACGGCTGAAACTTTCACTACGAAGGTAAAGGCACAATGATTCGGACAATATTCGTATAGATTCTATGGATTTGACACAGCCAACGCTATATCGTATAATTGCGATGTGACAAGGAGAGAACGTTGTGGAACAGGACATCATCACCCTGACGCCTGCGCAAGAGCGGCTGGCGCAGATGCTCAAGGCGCTGGGCAACCCCGTGCGCTTTCAGATCATGCAGACGCTGGCCGAGCGGCAGACGTGCATCACGCAGGAGATCGTCGAGACGACCCCGCTGGCGCAATCCACCGTCAGCCAGCATCTCAAGGTGCTGCGCGAAGCGGGGCTGATCCGCGGCGAGATCGAAGGCCCGGCGACGTGCTACTGCGTTGATCCCGACGGCGTGCGCTGGCTCAAGGATCAGATCGAGGGCTGGCTGCCCGACTGCTGTAACGAACCGGCGCCCATGATGTGGCAACCGGAAAGATTGACCACGCGTTGAACGGCGGGAACTGCGGGCGGCCCGCCTTTTTCGGGATCGAATTATCGTTTTTTTACGATATTACCGGATGCGCTGAGGACAGCGCGCTACGAACACGAAACATTGGAGAGCAACGATGAAAATGACGACAGAGGCGGAAGTCTATTTCGATCAGAAGGCCGGCGAGTGGGATGCGCTACAGGCGTCATACTTCACCGACGCGCTGCGTGAGGCCGCCATCGCGCGCGCCTACCTCCGCCCGGAGTGGACGGTCGCCGACGTGGGGGGCGGCACGGGCTATATGACGGCGGGGCTGGCCCCGCGGGTGGCGCGCGTCCACCTGGTTGACGGCGCGCCGGCGATGCTGGATGTCGCCCGGCGCAACCTGGACGCGCTCGGCAACGTGGGGTATGGCCTCATGGAAGATGGCCGCATCCCCCTGCCCGACGATGCGGTAGACGCCGCCTTCGCCAACATGTATCTGCATCACTGCACCGACCCGGCAGCGGCCATCGCGGAGATGGCGCGGATCGTCCGCCCCGGCGGGCGGCTGGTGATCACCGACATGGAGGCGCACGAAAATGGCTGGATGCGTGACGAGATGGCCGACGAATGGCCGGGCTTTGCGCGCGAGCAGGTGCAGGCGTGGCTGAAAGAGGCCGGGCTGGTCAACACCTACGTGAGCTACACCGGTGGGTCCTGTTGCTCGGCGTCGGAGGCGACGCCCGATGCGCAGGTCACCGTCAAGCTGATCGTCGCCGTCGGCACGAAACGGATTGGCGGCGCGCGCGCAGCCGTGCAAGCGAGTTACGGCGCGGCCGCGGAGCGGCAAGACACCTGCGGTTGCGGCGATCCCGCTGCGGAGATCAGTCGTTCAATGGAGTTCGTGGCCGACATTCCGCTGACCGCCGGATGCTGCTGTGAGGAGACGCCGGCGGAGGCGATCGAGTGGCGGCCCGGCTACTCGGCGGACGAGCTGGACGCCGCGCCGCAGGAGGCCGCCGCGTTCAAGCTGGGGTGCGGCAACCCGACCGCCATCGCAAGCCTGCAACCCGGCGAGGTCGTCGTAGACATCGGCAGCGGCGGCGGGCTGGATGCGTTCCTGTCGGCGCAGCGAGTGGGGGCGAAGGGGCGCGTGATCGGCGTGGACATGACGCCGCAGATGCTGGAGCGGGCAAGCGCTGCCGCGCAGCGCAACGGCTTTGCTAACGTGGAGTTCCGGCGGGGGCACGCTGAGGCGTTGCCCGTTGAGGACGCGGCCGCAGACGTGATCATGTCGAACTGCGTCATCAACCTGTGCGAGGACAAGGGACGCGTGTTCGAGGAGGCGTTCCGCGTGCTGCGGCAAGGCGGGCGGCTCTCGGTCAGCGACGTGGTGACGTCGGGGTCGTTCGCGGCGGACGCGCAGCAGGATCCAACGCTGTGGACGGGCTGTGTGAGTGGTGCGCTGCCCGAGGGCGAATACCTGGCGCTGGTGCAGGCTGCGGGTTTTACCGACGTGAGCGCCGAGCGCACGGCCAGCCGGGGCCGTCAGGCCGGGGTGGATGTCTACAGCGTGATCCTGTCGGCGCGCAAATGATACAGGTGCAACGCACTTTCGGAAGTGCGTTGCACCTGACGCGTTTTGCGCGCTCAGTCGTTGAATTCGGGGATGTCGTCCATCGAGGCGAGGCCCTCGCGCAGGGCAAAGAGCGCGGCCTGGGTGCGGCTGGCGAGGTGCAGCTTGCCCAGCACGTTGCTGACATGGGCGCGTACCGTCATCTCGGTGATCACCAGCTCATCGGCGATCTGCCGGTTGCTGTAACCCTGGGCGATCAACCGCAGCACCTCCAGCTCGCGCTCGGTCAGCGGGTCGGTGGTGGGCTCGGCTTTGGGCGGGTGCGCCAACTCGAACAGCACCTTGCTGGCGATGGCCGGTTCCAGCGATGGCTCGCCGCGATACACCTGCCGGATCGCGCGGATCAGTTCGTCCGGGCCGGAGTCCTTGAGCAGATAGCCCAGCGCGCCGGCCTTGATGGCGGGGAACACCTTGTCGTCGGCGGCGAAGCTGGTGAGCACTAACACGCGCGGCCCATCGGTCATCGCCGTGATGCGCCGCGTGGCCTCGATGCCGTCCATTTTGGGCATCACCATGTCCATCAGCACCACGTCGGGCCGCAGCACTTCGGCTTTCTCGACGCCCTCCGCGCCATTGGTTGCCTCGCCAAGCACCTCGATGTCGGTCTCGGTAGAGAGCAGCGCGCTGATGCCCTTCCGCACGATGGCATGGTCGTCTACGATCAGTACCCGAATGGATTGGGCCATGAATGATTCTCCTGAGAAGTGTATCCAAGCTTCGTAGTTGCGGGGTTTTCCGCGCGGTGGGGGACCAATCGGCGAAATCCCCAACAATGAAGCATTTACGATTTTCAAACGTTGTGGGTGGGGCCATGGAAGGTGTTGCGCGGGACGCAATACCGCGCGCGCA
>JBBQRS010000170.1:0-7754 GCA_038214535.1 Anaerolineae bacterium
CTGCCCTGGATGTCCCGGCGCGAGGGATAACGTGTCGAGCACGGGTTGGACCGGCGCGGGCGGGCGGTCATAGCGGGCGGCAATGTCGGTCAGATAGGCATCGAGCGCGGCCTGATCCACGGTGAAGCGCAGCGGCAGGTCGAGCGGCTCTATGGGCTTGTCCAGCGCACGGGTCACCAGATATTGTAGCAGACGACCCGGCGTATCTTGTTGCTTCGCCTCCGTCAGCATCGCCTCGGTATCAACCTGAAAGCCGACTTCATAGGGCCGCAGGATGATGCGTTCATCGCCGTAATAGAGCGCGACCGGCTCGGCGTACAGGCGGTTGAGCGCATCATAGGCTTGCGCGGCGTCGCCCCCGCCGATATCCACGCCGCCAAGGCGTACCCAGGGCGGCACAACACCCGCGTTTATACGATAGCGTAAATAAGAGGGGGCCAGCAAGGCCGCGCCTATAACGATCACCAGGGCCGCAGGGGCCAGAAATTTTCGCATTAATGCCGGGTATCCGGCTTACTCCCACTCGATAGTGGCCGGTGGCTTAGAGCTGATGTCATACACGACCCGGTTCACCTGGGGTACTTCGTTCACAATACGGTTGCTGATGTGCGCCAATAACTCATAGGGCAGGCGCGCCCAATCGGCGGTCATGAAATCATCGGTCGTGACGGCCCGCAAGGCGATGGTGTCGGCATAGGTGCGGCCATCGCCCATCACGCCGACCGAACGCACGGGCAGGAGCACGGCGAACGCCTGCGATGCGGACCGGTAAAGCCCGGCGGCGCGCAACTCTTCCAGGAAAATCGCATCGGCCTGGCGCAGCGTCTCCAGGCGTTCCCAGGTGACTTCACCGATGATGCGGATGGCAAGTCCGGGACCCGGAAACGGATGCCGCCAGACGATCTCTTCGGGCAGCCCCAGCGCCTCACCGACCCGCCGTGCCTCGTCTTTGAAGAGGTTACGCAGTGGCTCGATCAGTTGAAAATTCATGTCTTCGGGCAGCCCGCCGACGTTGTGGTGCGTCTTGATGGTGCGCGCGGTGCGCTGTTCCTGCCGGCTGGCCGATTCGATCACATCCGGGTAGAGCGTACCCTGGGCCAGGAACCCGGCGCGGTTGCCGTCGGCGGCCTCTTGCGCGGCGCGTGCTTCCGCCGCTTCGAAGGTGCGCACAAACCGCGCGCCAATGCGCTTGCGTTTGATTTCCGGGTCCGTGACGCCGTTCAGGTCGGTGAGAAACTCCTCGGCCGCGTTGACAGCGATGAGCCGCATCCCCAGATGATGGTTGAAGGTCTCGACAACTTGTTCGGCCTCGCCCTGGCGCAGGAGGCCATGATCCACGAAGATGCACGTCAACTGGTCGCCCACGGCCCGGTGGATCAGCGAAGCCGCGACTGCGGAGTCCACGCCGCCGCTCAACCCGCAAATCACGCGCCCATCGCCGACGTATTCCCGAATCGATGCGACCGTTTCTTCGATGAAGTTGATCGGCGTCCAGTCGGCGCGGCAGCCGCAGATATTGACGGCGAAATTACGCAGCAGATCGCGGCCCTGTGGGGTATGCTGCACTTCGGGATGAAATTGCACCCCATACAGGCCTGATTCAACATCGCCCATCACCGCAACTGCATTGGTCGTTTCGCCCAGCGGCGCGAACGTCGGCGGCAGGTTGGTGATATGATCGCCATGACTCATCCAGACCGACACGGTTTCAGGTAGACCCTGGAGCAATGGCGCGCCGCCGGAGGTCACGTGCAGTTCGGCGTGGCCGTATTCACGCCGCGCCGCCGGGTTCACGCGCCCGCCCAGGTTGTGCGCCAGGAGCTGCATCCCATAGCAAATGCCCAGCACGGGCGCGCCGGATTCGAGGATGAAGGCGGGTAAGGTCGGCGCGCCCGGTTCATAGACGCTGAATGGTCCGCCGGAAAGGATATAGCCTTTCGGATTCAGCGCCGCGAAGCGCTCTATAGGCGCGTCCCAGGGCAACAGTTCGCAATAGACGTTCAACTCGCGCACGCGGCGCGCGATCAGTTGCGCCGTCTGCGAGCCGTAATCGAGGATGGCGATGGTATCATGCGAAGTGGGCCGAGCAAATACTGTCACGTTTTCTCTCAGTCTTCCAGGACGATGCGTCCGTGATCCATGTTGGTGACGACGGCCAGCGTCTCGATCGGCACGTCCAGATCCGCCAGCGCGTCGCGCCCACCCTCAAAGCGTTTTTCGATCACCGCGCCGATGCCAATCAACTCTGCGCCTGACCTGGCGACGAGGCTGACCAAGGCGCGGATCGTCTCGCCGCGCGCGAGGAAGTCGTCAATCACCAGCACGTGATCGCGCGGACCGAGGAACTCCGGCGAAACCATCAGTTCCGTCATCACGCCTTTCGTGTGCGACGGAGCGGATGCTGTCATGGTGTTCGGATGCATGGTCACTGGCTTGGACTTGCGGGCGTACACCACCGGAATGCCCAGCGCCAGCCCCGTGGTCAGCGCCGGCGCAATGCCGCTGATTTCGGCGGTTACGATCTTGTTCGCGCCCAGATGCGCGAAGCGCGCCGCCAGCGCCCCGCCCACGGCCAGCATCAGCGCGGGGTCTACCTGATGATTGATGAAACTATCCACTTTGAGAATGCCGTGACCCAGGTTGACGCCTTCGCGCCGGATACGTTCTTTCAGCAGTTCCATGAATCCTCTCTCCTTGTCATGCGGTGCGCTATAGTGTCAATTTTAGGGCCGGGTGGGAAAAAGGCCAAGTTAGACGAGGCTTGTCCGACAAGGACGCGATGTAGGCATGGGTTACAGAGTTTGGTATGCGCCCGCGATGGCGTAAAATGATGGTTTGTAGACGCCGATGGTTTGCTCTCGGCGATTTGATCTTTGGTGAGTGTGATAATGGATTCATCCGCCGCGCATCGCCGCTCTGTGTTGCTTCTGGTGTTCGCCGCCATCCTATGGAGCACCAGCGGGGTGTTTATCAAGCTCCTCGACTGGCCGCCCATGGCGATCCTGGGCGGGCGCAGCATTTTTGCCGCGTTGTTATTTCTTGCCTATCTCCGGCCCAAGTCATTGCACTGGAACCGGGTGGAGGTGTTGGGAGCCGTTGCCTATGTGACCGCGCAATTGACCTTCATCATGGCGACCAAGCTGACGACCGCGGCCAACGCGATCTTCCTGCAATATGCGGCCCCGATTTATCTCATCTTACTCGGCTGGTGGTTCCTGGGCGAGCGACCCAAGCGGGTTGATCTGCTCGTGTTGCCGGTGATTTTCCTCGGTTTGACCCTGTTCTTGAGCGATGACCTGACCACCAGCGGCGTCACCGGCAATCTGCTGGCGCTGGGCAGCGGGGTGGCGATGTCCATCTGGTTCCTGACGATGCGCGGCCAGAAGTTCGGCGCGCCCGCCAACACGATCCTCCTGGGCAATCTCATCGGCGCGGCGATCGGGCTGCCGTTCTTCCTGCGCGCCGACCTGACCCCGACCAGCCTGACGATTATCGTCTATCTGGGCGTGCTTCAACTGGGCCTGGCTGGGCTGCTCTATTCTGCGGCGATCAAACATACGCCGGTCCTCGAATCCACCATTATCCTGATGCTCGAGCCGATTCTCAATCCGATCTGGGTGTTTATTGCGCTGGGCGAAGCTCCAGGGCCGGCGGCGTTGCTGGGCGCGGCGCTGGTGTTGGGTGCAACATTGTGGCGCGCGGCCTATGGCGCAAGGGCGCCGATTCGCGCTTCGGTGTAGGCGCGCTATGCGGCGTCGGGCCTGCGCCAGTGTATTTCGGGGCGGCCCCAATTCTGTATGCGCCAGACCCAGCCTGCCGGATACCCCGCCATTTTCGCCACGTCGCCCACGCCGCGAATCATTGGGATCAGCAATACGGCTTTGACCCTTTCCAGCGGCGCAAGCTCGCCCAGGTGCGGGTGTAAGCGCCGGAAGGGTGTGCGGCTGTAGGCGAGCACACCAACCAGCAGCAGGAACAACCACCACGGGCTATGCAACACGCTGAGCAGCAAAAGCGCGGGTAGCGCGATCAGGTAGATGACATAACGTATCGCGTGGCGTTTGCGCCACAGATCGGCCTTGCCGTCGCCGCGCGCATAGCGGTAGTATTGCCGGTAGTATGACCGCAACGAGCCGCGCGGGCGAAAGTGAGCCGGTGCAGCGGGCGCCCAGGCAAACGTCCCCACTTCATCGCGCAGCCGGAGATCGAAGACCAGATCCTCGCAGTAGTCTAACCACTCAGGGTATCCGCCAGCGGCGCGCCAGGCGTCTTTGGTAAAGGCCACCGAACGACTGGAGGGCAGGAAGGTTGCCGGATCAACGTCTTCGACATTCGGCAGCACCGTCGCGCCCATCGCCGTCTCGAAGGTGCTGCGCGGGTCGGCCATGAAAAAGCCGGCGACCGCCTGCGGCGCGAGCGATGCGTCGTCGAATGGGGTGAGCAGCGTCGCCAACCACGTCGGTTCCAGCCACACCCCCGCGTCAACAGACGCGATGACATCACCGATTGCCGCCGCGATGGCGACGTTGCGCCCGTGCGAGATGTTTGCGCCCGGCTCGACGATGACGCGCAACGGCAGCCGGTCGGCGTATTCCTGCAACACGGCGACCGTGTTATCACGCGAACCGCCGTCCACGATGACCACCTCGTCGGGCGGGCGCGTCTGCGCGACCAGACCATCCATGAGCCGGCGGATGGCTTCGCCTTCATTGAGAACGGTGCTGATGACGGTCGTGGGCACAGAGACTCCTGTCGACATTATGGCGGCCGGTCGCGCCCTTGTCAACCCGTTCCAATACGCAGTAGTATAGCCCCTTGTGGGCGTGGCGTACCGAGCGCCCACAAGGGGCTATACTACCAGTTCTCTAAATGTGGCTGCCGCCGCTATCTACCCAGGCGTCTGCCATCTGCACGTCATCGTCGAGTTGTAGTTCCCGCACTGTGTGCTCCAGGGCCACCAATCGTCCAGCGAGATGCCGCAATGTCTCTTCGCGCGAATCGGGCAGCCGATCGTGTTGCAAATCTTCCCGATACACGTCCGTGAGCGCTTCGCCGTTGCGCATTTTGACGCGGCCTGGAATGCCGACGACGACCGAATCCGGTGGCACGTCTTTCACCACGACGGAATTGGCCCCGATCCGGCTGTGCGCGCCGATAGTGATGGGGCCGAGAATCTGCGCCCCTGCGCCCACCACTACGTGATCTTCCAGCGTCGGATGGCGTTTCACCTTCTCCCAGCTTACGCCGCCCAGCGTCACGTTATGATAGAGCGTGACGTTCTCGCCGATCTCAGCGGTCTCGCCGATGACCGTCGCCATGCCGTGATCTATGAAGATGCCCGGCCCGATGGTTGCTCCCGGATGGATTTCAATCCCGGTCGCCCAGCGCGCGAAGTGGCTGATGCCCCGGCCGATCAGGTTGAAGCCGTTGCGCCAGAATGTGTGCGCCAGCCGGTGCAGCCACATGGCGTGGAGGCCCGGATAGAACAAGAGCACTTCGACCGTGCTGCGCGCGGCCGGGTCTCGCTCGAACACGGCTTGTAGATCGCGGCGAAGCGTTTCGAGCATCGCTCACTCCATCAGGTCTGCGAAGAGCGCCGTGCTCAGGTAGCGTTCGCCATACGAAGGCACAATGACCACGATACGCTTGCCGGCGTTTTGCGGGCGCTGCGCCACCTGCACTGCCGCGTGGATCGCCGCGCCCGAGCTGATGCCCACCAGGATGCCTTCTTCCCGCGGCATCCGGCGCGCCATCGTCATGGCCTCTTCGTTGGTGACGGTGAAAACTTCGTCAATTAGCGAGACGTCCAGGATCGCCGGCACGAAGCCCGCGCCGATGCCCTGAATCTTGTGTGGGCCAGATTGACCGCCGGACAACACCGGCGACGCCGCGGGTTCTACAGCAACGATTTTCAAGTTGGGCAGACGCGGCTTGAGCGTCTGACCTACGCCGGTGAGCGTCCCGCCGGTGCCGACCCCCGAAACGAAGATATCCAGTTGGCCGTCTGTGTCGCGCCAGATTTCTTCCGCGGTTGTGCGGCGGTGTACCTCAGGGTTGGCGGGATTCTCGAACTGCTGCGGGATGAAATAGCGGGAATCGGCGGCTGCCATCTCGACGGCGACGCGGATCGCGCCGCGCATTCCTTCTGCTCCTGGCGTGAGCACCAGCTCAGCGCCGAACGCGCGCAGCAATTTGCGTCGTTCGATGCTCATGGTGTCCGGCATTACCAGGGCGCAATGATAGCCCTTCGACGCCGCCACCATGGCAAGACCGATACCGGTGTTCCCGCTGGTCGGTTCCAACAGGATCGTGTCGGCCTGGATCTTGCCCTCGCGTTCGGCGGCCAAGATCATGTTAAGGGCGATGCGGTCTTTCACGCTGCCGCCCGGATTCCTGAACTCCAACTTGGCCAGGATTTCCGCCTCAGCGCCGTTGGTCACGCGGCGTAGCCGGACGAGGGGGGTATTACCGATCAATTCGGTGACATCATTGGCGATACGTGGGTTGGTTTTTTCAGCCACAGATCAGTCTCCTCTGTTTTCGGCGCTGGCTCGCCGGATAGGTGGAACAAACAAAAAGCTCATCGCGCGACAGTTGACGCGGCGATGAGCCGGGGTGGTGCAAATCTGGGATAACTGGCAGGGAGATCGTCCTGCGATCTCGTCTTATCGAGGTATGCGCCGGCCCATATGTCGCCGCATGGCAAAGCGGGCGCAACCGGCGCAGGCCGGCTTACGCCCGCCCAGGACACGAGCAAGCAGGGTTGAAACCTTGCGCGACCACCGAACCGTTAATCATATGGCGATGAGTCTAACGTAGGGCGAACCGGGTGTCAAGTCGTTGACCTGCATAAAAAAACGGGGCGCAGCAATGCACCTCGTTTTAGATATTGGACACAGAGGACCGGCCTCAGGTTCAAGGCTCCGGTGACATGTAGGCCCGGACGAGCGGCCCCGTGGTTTTCATGGCCGAAGTATGATCGGCGCGAACGCGGCACGCATAGTTTGGCTCCTGCATTGGTCTGACACCCGACCGCACAGGCGCAGCCGCGAATCCCCGCTCATCCAGGCTCAATGCGGATACCAGGTGTCGCGCCAACTGGTCTACAGACTCGACGTGGAGATTGCCGATCAGGTCCAGTTCGTCGGCCGCGAGATCAAAGCCGGCCACAGCAGTTCGTGGGTCGGCCAACAAGCGGGTGCGGAACTCACAGTTGACCACGGCTTCGCCGACGATGCGATTCAGTTTTTCAAGACGCATGAGACAGTCCCTTTCCGGATGGTTCCACCATGAAGCGCTGAATGAGTACAAAGATGCCGGAAATGAGCAGTACATCGCCAAGGCTGAAGGCAGTGCTTAAGAAAAATGGCGGTGGGATGACGAAGATGTCGGACAGAAACCACAGCCGTGTTTCTTCTCGAGTCAGGATGACATCCTTGGCCTGATAGACTCGATAACCGGATTCTAGCGCTTGTACGCGATCATCGTGCCCCAGGACTTGAACTACATCAGGCTCGATCGGCATGAAACCGCCATTGGCGGCGATGACGGCAAAATTGAGAAGCAGTCCCATGCCGATTAGAGCCATGCCAGGTAGCCGCCGATTGATAAGAACGGCTATCACAAGCACCAGGTAAGATGTGAGCACCAACAGCGCCGCCGGGTCGCTCAACCCCGTGGTCTTTCCGCCAGGGATAAAGACCACGAATATCTGCATCAGAAACGCAAGGGGAATAAGCCATGCGCTCCGAAAC
>JBBQRS010000171.1:0-7744 GCA_038214535.1 Anaerolineae bacterium
CCTGCGCTTCGGTTTCACAAATATAAACAAAAACGATAAAATCCACCCCTAATTCTTTGCGGCGCCCCTTCCCCCCCCCGCCCCGCCCCCCCCGCCCCCGCCCCCCGCGACTACAAAGAAGGAAGCCCCGCAGTTTTTGGATAGACATTTAAGACGGCGCGCCGCTGGAGCAGCGCACGATCAGGCGGATAGGTAGGATCACTTCCTGACATGCGCTCGGCGCGCGACCCGAAAGGCGCGCGAAGAGCAGTTCGGCGGCGCGGCTGCCCATCTCATAGGCCGGTTGCTCGATCACCGTCATGAACGGCTCGACGGCCAGCCCGGCCGGAAGGTCATCGAAGGCGACCATGCTCAGGTCGGCCGGGATTGACAGACCGGCATCGCGCACGGCGCGATATGCGCCGGCGGCGATGAAGTTATTGGCTGCGAAGAGCGCCGTGGGGCGCTCCGGCAAGTCGAGCACCTGCTGCGCCATGCGATAGCCTGAGTGTGGCGCAAATTCACCGTAAGCGATCAACTCGTCGCCTTCGTTGAGGCTACACTCGTGGAGCGCACGGCGATAGCCGTTGACGCGGTCCTGGGCCGTCGAGACACCTGCGGGGCCGGTGAGCAACGCGATGCGCCGGTGGCCGAGGCCGAGCAGGTAGCGCGTCATTTCGTAGGCGCCCTGTTCCGAATCACAGCGGACCGCGTCCACATCGGCGGAGGGCACGCGCCGGTCTACGACCACCACCGGCACGCCCTGGCGTTGGAGCCACGTGACCGGTTCGGAGGTCGAGCGTGCGGGAACCAACAGGACGCCGTCTACGCGCTTTTGCAGTAACACGGTCAGATACTGAGTTTGTTTGGCTTCCGACTCGTCGGTGTTGCAGAGGATCAGGTTGAAATCGTGGCGGCTGGCGACATCTTCCGCGCCGCGCACGAGGGTGGTGAAGAAGGGATTGGTGACATCGGTCAGCACCAATGCGACGGTGCGCGTGCTCTTGGAGCGCAGGCTGCGGGCCAGACTGTTGGGGACGTAGCCGAGGTCGGAAATGGCTTTCTCGACGCGCTCGCGCGTATCGGCGCTGACGTAGCCCGAATTGTTGAGGACGCGGGAAACGGTCATGGTGGAGACGCCGGCTTGTTTTGCGACATCGCGGATAGTGCTCACAACATACCCCATAGTGTGTTATGCGTAACACATGTTATGGATAACATACACCGGGATTGGTGGAATGTCAAGCCCCTGTTTGTGAAATGAGCCTATCTTTAAGGTCGCATAAGGCGCCGCGGATTGCTCTGCGCGCGGTGGGTGTTGTAGAATCTGTGAAGGTGGAAGATTCTCCGGGGTGGCATGATGGCCCGGCAAAGGGATATAGATCATGGTGAAACTGAAACGCATCGGCTATCTGCTGGCGATTGGGCTGAGCTTCATCGGGTTGGCGCTTGGGGTGCTGGGCGTTGTGGGCGTCTGGTTGGCGAACGGGCCGCTGACGCAATCGGCGCTGGCCGTGCTGATCCCGACGGAGGCGACGTTGGCGTCGGTGGAGGCGCTTTCGGCGGAGGCCAGCCAGATCATGGCCGGCGCGGCGGATACGATGTTGACCGTGCGGACGCGGGTAGACGCCGCGGGCGAAGAGGTTGCGAGCGCGGATCGCACCCTGGAGACGGTTGCCGACATCGTGACGGAGCGCGTCGGCCCGGCGCTCGATGTGCTGCGCGCTGGTGGAGGATTGGTGCAGGAGGCCGCCGACAGCCTCGAGAAGGCCGTGGCCCGGCTGGACGCGCTGCCGCTGGTTCAGGTGGATTTGCCGGCGGTGGACAAGTTGCGGACGGTGCAGCGTGATGTCACGAACACGGTCAGCGACCTCGAAATTTTGAAATCGGCGGCGACTGCGGAACAGACGGGGCCGCTGGGCACGGCGTTTTCGCTGGTGTCCAAACCGGTGGTCGAGCTCGATGAACAGATGCAGACGGCGCGCGGGAAGGTGGACGAAATCCATCAGCAGGTGGGGGCGGTACACGATACGGTCTCGATGGTGGTGCGTCGCCTGCCGCTATGGATTGATATTGCATCCCTGGTTCTGACGCTGTTCCTCTTGTGGTTTGGGGCGTCACAGGTAGCGGTGTACAAACTGTGCCGGTTGCGCCTGGCTCAGATGGATCGAACGTTCTACTTACCGCAAGTGGATGAGGCGGGGCCGGCTTGATGCCCGCCTATCAGCGGCGATAACCGATGGGTGAAAGAAGCCCGGCCAATGAGCCGATTGCGCCCGCGGAGATCGCCGTCAGGATGTCGGGTACCGAGTCGGGTCCTTTAATCAGTGAAACGAACACGGCGCCGCCAACCCCGATCAAGGCTACGAGACTGATTGCGCTGACCGCCAGGCGATAGATCATCACGTCGGATTCCAGCGGCGGTAATTGTGGCACCTCGGTGACGACCTCGGCGGATATCCGCTGCAACTCTGTGACCGGATCAATTTTCATGCGCTCCAAAACACCGGTTCCGTCAACACGCGCTTCACCAACTCCTCCGCCGACCGAATCTGCGTCATTGTCGCCTCAATTTCTGTGGTGGATGGGCCACAAAGTCACTTGAACGATATAAGTTTAATATTTGAACTGACCTGGGGTAAGGATAGCATAGCTAGTAGGTCCTTATGCTAGATCCAGTTGATTGACTGGCAGTCCTCCACTGTGATATGGAATGGGTAACAAAACACCACCACACACAGCGGAGGATGCGCCCATGATACACGACTTCGATGACTTCTGCTTATGGATGTACGTCGTCGTGGACGACATCTGGCAGGAAGTCGCCTGGCTGTTTGATCGCCCGGGACCGCAGCCAGTTTGCAGCGACAGCGAACTGATCGCGATGGTCTTGATTGGTGAGTGTCGCGGCTGGGATGTGGAAACCGAGATGCTCTGTCATTGGCGTGACCATCGCAATCTCTTCCCACATGTGCCAACCCAAAGCCGCTTCAATCGCCGGCGGCGCAACTTGATGGACGGCTTCAATTTGGTGCGGCAGGCCGTGCTGCGCAGCCTGGACCTGGCCCAAGAGCGCCAATGCGTGATTGATAGCTTACCCGTGCCCGTGGTCAAGTTCCATCTCGTGCCTGGCTCGACGGCGGACTGGAAGGCCCATGCCGCCAGATTTGGACGTATTGCTGCCAAAAAGCAGGTCATCTTTGGCTACCGCCTGCATCTATTGATCACCCTGGGCGGGGTCATTCTCGATTTTGAGTTGGCCCCCGCCAACGTCGGCGATCTGGAAGTCGGCTGCGAACTGTTGGCCGCACACACCGATCTGGAGGTGCTTGGTGACAAGGGCTACATCAGCGCGGCGCGCGCGGCAGAACTCCAAGCGTCCAATCGCATCGGCTTACGCACCGTGCCGCGGCGCAACCAAGCAGTGCAGCTCCCAGCCGCCATGCAACGCACACACAATGCTGTGCGCCAGATCGTCGAGACGGTCAACGGCCAATTGGCTGAGCAGTTTCACATTGAGATCAACCACGCCCACACCTTTTGGGGTCTGTGCACGCGCCTTTACGCCAAATTAGCGGCGCACACGCTGTGCATCTATCTCAACCGACTGCTGGGCAATCCCGACTTCCTCCACATCAAGGCGCTGGCGTTCCCAGCTTGATGCGTTGCCCTGCACCGCAGGGCAATCTAGCATAAGGGCCTATTAGTGAAGCGCAAGACTCCGTGTCTTTTATTGCCTGGCGATGATTGCAGGGAATGGTGACGGGGGCGATGACCTGCGCCAGGTCATCGCCCCCGCACCGAGGGTTTGTTGAGGTTGTTATGCGGTTTTCAGCGCGCGGATGCTGCCCGCGCCCGAGATGTGCTGGTCAATCTGGGGCGCGCCCAGGTAGCGCACCTCGCCTGCCCCGCTGACGTGAACGTCGAGCGACTCTTGCGCGTTGACGTGCGCCTTGCCGGATCCGCTGATGCGGATGCTGACTGTTTGCGCTTCCAACGTGGCGGCCATCACGTCGCCAGAACCGCTGACGTGAATGGATAACTCGGTGACTTCGCCGCCCAGCGTAAATTCGCCGGAGCCGCTGATGCGAGTTTCGATGGTGTCCGCGCTGATTTGTTCGAGGCGCATTTTGCCGGAGCCGGAGATGCCGAGTTTGCAGTGTTTGGCCTGGATGGGGCCGGCAACCAGTGAGCCGGAACCCTTGATCTGCGCCCCATCGAATGATTTGGTGGTGATGTGGTAGCGCACCCGTTTGTCGGGCAACGCGGCCCAGGTGGCCCAGTAGGTCAGCCATTCCCACCATTCGATATCCAGCCCCAAGTATAGTCGCCCGTCTCTGACATCGGATTTGAGACGACTCAGGAGCGCGTCGTCGGCTTCGATTTCGAGCGACTCCACGCCGGTTTGCTCCACTTCGGCATCCCCGAAGCCTTCGATGATGATTTCGCTGAAGCCGGAAACGTCGCGTGTTTCGGTTTGGCGTGTCATGTATCTCCTTTTAACCAATCGCGTTGTATGTTGAGATGTTATACGTTGAAACGTGGGCATGGTTGCGCCTCTCAATTGGCAGGGAGTTTGAGACTATCTACCAGAAAAGGATATGATACAATTCAGCATGATAGTTTCGATGCTCTTTACTGGTTTTGGGCCTCTCAAGAATGGCAGCGGTAATGACTCAACAAAAGCTTGATGGTCAGTGGCAACTTTATCATTTTCCTGAGGGTGCGTTTCCGGGTGTGTGCCCGTCTGACCTGGCAACGCTCGGTCTTGATGCGGTTCTGGCTGATGTTCCCGGCAACGTAGAGCTGGACCTGCAACGCGCCGGGCAGATTGTAGACCCGTTCTATGCCGACCATATCCATGCGTTGCGTGCGCTGGAAACAGACGAATGGTGGTATTGTCACACGTTCGTCGGGCCGGGTGACCCGGCCTGTGCGCGGTGGTCGCTGGTGTTCGAGGGGGTGGATCCGCCGGCGACGATCTGGTTGAACGACGTGGAGATCGGACGGGCGG
Organism: Anaerolineae bacterium; assembly: GCA_038214535.1. GTDB lineage: Bacteria > Chloroflexota > Anaerolineae > CG2-30-64-16 > CG2-30-64-16 > JBBQRS01. The sequence continues at coordinate 4,994 of JBBQRS010000171.1, forward strand.
ACAACGCGTTGATCGCGCATCGTTTCGATGTCACAGAGCTGTTGCGGAACGATAGGGAGAATCAGCTTGCTGTGCGAATCGGCTCGGCGGTGAACGCGGCGCGCCGCTTGCGTTATGACGCGGCCAGCATGAGCTGGGAAAGGCGCGAGGAGGGGTTACATATTCGCAAAGCCCCACACGTTTGGGGCTGGGATATCATGCCGCGGGCCGTCTCGGCGGGCATCTGGCGCGGCGTCAGGCTTGAACAGGAATTGCCGGACGCGATCGAGCAGCTTTATCTCTGGACGGACGCGATCGGGCCGGAAGGCGCGGTGCTGGGGGTTCGTTTTCAGTTTCGCACGCAGGCGCAGACGCTGGCATCGGGGCTGGCCTTGCGGATTCATGGGACGCTGGTGGATGGCGATCACGCATTCGTGCATACGCAGCCGGTGGAGTTCATCGCCGGAGGGTTTCGGATGCGGGTACCGGGCGCGCATCTCTGGCAGCCCAGTGGATATGGCGCGGCGGCGCTCTACAATGTGCGGGCCGAACTGCTCTATAACGGCGGGGTGATCGCCTCACGCACGGAGCGAATCGGCATTCGCACGGTAGAGGTGTCGCGGACGGAGCGCGCCGCACAGGTTCCTGCGCCGCGCCCGGCGCTCGAGACGGTGGGGCGCTGGGACACACCGTCGGACCCGGAGGGGCATTTCCAGTTCATCGTCAATGGTCAGCCGGTGATGGTGAAGGGATCGAACTGGGTTCCGCTGGATGCGTTTCATAGCCGCGACGCCGAGCGGCTGGAGCGGGCGCTGGCGCTCTTCGATGACCTGGGCTGCAACATGGTGCGCTGTTGGGGCGGCAATGTCTATGAGGATGACGCGTTTTTTGACCGGTGCGACGAACTGGGGTTGATGGTGTGGCAGGATTTTGCGTACGCGTGTTGCCGCTATCCGCAGACGGAGGATTTTCTGGCGCAGGTGCGGCAAGAGGTCGAGGCCGTCATCGAGAAGCTGCGCAACCACCCGTCACTGGTGATCTGGTGCGGAGATAATGAGGTGGATCAGGCGTACATTTCGGACGGTCTTTCGCCCGAACTGAATCGGTTGACGCGGGAGGTGTTGCCGCAGGTCGCGCATCGTTGCGACCCGCACCGCGCCTATATTCCGAGCTCGCCTTACGTGTCACCGGCGGCTGCGCAGGAGACTGATCCGAGCCGGGCCACGTCGGAACAGCATTTGTGGGGACCGCGCGGCTACTACAAGAGTCCCTTCTATACCGAACATCGGGCCGGCTTCATCGGCGAGATCGGTTATCACGGGTGCCCGAACGTCGCTTCCATCCGGCGCTTCATCTCGCCTGAGCGACTCTGGCCCTGTGTGAATAACCTCGAATGGCAGGCCCATTCCGTCTATCATTGGCTTTCACCCGATGCCTTCGACCGGGATCGTATTACGCTGATGGCGAACCAGGTGCGCGAATTGTTCGGCGAGATCCCCGATACCCTGGATGATTTCGCGCTGGCAAGCCAGATCGTGCAGGCTGAAGCGAAGAAATTCTTCATCGAGTCAACCCGGCTCCGCAAATGGCGTACCAGCGGCATCCTGTGGTGGAATGTGCTGGATGGCTGGCCGCAGTTCTCGGATGCCGTGGTGGATTACTATTTCGGCGTCAAGCTGGCGTATCACTACATCCGGCGCGTGCAGCAGCCGGTTTGCGTGATGATCGGTGAGCCTGGGCCGGGCAAGTATCTACCGGTTATCATCGGCAATGACAGCCTGAGCGACGCCACCGTGAGCTATCGCATCTGGGAGCCGGGCGGGGAGACCCTGGCAGAGGGTAAGGTATCCGCGCCCGCGAATCAGAACTGGCAAGTCTCACGCGTTCGCACGTTCGCCGGAGATCGCCGGTTGCTGCTGATTGAGTGGGAAATCGAGGGGGCGCGCTTCGGGAACCACTACGTTGTCGGGATGCCGCCCTTGTCATTTGCGCAATATCGCGACTGGCTGACGGACATTGCCGCGCTGCCGCGCGCGTTCGATGCGGCCGGTGTCGCAAAATAACCTGGATTCGGAGAGATTTACTTGGGCGTTAGTCAAAAGCTTGAATCTGTTGCCACTGGATGCTTACTAAATCATCCTTGATCTCGGGCTTGTTAGCCAATACATAGTGACGTATGCTACCGGTTGAGTCAATCATGAGTTGGTTAGGGGCATTATCCATTATGAACGCTCCGCCGTCTTTGTGCGGTCGGAACACTGTGTAAGCAATACTCACTTCGCCCCGACCAATCGGATAAGCGACGTACAGTACCTCACTCCGATCTGTGAAGGGGGAATTTTCGCTTAATCCATTCGAATCAAGAAAGTCCGCGATTTCCTGATCAAGGGCGTCTCGCTTAGTAGATATCTCGGCATCAATCCGGTGAAGTACTTGTAGCCTGGATTTGCGTTTCTCGTTCAGTAAGAAAGCCAAATGGGTGATTGCTAGATCATATCGCGTGTAGTTCATGACTTCTATGATAAAATTTGCGCTCGTGAAGAAGCTATTCTCGACTGACTCACCAGGGACGACGAATTTTCCTAAGCTCTCATCGTAATCAACATAGAGTCCTCTGTTTCGTTGTACAAGTATACCGTGATTGCTAATTTGGCGTCCGGCGGCTTCTCAGGAAACATTAGGTTAAGAAAACCGATACGTTCCGGAGGAAGCCGCCATGGATGCCAGCTTTATTGTAACCGTGTTTGTCGTATTCGATGATCTCAGTCAGGC
>JBBQRS010000172.1:0-7730 GCA_038214535.1 Anaerolineae bacterium
CGCGCAATCACCACCCCCACCCGCGCAAGGAGCTATACCCATGCCGGCCGGTCTCGTCACCGCTCCTCACGAAGACATCACCTATCAGATCATCGGCGCCGCTTATGACGTGCATAACCGGCTGGGACCCGGCGAGCGCGAATTCATCTACCGGCGCGCTATGGAAAACGAATTACACAGAAAGCGGCTCAACTTCGCGCCAGAGATACCGGTCGAGGTGTATGACGGCGAGCAGTTACTCGGCTATTACATCCCTGATCTCATCGTCGAGGGGAACATCGTCGAACTCAAAGCAGTAACAGCGCTCAAGCCGACGCATCTTGCCCAGGTGATCACCTATCTGAATCACCTGTAGTTGCCCATCGGCCTGCTCCTCAATTTCGGCCAGAGCAAACTGGATAAGCGCCGCGTCTTCCCATCCCGGCAGACCATTGACTGGAATACCCGTCGCAGCTTCGTGTGGGCGCCAGATAAATTGAAGAATCGCTGACACGGATTGCTCACACGGATTGCCAACACGGATTAGAAAGACACGGATTCCCGGATGAGCAGCGAGAATAATCCGTGTTAGCCCACCATCCATGTCAGCCCACCATCCGTGTTAGCCAGCCAATCCCAGTGAGGTAAAAACCTATGCCCCCCATCGAAACCATCTACATCATCCACCACAGCCACACCGACTTCGGCTTCACCCACGACCTGCCCGTCTACTTCGAGATGCAGGATCGCTTCCTCGACGAGGCGCTCGATAGTGCGCGCTCCACGCGGGCGCGCCCACCGACGCGCGCTTCCGCTGGACCGTCGAGACCACAGACGTGTTGCGCCACTGGCTGAGCCGGGCCGCGCCGGAGGACATCGCGCGCCTGCAAGACGCCGCGCACGCCGGGCTGCTCGAAATCTGCGCGATGTTCGCCAACATCACCCCGCTCTACGACACCGCGCAGCTCATCGAGTCGCTGCGCAATGTTGACCGCCTGCGTCGCGACCTCGGCGTCGAGATCAGCCACGCCATGAACTGCGACGTCAACGGCGAGAACTGGGGACTCGTGGACCGGCTGCTCGATGCGGGCGTTGATGGCTTCACCATGGCGATCAACCCGCACTTCGGCGGCGCCACCGACCCGCGTCCCGCCATCTTCCTGTGGGAGGGCCCGAGCGGGCGGCGCATCCCCGCCTATTCCGGCTGGCCCTACAACAAGGCCGGCGAGATGGGCATCCCCCGCGACGCCGCGCACCTGCGTGATTTCTGGCCGAAGCAGCAGGCGTACCTCGACGAGATCGGCTGGCCGCTCCCGATCCTGATGATCCAGCACACGCACCCCTTCACCAACAACGGCACCGCCGACCCGCTGCTCTCCGATTTCGTCGCGCAATGGAACGCAGACGGCGCCGCGCCTGGTGATCGCCACGCCGACCATGTGGTGGGACGCCGTCAAACCTTACCACGACCGGCTGCGCGTCTGGCGCGGCGACTGGACCGACTTCTGGAACTTCGGCGCGATCTCCAGCGCCCGCGAGGTCGCCATCAACCGCATGAGCCGCGCGCGCCTGTTCGCGGCGGATGCCTTGCACGCCGCGCTTGCTCAACGCGGAGGGGCAGACGCTGACCGCTGGCTCGACCGCACCTTCGACCGCTACCGCGACGCCGCCTGGCGCGATCTCAACCTGTGGGACGAGCACACCTGGGGCGCGGACGTCTCGATCCGCGGCCCCGAGGTCGAGGATACCCTCGCACAGTGGAATCACAAGGCCAACTACGCCTATCAGGCGCGCAGCCTCAGCCTGCTGCTGGGACGCGATGCGCTGGCCGCACTCGCGCGCCGCGTCGCCCGCGAGGCGCCCGAAGACCTCCTCGTCTTCAACCCGCTGCCCTGGGCGCGCACCACCACCGGCCCCATACCGCCCGGCGTGCTTTCGCCACGCGGGACCCCCGAAGACACCACCGCCGGCCGGCACTTCCAGGATCGCCACGACCGCACGCGGCTCTACGCGGCGTATGACGAATACGAAACGTCCCATCTCGCGCCCGTCGAGGTTCCGGCGTTCGGCTATGCCGTCGTCCAGCGTGACCGCGTCGTCAAGCTGGCGAAACAGCCGGAGTTCACCGAAACGGCGGTCGTGGCGAACGGGCGCTTCCGCGTGGCGTTCGACCGTGAGCGCGGCGGCGTGGCCTCGCTGATCGAGACGGCGACGGGCCGCGAGTGGGCCGACCTCGCCGCGGGCTGGACGCTGGGCGGTTACGTCCACGAGGAAGTGGCCGACCGCGCGCATCCCTGGCCGCGCCACCTGTTATGTCACCTCGAATGGCAGGCGCAGATCGAGATCCCCCGCGCGTGGAAACCCGGCTGGCGCGCCCGCCGCGCGGGGGCAGAGCAGGTGCTATCCCATCGCGTCTACGCGCGGCAGGGCGGCACGGTGGTCGAGCAGCGCATCGCCGCGCCGGGCGTCAGCGACTACGTGCAGCGCGTCTTCCTGCCCGACTTCGCCGACTGGATCGAGCTGGAGGCCGAGTGGCGGATGTCGCAGGAGACGCACCCCGAGGCGACCTATCTCGCGTTCCCGTTTGCGCTGCCCGGCGCGACCGCGCGCTTCGACGCCGGCGGGCAGGCCGTGATCCCTGAAACCGACCAGATCCCCGGCGTCTGCCGCGACTACTTCACCGCGCAGGGCTGGGCCGACTTCAATGACGGCGCGCGCGGCGTCACGGTCGCCGTGCCCGAGAACCCGCTGATCCAGCTCGGCGATTTCCATTTCGGCCACAACCAGTATCACTTCGATCTGGAGCGAGCGCTGCTGTTGGGGTGGGTCACGAACAACTACTGGGAGACCAACTTCCGGGCGCATCAGCCGGGGATGGTCTACGCGCGCTACCGCATCCTGCCCTATGCCGGCGCGTTCGACGAGGCGCGCGCCCACCGCTTCGGGCTGGACGCCGCGCACGCACGCCCCGCGCTCAACCACCTGCAGGAACCCGTCGCCCCCGGCGCACCGTGGCCCGCCGCGGGGACGCTGCTTCGCCTGCCCGAGCCGCCCGTGCTGGTGGTCAACGTGCGCCGCGCGGCCGAAGGTGGCGGCATCCTCGTCACGCTGCTCAACGCCTCCGACGCCGCGCAGCAAGCTATCGTCGGCTCCGGCCTGCTCATGCTCAGCGCGGTCTGGCGCTGCGACCTCTTCGGGAATCCCGTGGAGGGGCTGCCGGTGCGAACGGGGAAGGTCATGCTGGAACTGCCCGCGCGGCAGGCCGCGGTGGTCAAGGTGCGGTAAAATGTGTACTCTTGGGCATCATGCCTAACACTTCCGTGTCATATACTCGCTATCGGAGCCGAGGACACGATACCCAAGAGTACTAACTTATTCTATTGGCTGCGTCCTTATTCGTTCTTCACGACGAAAGTATCTCGTCAAGAATCTGAGATTTAGTTGCTGCATCAAGATCCTTTGCGGCTACAACAAAGTCCACAAGTAACGGGATCTCCACCCCCAACTCGGCTCCAAGGTGCGCGACGTTGCTTCTCAAGTCAGGGCTGTAGAATTCTTTATAGTCCTGTCCTCTGGTCGCTGACTTGAAGCCAGAGGATATATTAGATGAAACTGTGCTGGATCTCTTTCGCGCTGCTCCGGTCTTTCGAATAGCTCTCTTAATTTGCTGAATAATTTGGGTAGGGGGAACGGGCTGTGTCATGTTAGCTTCTCCTTGTCTGAGTTCGAGATGTCGATGAGTGTGAATACCAGAGTCCTGGGTTGACATGCGATTGTCTACAGTAGGTGTGTCCCTAACCCATCCGAGATGAAGCTGCACATTCCTGAGTTGCTTGAAGCCAACGATCCGGTTTACCTGAACAGCGCTTTCGGTGAACCCAAGAAGGGTAGCAAAGTCACGATAGTCACCAAAGGATGTGTCGTTCGGGCAGAATGAATGTACGAGCATGAGTGCGTGTTCTGCACCATACCGTTCCGCTTCCAATATAGCCGAGACGGCGCGATGTAGTAGCTGATATCTGATTCTCTGGACCTTGTCCGGGGAAATCTCCAGACGATTACACAGATTCAATATCCTGTTTTCAACTCCTGGCGTCATTTCTTTCTCGAAGACATATCTGTCAAATGTCTCCCTGACTTTGCCTTCAACCGCAATCGCCAGGAAGCCATCTGACAGTGTCGCATACACGAGAATGTCGTTCTGGCTAGGGTGCCCAGGAGTCTCCAGCTTGACCTTTCTTTCAAAGAACGCCTCGATGAGCCTCGCGCCGCGAAACAGGGGATACGCATCGAAGGCTTGGCAAACAGACGGGGGAAAATCATCGGCGCTAATCCATGTATTGGCGAGTTCAAAGGCTGAATAACCTTTGCGCCAATGCTTGATGGGATCAGCAAGACGTTTTCTTACATCTTCGAGGTTAGCAACTGCGTCTACTGTGAAAAAACGCTGCATCATATCTTCCTCAACTGGTGTTGGAGTCCTACAAGTCGCTGCGCACCGAGTAGTGCCACCCAGGAACGAGCATGTGACTACACAAGTGACTACATTGTAGCGTAAGTAGTCCTGCCACTTCATGCTCGCGCTTCTGTGTTCCCATCAATTTCAGTGAATTATAGCACAGATTCGCATGCTCATTGTGGGTTATGCTTGATGCGCTCCTGCTCCTGGGGAGACCTCAAACCCCTGTGCGGCGAAATGCGGATCGAACGCGAAGACGCGCGTCAGGCCCAGGCGACGCATCGTCTCGAAGCTGGCGCAATCCACCAGGCTGAGCCGGCGCTGATTGGTGATGAGCAACGCGCTGATCGCAGCCCGGTGCGCGGCAGCGTCCATCCACGCCACATCCAACAAAGGGACGAATGTCGTCTCGAACGCGCGCACGGCCTCCATCCCCAGCCGCCGTTGGATCAACGCGGAGGTCTCGACCAGGATGTAGTTCGTGCAATGCAGCGTCTCATCGCCCTCTAACAGCGCCGCCCACGTCTGCCGGGCGGCGGGGTGGTTAGCATCGTCTGCATCCAGCACGGCGTACAGCGCCAAGGTATCCACGAAGCAGGTCATGGCGCATCTGGCTCGGCGAGATAGGCGTCATGTTCGGCGGAAACATCGGCGCGGCCCGAATGAAACTGCCCGGCCAGCGCCACGGCACGGCGCCGCAGCGCCGCGCGATCCGCCTCCTGCGCCGCGCCGGTCTCGCCGGCCTGCTCGATCGGCAGGATCATCGCGACCGGCTCGCCGCGCAGCGTGATGACGTACTCGGCCCCCTCCTCGCGCACGCTCCGCACCACCGCGGTGGCCTGCTCCTTCAGCTCGCGCACCCCGATCTTCGGCATCGTCATTCCCCCATAAAACATAATGTGGTCACTGTTGTGACCACATTATAGCGGCACGCCTGCCGCGCCACAACTCCCCCTCAGGAGGCAGACAAGTACACAAGGATGCAGGTAGCCTCGTGATGTCCGCTTGTTTCCTTGTTTCCCTGCTTCCTTGCCTACCTGTCTCCTTGTGTACTTATCTCCTCTTCGTTTCTTCGTGGTGCAGTCTGCTCACACCCTGGTAATGACGTCGCCCACTTTCACCACCCCGTCCTGCACCACCCTGGCGTAGATGCCGCGCAGGTGCAACTCTTTGCCCACCGGCGAGTTGACGAATTTCAGCGCTTCCTTGCCGAAACGCTCCGCAAATAACCCGCAACCGGTATGTTTCACGTCAGTGATCTCAAGCAGCGCCGCGCCGACCGCCAGCCGCTGGCCCACCGGCAGATTTTCGCAACTGAGATTCATGTCCACGTACAACTGATCTCCGGCCAACGCCCAGCGCTCCTTCTCACACGCCACCAGGTCAATACAGCGCGTATTCATCAGGGTCAACTGCACATCCGGGTCCGACGAGCCGTCCGGCAGCTTCTTCCAGCAATTCCAGGCCCACTGGTCGCCCGTGGCGCCCTGGCTCAGGCTCAGCTCACATTCCGTCAGGACGCTCCGTTCCTTATCCTCCGGCCGGATGACGATCATCTCCAGCACGCCGCCATCCGCCGGCGCGCTGCGGATGAAATCCACCCCGGCATTCAGCTCTTCTTCCGATAAATGATGCCACATGTAAGACCTCCAGAGATTTTCTACAGTGCGTTTCAGGCGTATTTTGCTCGATCCATGCCCCCTGCATGAGCAAGCATTTGACTGCAAACCATTGCAATACGATACCATAGCGGTTCCAACTTTGTCAATCCGCGCGGAAAATCAAGCATTGACAACTCTCAAAACTTATGCTAATATAGCAAACGGTTGCAGTAAAATGATTGCTCATGCACCCCTGTGTAGTGACGGCCTCAGCCGTTGCGGAGTGTGCCCCAACGGCTTCAGCCTTCCCTGCAAAGGGGAATATTCAGATCAGATTCTTGCTGTACGGAGGCGTGCCACGATGTCCCCATTGTTAGCCGGCGCAGCCCGCCGCTGCATCACCCCGCAACTCGGTTGCCATATAATGGGTCTGTTCCATGACCGCCTGGCGACCGACATCCACGACGATCTCTACGCGCGCGCGCTGGTGTTACAGGATGACACCACCAGCCTCGCCATCGTCATCTGTGACCTGATCGCCCTGCTGAAATCCGACGTGGATGATGTGCGCCGCTACGTCGCCGATCTCACCGGCATCCCCGCCGCGCACACCTTTGTGGCCTGCACCCACACCCACTATGGCCCGGCAACCGTCGGCGCGCTGGGCACGCCACTCGATGACGTCTACATGGAGCACGCCGCGGAACTGATCGCCGAAAGCGTCAAACTGGCGCAGAACCGGCTTGTCCCGGCGGAGGTGGGCGCAACGCGCGTGGCCGTGCATGGTGAGACCTTCAACCGGCGCTGGCACATGCGCGACGGCAGCGTCCGTATGAACCCCGGCTTCCAGAATCCGGACCTCGTGCGCCCTGCCGGCCCCACCGATCCGGAGTTGACCCTCCTGGTGGTGCGCGACCTGGGACGCAAACCGCTCGCCCTCCTCTCCAGCCTCGCCACCCATTACGTGGGCAACGCCACCGAAAATTCCATTTCCGCGGACTACTACGGCTATTTCGAGAAGGCCCTCCAGCGTATGGCCGGCGACGAGATCGTGGGCATGCTCGGCTATGGCTGCGCCGGCAACATCAACACCTGGGATTTCAGCAAGCCCGCGCCGGAAACGCCACATTCGTACTATCAGGCGGAACGCGTCGGCAACGTGGTCGCGGCCGCGGCCTATGGCGGCTGGCAAGGGTTGCGCGATTTCCAGTACAGCCGCGCGCCCGTGCTGGGCGCGGCCAGTGAGGTGATCGAGTTCGTCCGCAGCCAGCCCGACGCCGCGGCCCTGGCCCACGCACGCGCCGCCAGCGCCGGGCCGATGCCCGCGCCGGACGCGGCCGGCTACATGGATTGGCTCTACGCGCGTGAGGCCGTGCTGGTGACGGAGGAACCCGCCGTATCGCCCGCGGAAGTCATGGCGTTGCGGGTGGGCGATCTGGGGATCGTGGGGCTGCCCGGCGAACCGTTCGTCGAGTATGGCTTGCAGATCAAAGCCCGCGCCCCCCTGCCGATGATCATGCCGTTCGGCCTGGCCAACGATGCGCTGGGCTACTTCCCCACGGATGCGGCCCTGATCGAGGGTGGCTACGAAACCCGCCTGGCCCGCTCAGCCAAAGCCGTGCCCGGCATCGAGAGCGCCATGGTGGCAGCCGGCGTAGACGCGCTCCAGCGCCTGAGTAGTTAGCATCTAT
>JBBQRS010000173.1:0-7269 GCA_038214535.1 Anaerolineae bacterium
GACACCGCCGCCCCGGCGCCGCCGCGCAAACGCACTAGACGCCGCACATAGCTGCACAAGCAAGTGGTCGGCTGGTCGCTTCTGCTTCGGCGCGCCGGGCGCCGGTCAACCGCGGCCCATGCTGACCGGCGCCCAGTCAGACGCCCCGCGAAACACACCTTCCATCCACTGGCCAGGGTGGTTACGGCCCCACTCAGGCCTCGGACGGCGCCATTCCCGCCGCCCCCATGTCCCGCCCCCAGCCTACATTTAGAATTCCTGGTGCCATGCCGCGCGAGGAGCGGACGGAGGGAACAAAGAGAATCTATCGGGTATGGGTTTCAAGCGCGCACACGCGCAACCGGTTCGAGCCGCCCGGCCAGCGCGTCGAGGGCGCTCAGTTCCGGTTCGAATTGCGCGAGCAGATCCGACTCGGGCCAGATGCGCAGGTTCGAGTCGAGCAGAAGGACCGCAGCGTGTGCCGTCCCGGAGAGCAGCGTCAGCGCCATTTCCAGATCGTCCTTGGGTCGCTGAACCAGCGAGCGATGTTGTTGCAAAAGGAAACCGGCTTCAACGGCCAGCCGCCCCATTTCCACAGGCATTTGGCAAAGCCGCTCCTTACCTTGCGGCTCACGACCGGCGCCACGCGCCGTCGCGAACGCCGTAATCGCCGCGCCGTCCTCATCGGCAAGGGCCAGCAGTTCATCACGAATCGCGCGGAGACGACCCGCCGCAGCGGATAGTGTGGCCTGATCGGTCGCGTCCTCCACCTGCGATTCAGAAATGTGCAAACAGGCTTCGCCCAGGCCGGCCGCCAACGCCGCCGAAAGCGCAATCGTCGCGCCGGCCATGGCGTGATACTGGCGTGCAATATGATCCGTCAGCAAGCGCATCGGCCCGCTCAAGTCAAATGATTGTGGTGTGACTGATTCCATGTTGTGTCGTTCTACCCCTTGATCGCGCCTTCGACCATCGCCTGGAAGAAGCTGCGACGGGAGACGAGGAAAACCAGCACCATCGGCAGGGCGATGATGACGCACGCCGCAGCAATGAGCTGGGCATTAATGATGTTCTGGCCCAGGAAATCGTACATGCCGAACATCACCGGTTTGAGTTCGTTCTTGGAGATGAGGAGATACCCGGCAATGAACTCGTTCCAGACGCTCACAAATGTCAGCAAGAAGACCGCCATCATTCCGGGAATCGCCAGGGGCATGATGATCCGCGTCAGCGCGCCAATTGGGCTACAGCCATCAATCTTGGCAGCTTCCTCGAGCTCCAACGGGATCGCGTCGAAGAAGCCCTTGGCGATCCAAACGCTCAGCGGCAAGAAGAAACCAATATAGACAGTGACAATGAAAAACCGGTCGCTATAGACAGGCAAGGGCAGCTTGCGCACCGTAATCCCCATCTGATAAAGCGCGAGCAAATTCGTCAGCAAGGGGATGCCGGTGATGGCAAGAATGGCGATCATCAAGGCATCGCGGCCGGGGAAGCGATAACGTGAGAAGGCGTAGCCCGCCATGCTGGCAAGCAGCACAACGAATAACGCCGTTGAGGTCGCGTAAATGATCGTATTGGGCAGATACGTGTTCAGCATCCGGCCGCGTAACACGATCCCGAACGCCGATTCCGCGGAGCGCGTCGGGAGGATCACACGCTCGTAACCTTCGATGGACCACCGACAGGCCGTGATGTCGAAAGAGGAAGTCGCCGTATCACACGGGAAGATGACCGGCGGCTTGCGCGTCACATCCTCTTCGCGTTTGAACGAGATCAGCACTGTCGTTGCCACGGGGATCATGGCGACGATACAGATGATGATTAAGGCCGCATTGGTCAGCAACGAATCTATCAGTTTACGCGACGGCATATACGATTGTTCGAGAGGCGGGGTTTGCGAAAGATCGGTCATGCTCCCGCCTTCTGCGTGCGTGTAACCCGCAAGGTGCTTGAAATCAACAGCAGATTGACCGCGGCAATGATCATCGCGAGGGCCGCGGCCCGCCCGAAGTCAAGCCGTACCCAGCCGATCGAATAGAGTAGATAACTGAGCACCTCGGTAGACGTGCCCGGCCCGCCGCGCGTCAAGCTGAAAACCATGCCGACCCCGTTCATGCCGCTGAGTGTCAAGCTGAACAGTGCGACCACCATTGTGGGCAAGATCAGGGGAATTGTGATGTGCGTAATGGTCTGCAATGTGTTCGCGCCGTCAATGCGGCTACTTTCGAGGACTTCGGTTGAGATCGTCTGGAGCGCAGCCAGCAGCAGCAGCGTGACAAAGGGCAACGCCCGCCAACTCGACGCCAGGATCAGGTAGACCAGCGCTGGTGAGGGAGGAAAGGGAAAGTTGCCAAACCACGGTGGGAGCGCGTCGGTCGTCAACACCGATAATCCGTTGGGCGCAAGGAACGAGGGGCTTTGAAGGAAGGCAGAAAACAACCCGTAATCGGGCAACACGAGCAACCTAAACACCACACCGACGATAATATCTGCCAGAATCCACGGGATAAAAAGCACGGTGATATAGAGGCCGGAAAGTTTCGTTTTGCGATTCAGTAGCAGGGCGATAAAGAAGCCGAGGATCAGCGTCAGTCCGACAAAACCGACCAGGAAAATGATCGTATGCCCGGCGCTTTCCCAAAACGCACTCGAATTAAGGAGTTTTTGGAAGTTCCGCAGGCCGACGAACTCCCAGCCGGCGGGCTTGCGCTCTTTGAAACTCAGGACAACAGTATAAAACGCGGGGTAAACCTGAATCGCCAGCAGAACGATGACGGTGGGGAGGATCAACAAAAACGGCAAAAAATCAACCCGCCGCCGCGAATACGGTTCGCTGCCGACAAGAGCGCCGACTTGCGGCGGCGCGGTCGCTGGTTGTTCCATCGGTTTTTTTTGTCTCCAAATCCAATTACGGTAGGGACGCGCCCCTCAGTCATGGAAAAGCGCTTCATGTACGGATTCATGCGGAGGCGAACCGCACCGGGGTTGAGCGGGTCCGGTTCGCCTCTGAGGGAGTCACGCCGTCGTGATCAGATCGGGTCTACTTACATGTCGCTGTTGAATTCGTCCTGCACCTTCTGTAGCTCAGTGGCGATGTCGAGGGTGGGGTCTTGCTTGATCAGCTTATAGACCCCATCCATGATCGCCTTTTGCGCGCCCGCCGTATCCATCAGCGAGCCGAACCAGGGTCTGCACGCGCTGGCGTTGATCGCCGCGGCCGCCTGCTGATAGAACGCCGTCTGATAGCGTTCGGCCGATTGCTGCGACTTCAGTACCGGGAAACCGGCGCCGGGGCCGAGCACGTAGTCGGGATTCTGTGCCGGGTCTAAAAGCCAGTTGATATACGCAAACGCCCCTTCGGGGTTCTGCGCGCCAACCGGCATGAAGAAACCCTGCGTCCCGATGTCACAGCCGGAGGTCTTGCCTTCCGGCGCAGCCATGGGCCGCAGCACCACGTCGCCGGCATCGATCGCGTCCAGCATGTCCTGTTCGGTCTTCGTCTCATACTTCGTGCCGTTGGGGGCCGTAAGCGGGTTGATGTAGCGATAGCCAAACAAGCCGGTAGGGAATGACCCCGCCGAGGCATCTTTGAAGGCTTCTTCTTCCTGGAATCCACCGGCGAAGGCGATTTCGGGGATGTAGCCCTTCTGCACCATCTCGCGCATCCATTCGATCGCAGCGATGTTTTCCGGCGTGTTGAGCAACATCTTGCCAGCGCCGTCATCATACGTACCGCCGAAGGATGAAATGATCGTCCAGACCGCGCGGATCGCGCCTGCGCCGTCGAAGTCCGTCGAGCCGAACATCGTCATGGCGTAGAGGTCTTCCGCCTTCAGCCGCTCGCCCTCAACCAGAAACTGCTCAGGCGTCGTGGGGAAGCCATCGGGGAAGCGGTCGTTCCAAACGTAAACGAGATGGGGTCGCTCGACCATCGGGATGCACAACAGCGCGCCGTCCGGCGCAGTGCACGCCTTGATGGCATTGGGATCCATGTCGGACCACCATGACTGCTGCTCGGCCCACGGGCGCAGGTCCTGCATCGTGGCATTCTGATAGTAGGAGTTAACCTTTGAACTTCCATCCTCAACCAGATCAGGCACTTCGCCGCCGGCCTGCACAGCCGCGATGATGGTCGCCTGAATCTTATCCCACGGGGTGTAACGATTCTCCCAGATCCATACGCCATCGAACTCCTCATTGAAGAGAGGGTTGGTCTTGCGGATATATTCGTTCCCCACCCGTTCGTCGCTCTTGGGGTCTTCGTTCCCCGCGTCATACTGATACCAGGTGACAAACGTCTTCGCCTCCGCTGGTGGAGCAGCAGTGGACTCTTCGACCGCGGCGGCAGTCGGCTCGGCAGTCGGCGCATCCGTCGCCTCAGCAACCGCGGCAGGGGCCGCGGCGGCGGCCTCGGTCGGCGCGGCGGGGGAGGCTGCGGGCGCCGCGGGCGCGGCGCAGGCTGATAGCACGATGGCTAACAGCATCATGAGAGAGATCAGTGACGACATTCGCTTCATAGCTTTCAAATCCTCCTGTTGATCGTGCAACAAGGCCGTTAAACGCAAGTCGGCCGGCAATCTACCTGCACTGTGATGATCGCCAGACAACTGACCCCACTATAGCAGATTGCTGTCAAGCCCGCAAGCACCCATTTGGGTAGGGGCGCATTTCAAGTTTGGGGCGAGATCGTCAACCTGAACGGGTGAACCATTCAAAGCACGTTACGCCTGGTCTCGAGCGAAGGGTCTCGCGTCGCGAGGCGAGACCCTTCGGCCCAAAACGGCGAGCCTCAGCATGACATCGCGGTGGGTTGCCCCCGAAAATGAAATACACCCTTTGGGTAGGTTTTACGATATGACCGGGTTGGACTTGCCATCGCAGCAATGTGCTGTTATCAATGATTAGCACGATACTCGGTAATCGCCGATCCAATTATTTAAGGTTTCTTATCAACATGCACTCCTTGTCACTCGATACTCGAACGGGAAGACGCTGGCGGCTCGAAGCAAGGGAGACGCACCTTGCACTCGTTGATCCTGACGGGCGCGCGGTCTGGGAACCAACTGCGTTGCGTTGGCGCGATACAGCCGGCGCATGGCATACGGCGGCGCACGTCCAACCGTGGGAAGCCCTGGACGGCGCGCCGGGCCTGGCGTTCAGCCGCGACGCGCGCACGCCGCCCTGCCTGTTCCTGCAAGTCACCGCCGATGGGCCAGCTTTCCGGGTGATCATCACCACCGGCGAAGGCTGCACGGCTGACTGGCTGGGGCTGGATGTGCGCGCCGCGCCCGATGAGCACTTTCTGGGGTTGGGCGAACGCTTCGACCGGTTGGATCAGCGCGGCAACGTTGTTGATCTCACCGTCGTTAACGGCGCTTCCGGCGTGCGCACCTACGCGCCGATCCCGTTCTATCTCTCTACGGCGGGTTATGGCCTGCAACTACTCAACTCCGCGCCGGCAATCCTGCATCTCGCGCCGCCAGACGATCCGGCGGTGATCTCCATTCGCTGCGCGGCCTCCACGCTCACGCTCCGGCTGATTCCGGGCGACTCCCCGAAAGAGATACTCTCGCAGTACACCGCATTCGCCGGACGCCCCGCGCTGCCCCCGGCGTGGATCTTCGGACCGTGGAAGTCACGTGATTGGACGACGGACGATCAGGCCAGGGTGGCCGATGATATGGTCAAAGGCCGCGAACTCCGATTGCCGGGCACGGTCGAACTAATAGATGCGAGCTGGCAATCCTATTATCACAGTTTCGACTTCGATCCGGTGAAGTTTCCCGATCCGGCCGGGACGATCCGCACAGCGCACAGCCAGGGCTACCGCATCGTCCTCTGGATTTCGCCGTGGCTGGTGTATGACGATCCGCCCTCGGAGAATTACCGCTATTGCGCTAAGCAGGGCTTCTTCATCAAGACATCCGCCGGCGACCCATACGTTCACCGGCTGGGGAACAGCCCCACCTTCATCGGGAGTTGTATTGACTTCACGAATCCGGAAGCCGTTGCGTGGTGGGGCGAGCAGATCGGGCGGCTGGCGCGCATGGGCGTGGATGGTTTCAAGACCGATTTCGGCGAACAGCTTCCCCTCGACGCACGCTTCGCCGATGGCCGCACGGGGCACGAAGTTCACAACCTTTACCCGCGGCTCTATGCGCAGGCAACTTACGAGGCTATGCAGGCGGAGACGCAGGGCATCCTGCTCTCGCGCGCGGCGTGGGATGGCTCACAGGCGGTGACGACGTTGTGGGCGGGCGATCAAAGCTCGGATTGCGGCCCGGCGACCGGGTTGCCCGGCGTCATCATCGCCGCACAGAGCGCCGGTTTATCGGGCTTCCCGTTCTGGGCCAGCGATATCGGCGGCTACTTCGGCACGCCGACCGACGAGGTGTTCACCCGCTGGGCGCAATTCGGCGCGCTGTCACCCATCATGCAAATTCACGGCCTGGGCTGTCGTGAGCCGTGGGATTTCGCGCCGGAGACGCTGGCGATCTACCGGCGCTATGCCCAACTGCACACGGATCTGTTTCCGTACATCAACACGTGCGCGCAGGAAGCGGTGCGCACCGGCCTACCGATCATGCGCGCGCTGGCGCTGGAATATCCGGACGATGCCGGCATCTGGGGCGCGGGGCAGGATATGGCCGAACACGAATACTGCTTCGGCGACGCCCTGCTGGTTGCGCCCGTATACTGGAGCGGCGACCGCGTCCGCCATTTGTATCTGCCCGCAGGTGCGTGGCGCGACTTCTGGACGGGCGCGCCGCTGGCGGGCGGGCGCGTACACACGCTGCCCGCGCCGCTGGACACGTTGCCGCTGGTTGCGCGCGCCGGCGCAATCATCCCGCTGCTCGACCCATCGGCGGATACGTTATTGCCCACCGATAACCCCGCCCTGCAAGTCGCGGGCGATGACCTGCGACTGCTGATCTTTACGGGGCAGAACGGCGAGTTCCAGATGTATGATGGGACGCGTTTCACGTGGGATGACGCCGCCGCGACATTGACCGTTGAAGGTTCGCCGATGGAGCGCCAAATCGCTGCGCGGTTGGTTGGGGTCCAGGCTGAGATCGCCGGAGCATGGTCTCCCGCAGATCAACCGCTGATATGGGACGCGACCAGCTTGAACGGCGAACCAGACTACATAGGACTTACGCAAGGACCATCTTGATGGTCGGCGATTTGAGTTGTTGCCGCAGATAGTCGGATAAGAGGCCGTGTTTCACCTGATAGATGGTGCGGCCGGTCTCTTGGGCGACCTGTTTGAGCCGGACCCAGACCAAG
>JBBQRS010000174.1:0-7227 GCA_038214535.1 Anaerolineae bacterium
TGGGCGACTGTCGCAATCAAAATCGAGCGTAACCGGTCAAACGATAGCGTTGGTGCCATAAATCGCTCTTGATCTGGATAGGATGTCTGACGCCTTCATTCTAGCCGCTGTCGCTCTTTTGTTTACATTGAGAATTCCTGCAGCGGGGCTTACATCGTTGACGCGGCGCGCTGGATATGCTAAGCTAGATACGCGGAGCGCACGCTCCCAAATTGTTACTGCACGCTCAGGAGGAACAATGAAGACTCACAAGACGCTGCTGTTTATCCTCACGGTGATCCTCGCCCTGGGCCTCGCGGCCTGCGGTTCGGGCGGCGGTGACGCCACGCCGGAACCCGCTGCGCCCACCGCGGCGGCGAGTTCCGCCGATACGCAGACTGCCGATGAACCCGCGGCAGCCCCCGCGACGAAGTCTCCTGCGCCGACGGCGAAGCCGACGCTGGCGGCCGCGCCGACCGACGCCTCGGCTGCGCAGACGGATGAAACGCTCAATCTGGCCGACCGCGCTTCCGGCCTGAAGAACCTGAAGAGCTACCGGCTCACCTGGATATCTGAATGGACGCCCGGCGACGCGACGCAGAAGCCGGTGCAGATGAAGTGGACGCAGGAAACGGTGACCGACCCGCCGGCGCAATATATCGCTTGGAGCGGGACCAACACGAACCCCGCGGCAGGCGCCGCTGCCGCCGATGAGATGGTCAGCCAGATGTGGCACATTGGCCCCACCACCTACATGCTGATGAGCGCCAACGGTGAGAGCCAGTGCATGGCGATCACCCAGGATGAGGCGGACACGGAGGCCCCCTTTGACCCGAGCCTGCTCGGCGACATTGAAAACGCGAAGTACGTCGGGCGTGAGACGGTTAACGGTATGCGCACGAAGCACTATGTCTATGACACGATCGGGTTCGCCATGCTCGGCGCGGATAAGGTCAAAGGCGATGCGTGGGTGGCTGAAGACGGCAATTACATGGTGAAGGAAGTGTTGACCTGGGAAGGGGGCGCGGGACCGTTCTCGGGGCTGGCGCAAGATGAGGCGAAGGGCAAGGGCAGTTGGACGTGGGAGCTGTCGCAGATCAACGAGAAGTTCACCATCGAGCCGCCGGAGGAATGCCTGAACCCCGCCGGCGACGCGGCGCTGCCCATGCCGCCGGGCGCAAAGAGCACGATGCAGACCACGCAGATGGCGCAATATACGCTGGCGATGCCGGTGGCCGATGTGGTGAAGTTCTATAAAAACGAGATGCCGGCCGCCGGTTGGAGTCTTGAGGGAGATCCGACAGAGACGGACGGCCTGGCGATGCTGGCGTTCACTAAAGACGGCAAGACGGCGAATATCATGATTACCGGTGGTGACAACAACGGCAGCGTGGTGATCGTGACGGTGGAGTAGGCGGTATCGTATTAAAAAAACCGGGTTTCCGGCTTCGCCGAAGAAACCCGGTTTTTATGTTTACGGTGCGGGGCAGCCCCACGGCGTGTAGTTGTCGGTGAAGGCGCGCACCCGCATCTCCGCCGCGCGGATCATCTGCCCGTCGGCCCACAGCTCCACCCGATAGGGGTGGCCCGCCGCGCCGTAGGTCGCAGTATCCACCAGCATCCCGTCGAGCTTCATGAAACCGTTGGCGCTGATGGGCGAGTAGCCGCGCGGGTTGGTGTCTAGCCAGCGACCGTTCTCCTGCCGGTAAATCCTGACCCACGAATTGTTCGGTCGGGCGCAGGTGATGATGTTCCCGATGGCGCGTTTCGACGGCGCTTTGTTCCACGTCAGCCGGGCGTCGGCGGCCCCCGTGTGCTCGTAGTACTCCATGCGTAGCGTGTGTACGCCCGACCGCAAATCCACCTCCGCCGAGTGCGACTCGTTGCCCATGTCGCGCCACTTGTTGATGACCAGCCGCCCGTCAATGTAGAGCCGCACACCGTCATCCGTCACGGTGGTGAAGCGATAGCGCCCGCCGCCAAACTCGACGTTGCGCGTCCAGCGCACGGAGAAGTTATCTACGGGCAGGCGCCCATCCGGCGAGCCGAGGCCCCAGTTGAACTCGATCCCGTCGTCATCGCGGATCAGCGTGGGGTTGCCCGAAAGCCAACGATTGCTATAGTACTCGCCGCGCCACGGCCCCGTCGGCGTCGGCCCGCCGATGCGCTCCCACGTGAGGCGCACTGCTGCTTCGTTTGCGTCCTCGAAGTACTCCAGCCGGATGGCGTGCGCGCCCGCGCCCATGTCCAGCTCGACGCGATAGGTCGTCGCGGGCTGCACCTTCCAGGCGTCGAGGACCAACCGGCCATCCACGTAGAGCCGCGCCCCGTCGTCGGTGACTACCGTGAAGCGATAGCGACTGCCCTCGAAGGGCGTGGTGCGCGTCCAGCGCGCCGAGAAGCGATCCGCGGGCAGGGCCGGATCGGGCGAGCCGAGGCCCCAGTTGAAGTTGATCTCCGCGTCATCGCGCACCACGGTGGGGCTGCCGGAGAGCCACGGGTTCGCCCAGTATTCGCCGCGCCACCCTTCCGCCGAGGTTGGCGGCGGCGTGGGGATCGGACCGTCAATGCGCGCCCAGGTGACGCTCGCCAGCGCGCCGCCGGTGTTCTCGTAATATTCGACGCGCAGCGAGTGATTGCCCGTCCCCAGGTCGCGGTCGGCGGTATGGGTCGCGCCCGCCTGATCTTCCCACTGGTCAATCACCAGCGCGCCGTCCACGAAGAGCCGGATGCCGTCATCCGATTGCACGGCGAAGCGATACCGGCCACCCTCGAACGTAACCACACGCGTCCAACGCGCCGAGAAATTGTCGGCGGGCAGGAAGGGATGCGGCGAGCCCTCGCCCCAGTTGAAGTTGATGGCCGGGTCGTCGCGCACTACAATCGGCGCGCCCGCCAGCCAGCGATTCGGGTAATATTCGCCGCGCCATGCCGGGTCGGCGGCCCGGGCCGGTGTGGGCATCAGCGCGCCGGCCAGCAGGATTGCCAGCGCAAGCCATAGATAAGCAGATTTGCGTTTGTCGTTCATGTTGCCTCCCGAAGTCAGTGTGTGACGCTGACGGGTCAGCGATGCGATTGTTTGCGCCGTGTGATTAAGTGACGCACGGTGTATGAGCATGGTTCCCATTATACCCTCTTTTCGCGCTCCGCGCATCCCGCGAATGTGGTATCTGCCGGCCCTCACCCTGGCCCTCTCCCACGGGGCGAGGGAACTGGTCGCGATCTCCCTCTCCCGTTGGGAGAGGGTCGGGGTGAGGGCCGGCTTTCTTTTCCCCGCGCAACGTCTTGCGGTACAATGGTTCACAACCGTGTAGAGTCAGTGAAAGGAGGGGCGATGAAAGCCTATCGCATCATCGCGCTGTTGGTGTTGGCGACCATCTTATCGGGCTGCGCCCTGGGGGGCACACCCCCGCCGGAGCCGGTGAGCATCAACTTCGCCATCGAGGACGGCGAACGCGAGGAATACGCGAAATTTATCGAGCCGTTCAACAAGGTACACCCTGAGATCACCGTTAACCTTCAGGGCGGCCGGGGTACCGATACCGATTGCTTTGTGGGCGACTCGCTTAACATTGCCGGCGATATCGCGTCCGGCGCGCTGGTCGCGCTCGACCCGTTTTTCGATCAGGATCAAGAGCTGCGGCCCGACGATTTTTATCCCGGCGCGGTGAATGTGCTCAACACGCAGGGCAAGACCTGGGGCATCCCCGCGGGCATTGATCCCCTGGTTTTCTATTACAACAAGGAGATGTTCGACCAGGCGGGTCTCTCCTATCCACAGCCCGGCTGGACGTGGGATGACTTCCTGACCGACGCGATGGCGCTCAGCAACCCCGACGAAAAGATCTTCGGCTATGCGATGCCGCTCAACCAGCAGGACGCGTTCGACGTGGCGCTTTTCATTTATCAGCATGGCGGCCGCGTGCTGGATGACCTGAACAACCCGACCATGCCGACGCTTGACGAGCCGCTGACCGTGGAAGCGGTGACGTGGTACACCGACCTTGCGCTGCGCCACAACGTCGCGCCCACGCCCGAGCAGATGCGCAGCTTCAGCGGCGGCAGCCAGCAGGGCATCGGGCGCGGCATTTACGAGAGCAAGTTCGGCATGTGGATGGGCTTCTTCTCGGATCGCGGTGGGCGCACCTGGCCCGTGACGTGGCCGTGGCCGTGGGGCATGACGACGCTCCCGCGTGACGTGAACGCTACGACCGCCGGGCTCGTCCGCGCGTACTACATCCTGGCCGACCGACCCCACCCCGACGCGTGCTGGAAGCTGATCTCGTTCCTGAGCACGCAGGCCCCGGATGGGCTGGTTCCGGCGCGCCGTTCCGTGGCTGAATCGGAGGCTTTCACCGGCGTGGTTGGTGAGGAGCAGGCCGCCGCGGCGCGGCAGGCGGTTGAGGAGGCGATGCTGATCTCGCCGGAAGCGGCGAACGCTGCGCCGACGCTGGGCTATCTTTCCCGCGCCGTGCGTGAAATCCTCTCCGGCGCGGCGACGCCCGACGAGGCCCTCCGCGCCGCCCAGCAACAGGCCGAAAGCGCGATGCGGTGACCTCTCTATGCCTTCCGCGATTCCCCTCGCGGTTTTCCCCGCAGTTCTCGGCGCGGAGTGCGCATCCTCAGATGCGCACGGGTTACGCGCAACGTTGCGCATCCTCAGATGCGCACTCTGCGGAAGCTTGTTGGAAAAGGCGGCTCTTGCTGTGATTCGTGCGTGGGCCGGGCGCTGGGAAGGGGTTTGGGGACGCACCGTCGTGATGCGTCGAGCGGCGGCGTTCCCCGCGTGGGCCTACCTCGCACTCTGGCTGGTCGCGCTGATGCCGCGCCTCGTCGTGGCGCGAGAGTTCCTCGATGCACCCATCACCCTCAGCGATATGCTCCAGTATGACATGCTGGCGCGCGCCATCGAGGAGGGCCGCGGCTATCGCTGGTACAGCGCGGCGGATGTGGATCGCTTCAGCGATTATCTCTCGCTGATGGTGGACGTCACGAAGCTCCACGCGCCCGAAGAGGGTCTGCAGACCACCTTCCGCGCCCCCGGCTACCCGGTCGCGCTCAGCCTGGTATATGCGCTGACCCCGGAGGAGCGCCACATCGCGGCGGCGCGTGTGGCCCAGGCCGGCCTGTTGGCGACCATCGCCCCGCTGGCCGCCGCCGTCGCCGTGACCGCGGGCGCGCGCAGGAAGTGGGCGGCCCTCGCCGGGCTGGGCGCCGCGCTCTATCCGATCCTCCTCTTCTATCCGGTGGCGTTGGCGTCTGAAAACCTCTTCATCCCGCTCACCGGCGCGGCCTATCTGTTGACCCTGCGCGCCGGGCGGCGACCAGGGTGGGGGCCGGTCGGCGTGGCGGGGGCGGCGCTGGGCGCGGCCATGTTGACCCGCGGCACGCTGGCGCCGTTTGCGTTGCTGGCCGCGCTGTGGCTGCGCTATGCCGCAAAGCGACCCTGGCGCGATGCCGTGCTGCTCGGCGTGGTGGCCTGCGGGCTGTGCCTGCCGTGGTCGGTGCGCAACTCGCGCCTGATGGGTGCGCCCTCCTTCGTGGAGACGACGGTCGGCTATAACCTGTACGTGGGCTACCATCCCGACGGGAACGGTGGCTTTGTGCAGGAAGTGGGCGTGCCGCCGATGCTGATCCTCGATGACGCCGAGCGCGACCGCGTGACTCGTGAAGCCGCGATCGGCTTCATCCGCGCCGATCCCGCGGAGGCGGCGCGGCGGGTGGTGCGCCGGGCGGCCTTCCTGGCGGGCGTCGAAGACCGCGAGATGCTCTTCTTCTACAACGTGGGCTATTTCGGGGAGATTCAGCCGCCGGTGCGCTGGTCGCTCTACGTGGGGCTGGTGTCGGGCTGGATCCTGGCGGCGCTGCTGGGGCTGGCGGGCATCCTGTTCGCGCCCCGGCGCGATGCGGCGTGGCTGGCCGTGGCGTTGGTGCTGGGGCTGGCCGTCCCGCCGTTGCTGGTGCTGGCCGAGCCGCGCTTCCACCTGCCGCTGGTTCCCGTGCTGCTGGGGTTCGCGGCGGTCGCGCTCAGTCAACGCCGCGCGATTTTCGCCGCGCTGCGCGGTCGGGGCGCGCCGTTACGGCGCTGGGTGCTGCTGGGCGGGGTCGCCGTCCTCGTTTCGCTGTGGGTCTGGGGTTACGCCATGAACTGGGCGCGCCTGCTCGCCATCATGGGGCCGGGCGGGCATCTGCTGCTGCTGCCATATTGAGGGCATAAAGTGTCTACCCGAAAACTGCGCGTCGTTCTCCTTCGTAGTGACGGCTTCAGCCGTTGGCGGGCAATACAACGGCTTAAGCCGTCACTACAAAGTGGTCGGTCGGGCTACACAGGTGTTCGGTCTGGAGATTCGATATGAAGACTCTCTTGCTCCTCCTCTTGGCGCTGACGCTTCTGGCGGCTTGCACGCAGATCCCTGCAACACCGGATCCTACCCCCGCCACCCGGGATCCGTTCGCCATCAACGCCCGGCTGGGCCGCGGGGTGAACCTGGGCAACGCACTCGAAGCGCCGAACGAGGGCGAGTGGGGCATGACCCTCGACGCGAGCTATTTCAAGCTGATCGCCGACGCCGGGTTCGACTCCGTGCGCATCCCCATCCGCTGGTCGGCTCACGCCGCTGAAGCGCCGCCGTATACCATTGATCCGGCGTTCTTCGCGCGCGTGGATTGGGCGGTGGAGCAGGCGCTGGCGAACGGGCTGCTGCCCATCGTTGACCTGCATCACTACGAGGAGATGGCCGTCAACCCCGACGACCACCGCGAACGCTTTCTCGCCTTGTGGCGGCAGATCGCCGAGCATTACCGCGCTGCGCCGCCCGAGGTGGTGTTCGAGCTGATGAACGAACCCAACGGCGCGATGACGCGGGCGCGCTGGAACGACCTGATCGCCGCGACGCTGCCCGTGATCCGCGAGAGCAACCCCGCGCGCGCCGTGATCGTCGGCCCGGTCGGTTGGTACGGGATTGATGAGTTGGCCGGACTGAAGCTGCCCGAAGCGGATCGGAACCTCATCGCCACGGTACATTATTACAATCCGTTCCAGTTCACGCATCAGGGCGCGGAATGGGTGGAGGGCGCGGACGCGTGGCTGGGAACGACATGGGAGGGGACAGACGCCCAGCGCGCCGCCGTTTCGGGTGATCTCGAACGGGCCGCGGCATGGGCGCAGCGCGAGGGTCGCCCGCTCTATCTGGGCGAGTTTGGCGCGTATAGCAGGGCGGATATGGCCTCGCGCACCCGCTGGACGGC
>JBBQRS010000175.1:0-7174 GCA_038214535.1 Anaerolineae bacterium
GCGTCTTCGTTGCCGACGTAAACGCGTGCATCGGCACGCAGGAAGGCCAGAATTTTGGCCCACGCATCATCTTGTAGTCGCACTGTTGCCATGGTGTTTCCCTCTTCGAGAACATTCTACACCAAATATCAACAGAACCTAACCTCTCATTCATCCAGTCGCCATGAGCTATCGGCCATTACCCCTGCGTGACGACGCCCGGCGTGGGCGGCACTTTGTCCAGGGTCCAGTTGCGCTCAATCTGCGCGGCATTGCGGACGCCGTCAAGCCAGGTGGTGAAGGCGTCGCTCTGTCGCTGTTGCAGGCTGTAAGGGTCGGAGGGCCGCGCCGGGTCCTTCGCCGTCACCTTGATGATGTGATAGCCGAAGTCGGTTTTCACGGGGCCGCTGATCTGCCCCGGTTCCAGGGCAAAGGCCGCGTCTACGAACTCCTTGACCATCGTCTCGCGCCCGAACCAGCCCAGCGCGCCGCCTGCGGCCGCGCTGCCGGGGTCTTCGGAGTATTCTTTCGCCAGAGTCGCGAAGTCTTCGCCCGCGTCGAGCCGTTGCTTGACCTCAATCGCGCGCGCCAGCGCCTGATCGGCGGTGCGCGGTTCGGGCGTGGGCGTCGCTAACGGGTCGGGGGTCGGGGTCGCCTGGTCTGCGGGCAGGGCCGTGGGCGTGGGCTGCGGCTCGATCACGCGGATCAGGATGTGGCTCGCTTCCACCTGTTCTTCGGTGGTCGGCACATCTTTGGTCACGTCCTCATAGAGCTTCTGGCGCAACAGATCGAACGCGACCAGTTGGCGGAAGTCGGCTTCGCTCATGCCGCTCTGCTCGGTGATCTGCTTCAGGTAATCCTGATATTCCTTCTGATACGCCTCCAGGCTGACCGGGGTCGGCGTGGGCAAGGGGGTCGCAGTGGGATCAGGGCCGGGCGTGAAGGCCGGGTCGGGTGTGAACGTGGGCGCAGGGGTCGGCGGAACGCGCTGATAGCCAAAGAACTGCTCGATGCGCTCGTTGACTTCATCATCGCTGACGGTCAGGCCGCGCTGCGCCGCCTGTTCGCGCACCAGCTTTTCGTCCACCATCTGATCGAGCACCTTGAGGCTGCTGCCCTGCGGGTCGGCCAGTGATTGTGAGTTTTGCAGCCAGTCGAACTTGACGCGTTGCGCGAACTCGGCGCTGCTGATCGGCGCGCCGTTGGCCGATGCGATCGGCGTCCGCGGTTTGATGACCAACTCCTGGGTCAACCCCGCGGCCAACAGGCCGACGAGGAGAACCCCGACGAGGCCCAGGCCGATGTAGAGCTTACGCAGCGTGTCCGCGTTCTTGCGGCGCTCGACGCTCTGTTTGCGGGTTTCCTCGCGCTGCGCAGCGGTTTGCGGTGTCTTCGGCTGATTTGTTTTAGCCATGTGCGCTTACCCGCCGACTCAGCCGTAAAGGCGGATATGCTCTGCCGTGTACGGGAGGAGAGCCATGAAGCGGGCGCGCTTGATGGCGATGGTCAGGCGGCGCTGATGGCGCGCGCAAGTGCCGGTGCGCCGGCGCGACTCCATCTGCGCAGTGTCGGCGATGAAGCGTTTGAGCAGGTTGACGTCTTTGTAGTCAATGTCGTCAACTTTATCAACGCAGAACTGGCAGAAGCGGCGGCGCTGATAGCGTCCCCGTCCACCGCCGCCGCGATCCGGGCGACCCCCGCGGCGGTCGCCGCCGCTGGAGCGTTCGCGTTCTTGCAGGCCGTCGTTTTCGTTATCGTCTACCATGGTGATACTTTTCTCCGTATGGATCGAGAGCCGTCGAATGATTGGCGACGGCGCTCATCTAAAGCGTGTATGACCGGCCGCGCCGATCAGAATTCAAAGTTTTCGTCGAAGCCGTGCTCGTAAGGCTCGGCGCCGGGCCGGGCATCGAGCATGACCATTTCGTTCGCGACGACCTCGGTGCGCGAATGGCGGTGACCTTCGTCGTCGTCCCAGTTACGGGTTTGCAGCCGGCCCTCGATGTAGACGCGTGACCCTTTGCGCAGATACTGGTTACACACCTCAGCCAGGTTGCCCCAGGCGACGATGTTAAACCATTCCGTTGCTTCATGCCGTTCGCCGCCGCTGGTGGTCCAACTGCGGCTGACGGCGATACTGAACGCTGTGACGGGTTTGCCGCCCGGCGTATAGCGCATTTCGGGGTCACGGCCCAGGTTGCCGATGAGCAGGACCTTGTTCAATCCTCTAACCACGGATAAATCCTCGGAAAGCTCCGTAGTCCAGGGCCTTGTGCCCGTTGCTGACGCCCACGAGGGGCTAGACTACAAGTGCTCGGCCAGGCCCCTCAGTCCTCGTCAGGGCGGATAATCAGGTGCCGGAGCACGCCTTCGTCAATGCGCAGGCTGCGGTCGAACTCACGGAGCGCGTCGGGTGGGAAGGCAAAGTTGACCTGCACGTAGGTGCCTTCGGTTTGCTTGTTGATGGCGTAAGCCAGCCGTTGCCGGCCCCAGACGCTGGAGCGCGTGATTTCGCCACCGGCAGCCGTGATCCAACCCGAGACGCGTTCATTCAGCGTCGCGAGGCCTTCTTCATCGAGCTGCGGGGCGGCGATGTAGAGCATTTCATAGTTACGCATGGTGTCACTCATATGCCGCGTTAATACCTCCTTTCCCTGGAAATAGCCCGCATCTGCGGGATTGCCGCCGGTGAACCGGGTTTGTGGGCCCGACGCCGGGGGCGAAAAGAACGAGGGCGGTTCGCCCTCGCGCGGTAGGATAGTTATATCATGGATGGCCGGGATTGGCAAATAGGCTCACAATTTCTATTCCAGATCGTGATATGTCTCCGGGCTCGTTTTGGGGCGGACGCGCAAGAGAATGACCACGCTGTCATCCTCATCTATGCGATAGATAATCCGCCACTTTTGGAGGCGAATACGGTAGCGTCTCGGCAGGTCACGTAATTCCTTTGCATCCGACGACGGGGTTCCTCTGCCAGTCTGTTCACAATGCGTATTGCGATTTGCCGCACGTGACCCGGCAGATCTCTTAGCTCATTCTTCGCCTGCTGTGTGACCACCAACCGGTAGCGCATTCAGCTCCGCCTCAACTTCCGACCAATCCAACAGCGTCTCTTCGCCCGACGCCAGCCGCGCTTCGATCTCTTTGACGGCGCGGGTGTCCTCGGCCTGTTCCAGTGCTTCTTCGAGCGCGCGCAGGCGAGCAAACAACCGATCCCATTGATCCGGACTTACCAACACGGCCGCCGCGCGTCCATGCTGCGTCAGGATGGCAGGTCGCTTGCGCAAACCGACCAGGATTTCGTTTTGTCTGGCCCGCAGTTCGGAAATCGGAATCAATTCCGGCACACTCATCACCCACCTCCTGTAATCCGGCAATTTACCGGCAATCTATTGCCTATTTCATGCTGGATTATCTGCGCTGTCAAGCCTGTCTAAGTGTGTCTGGCAATTCCAATTTCACGGAAACATTACCCGCGCTGATCGGTGTCGTGCGGCACGACATCCGCCGTTTCCAGGTAGAAGGTGAGCAGGCGGTCTTTCAGCGCGGCCAGCACGCCCGCCAGCGCCGGGTCGGCGATGCGGTTGTGCAGTTCGCCGAGGTCGGCGCGCAGATCGTAGAGTTCGTCCTGCTCGTAGAGCCGCTGCACGTACTTGTAATCCGCCGTGCGACACATCACGGCCTTCGTGTGCTCCGGCCCTTCGCCCGATTGCAGGCCGACGCGCGGCCAGTAGAGCCCACTCGGAACCTGCGACGAGGCGCTCTCCAGCTCCATGCAGTGCGTCTCGCCGTGCAACCGGCCCCCTTCGCAGAAGACCGCGTCGCGGTGGGCGGCGGTCTCGTCGGCCAGCAGCGGCAACAACGAACGGCCGAAGTGGGTATGCCCCGGCGTGATCCCCGTCAGCGCCTCGACGGTGGCGGAGAAATCCACCAGCTCGACCAGCGCGTCGTCGCGCACGCCCGGCTCGATGGGCGTGCCCGCGGGCGGCTTGATGATGAACGGCACGCGGGTCAGGCAATCCTCGAAGGTGTTCTGTGTCTTCTCCACCAGCCCGTAGTCGCCGGTGAAGTCGCCGTGATCGGCGAAGAGGAACACCGCCGTGTCGTCGTAGATGCCCGCCTCGCGCAGCGCGTCCATCAGCAGCCCGAACTGGTGATCGAGCCGGGCGCACATCCCGTAATAGACGGCGCGCAACTCCGTCCAGCGATCTTCCGGCCACCCCTGTAACCCCTGGCGCTCCCAGATGCCCCGGAGCAGGCTGGGCTTGCCCTCCCACCCCACCGGCGCAGGTATGCGCGGCGGCAGCGCCTCGCGGTCAATCGCGGAGTAGAACGGTTCCTCCACGCCATAGGGCGGGTGGGGGTAGGTCAGCGGCAGGTAGATGCAGAGCGGCGCGTCGCCGTGGTAATTGCGGATCAGGTCTATCGCGCCCAGCACGTTCGCCCAGTCGCCGTCGCGGTAATACCCCTCCGACCCCGTCTCGAGACGGCCTACATAGAACGAGTAGTACGTGTCGCTGCCCGGCTCGCCGCGCCACTCGGCCTCGCGATCCGGCTCCCACATCGGCCGCGGCGGTGCAGCGGGACGATACTTCACGTCGCAGAAGGCGCCGTAGCCGTCCTGCGCAGGGATCAGATCGTTCTTGCCGCCCCACCAGACGTAGTAGCCGTTCTCTTTGAGCGTCTGGAGCAGCACCGGCTCGCCGCGTTCGGGGTGCAGCATGTGGAACATCGTGCGGTGGCCGCGCACGTGCGGATACCAGCCCGTCATGAACGAGCAGCGCGACGGCGTGCAGACCGGGTTCTGGCAGAACGCATTGCGGAAGGCGACCGCCTCGGTCTCGACGAAGCGATCCAACACGGGCGTGACTGCGGCCGGGTTGCCCATGTGGCCCATCACATCCCCGCGCCACTGGTCAGGGTTGAAGATCACGATGTGCGGACGTTTGGTCTTGTTGGGGTTGGAATCAGACATGATGCTTCCTTTGCGGGGGTTATGAGTTGGGCCGACTCCGTGTCTGCTGAAGCAGCGCCTCGTCGGGTGGACAGGCTTCACCCGCGGCGTCTACCAGCGTGGCGGGCGCGGCGCGGAGTTCGCTACCGAAGTGCTTGCTTTGGAACCGCAGCGCCACGTTGACTAGCATAATCATTACCGGCACCTCGATCAGCGGGCCGATGACCGCGGCAAATGCCACGCCGGACCCGATGCCGAACACGGCCACGGCCACGGCAATCGCCAGCTCGAAGTTGTTGCTGGCCGCGGTGAACGCCATGGTGGTAGTTTTCGAGTAGTCGGCCTTCACCTTGACGCCGATCCAGAAGCTCACCAGGAACATGACGATGAAATAGATCACCAGCGGCACGGCGATGCGCACCACGTCGAGCGGGAGTTGCACGATCAGCTCGCCCTTCAGGCTGAACATGACGAGGATGGTGAAGAGCAGCGCGATCAACGTGAGCGGGCTGATGCGCGGGATGAAAACCGTCTCATACCAGACGCGACCCTTTGTGCGCAGCAGGATGAAGCGCGTGGCGAACCCCGCGATCATCGGGATGCCCAGATAGATGAACACCGTCCGCGCCAGCTCACCGATGCTGATCTGCACGGTGGCGCCCTCCAACCCCAACGCTTGCGGCAGCACCGTGATGAAAACGTAGGCGTAGATGCTGTAGAACAGCACCTGGAAGACGCTGTTGAACGCCACCAGCCCGGCGGCGTACTCGGTGTCGCCCTTCGCCAGTTGGTTCCAGACGATCACCATGGCGATGCAGCGCGCCAGCCCGATCAGAATCAGGCCGACCATGTGCTCGGGGTAGTTGTGCAGGAAGATCACGGCCAGCACGAACATCAGGATCGGGCCGATGATCCAGTTTTCAAAAAGCGATAGGCCCAGCACCTTCGTATCCCGGAAGACCTCGGGCAGGCGCTCGTATTTCACCTTGCAGAAGGGCGGGTACATCATCAGGATGAGGCCGATAGCGATGGCGATGTTGGTCGTGCCCACCTGGAAGCCGTTGATGAAGTTCTCGACGCCCGGCACGAAGTAACCGACGGCAACGCCGATCGCCATCGCCAGGAAGATCCACAGTGTCAGATAGCGGTCGAGAAACGAAAGCCGGCGCGTGCCTTGAACCGGTTCGATAGTTGCAGTTATCTGTGACATGACGCAACCTCCACAGTTACGCGTTGGGTGCATACTCATCGAGCAGCGCCGGGACCTGCGCGGCGATATCATCGCGCACGGCGCGGAACGCTGCCAGCACTTCATCATCCGTCCCTTTCACCGCGGCCGGGTCGGGGAAGCCCAGGTGTTCCCGCTTTCCCACTCCGAGCCACAGCGGGCACTCCTCAGCGGCCGAGTCGCACACCGTCACCACCAGATCGAACGGCGTGGTGCGGAACTCGTCCGCGGATTTCGAGCGCCCCGTGTGCTCGATGCCGATCTCGCGCAGGGCCTGGATAGCGATCGGATGGACGTAGCCCGCGGGCCTGGTCCCCGCGCTGACCGCTTCCCACCGGTCGCCCAATTGCGCGTTCACAATCGCCTCGGCCATCTGCGACCGCGCCGAGTTGCCGGTGCACAGGAACAACACTTTGCGTTTCATTTATTCCGCCTCCTCAGACCTTAAGAGCGCTCTCTGCCGGCTTCAGTACGCCGGCCGGCCCGCAGACGCGCCGGGGCTTCATGCGCGCCGGATCGAAGAACGCCGCGAACGAGTCCTGCAACGCGCGCAGCGCCTCCGGGTTGACCGAGTAGTAGATCCAACGGGCATCGAGCGCGTCGCGTTCCATCTCGATCAGGCCCGCCTCGTGCAGCACGCGCAGATGATGCGAGACCAGGTTAGGCGGCGCGCCGAGCGCGTCGCCTAACTCGCAGTTGCACTGCACGCCTTCCAGCAAAAGGTGGATGATGTGGAGACGTTTGGGCTCGGCCAGTGTCTTCAACCACACCGCCAGTTGCTCCGCATCGGCAGGGAGCGCGTTCAGCTCATGTGACATGGCAAACTCCATATAGTTCAATCTGGATTGAATTATATGGGAACGGAGAGGCGTTGTCAATCCTCTGCGGGGTTAAATTTGCTTAACCTCTGATCTGAAAACTGCGCGGCGGCCCATTGTAGTGACGGCTTAAGCCGTTTTTGGGGAACAAAAAGGCTGATACCGGCACTACAAATGGCGGGGGGGGTAAGC
>JBBQRS010000176.1:0-7133 GCA_038214535.1 Anaerolineae bacterium
GACCAGAAATCCGTACGGCGTTTGCTCAACTTGAGTTTGCGTATTCTCCCACACCAGGTGGGGGCGGATGACATCAGCGGCCAAATACCGGTTCGCCATATCGTGGCTGAACTGCTCGGTATGCTCGGCATAGTTCGTGAGCGTATAGTTGATCTGGCTCACCAACAGGTATTGACAGTAGTCGAGACGCGTGACGCGTTCTGTTTGGGCTTTCATGCCGGCACCATACCGGCTTAGCGCTCAATCGTCAAATCTGCTGTCTTGCGTAAGTCCTACACCATTAGGACTTTCGCTTGAGTGAGCGGCATGGTAGCATGGCCGCATGATTACCAAACAACAATACGTCGAGTACCTGATTAGCACATTCGGCAACTATATCGGAAGCCATCTGGCTGAGCACCTGGACGCCGTCAGTCACGATGTCATCCCGGACTACTTGCGCAGCGAGCGCTTGACGAGTGGCAGCCTCTGGGAGTTGGTGCAACATCTGATCCTGGACGCCCCCGAGGCCTTTCTGATCCTGGATGATAGCGTGCACGCTTCGCGCAAACGCTACTCTCGGTTCATCGAGTTGGTGAAACGGCAGTACAGCGGCGCCGCCCAGGGCCTCGTGCGCGGTATCGGCGTCGTCAATCTGGTGCATAGCACGGGGGCGGCGGGCGATTTCTGGCCGGTCGACTTTCGGATCTATGCCCCGGACGCCGATGGGAAGACCAAGAATGCCCATTTCCGCGACATGCTGGTGCGGGCCGTGGCGGACAAGGGCCCAAACCGTGCTGTTTGACTCCTGGTATGCCGCGGCCGACAACTTGAAACTTATCCAGCGCCTCAACCTAATCTTCTTCACCACACTGAAGGCGAATCGGATGGTGAGCCTGAGTAAGGAAGCTGGCTACATGCATCTGGACCAAGTCGAGTGGACGCCCGAACGGCTCCACAACGGCGTGCTCGTGAAACTGAAAGAAGTTCCTTTCCAAGTGCGGTTGTTCAAGCTGGTCGCCACAAACGGCGACATTGACTGGGTGATCACTAATTGCCCGGATGAGACCATTACCGCCCAGGTCGCTCAAGACGCGAACGACGTGCGCTGGCAGGTCGAAGAACTGCATCGGGACCTCAAACAACTCACCGGCAGCGCGAAATGCCAATGCCGCAAGGCGCGTTCGCAACGCAATCATCTGGCTTGCTGCTATCATGCTTGGCTCTCACTCAAGGTCCAGGCCAAGCTCTTGAACAAAACGCTCTATCAAGTCAAAACTGACCTGTTACGCGATTACTTGCGGGCTGAGTTGCGTAACCCACGTATCCCGGCCTTTCAGCCAACCTAAGCGAAAGTCCTAAATACAAAAGTCGGGGAGAGAGGATTTGAACCTCCGACCTCACGGACCCGAACAGATTTTCTAATACCCCTACCGCCGCGCTCCCGCCGCTAAACTATTTATTGGCCGGTTCGCCCCTTCGGATGATGTGCGTTCGCGTTCTCACCTGCATTATATGCTAACTGGTATTTCGCACAAGTCTGTAAGACGATGACAATTGACCCTTGGAGTCCTCCGCAAAGGCGATGCGGGCACGATAGAATCGTCCTTCAACCGAGACGCCAGATCTATGGTGAACGTGCGTTCGTGTGTTGAGGAAAACCGCCGGATCGGGTACAATCAGTGTATGAGACGACTCGATGTCCTACCAGATTCCTGATCCTGTCGACATCCCGCGCTTGCAGCACGTCCTCAACATGCTGCAAGCCGAGATTGACGAACGGGAGCGAACGACTGCGGCGCTGGCGCGCCAGAACGCCGAACTCCAGGCTGAACTGCGGCGGCGGTTGGTTGAGAGCGAGAGCTTCAACCGCGTTCTGGTGAGTTTGCTCCAGAAGACCGTGCTGGACCAGGTGCTTGACATCGTCTGCACCGAGGCCCAGGGCTTGATCGGCGCGACCGGCAGCGCGGTCTTGCTGCTCACCGACCAGGCCTGGCTGGCGGTCAAGCACCGCCTGGGCAAGCCGTTGGCAGCCGTCGAACCCGTGCCTGTGGACGGCTCGTTGGCGGGACAGGTCGTGCGCCAGGGTGCGCCGGTGCTGCTGAATGACCCGGCCCTCTTCGAGCGAACCCAGGTCTACCAGTGGCCCGCGGATCTCACAGCGCTGCTTGCCGTGCCCTTGCAGGTCAACGGCGGGGTCATCGGCGTGCTGGACGTCGTGAATAAGCCGGGCGGCTTCACCAATGATGACGTCCCCATCATGTCCATTTTCGCTAACCAGGCCGCCATGGCCATTGAGCATGTCCGGCTCCAACAGCAGGCGGAGCAACTGGCAGTGCTGGGAGAACGGCAACGGTTGGCCCGTGAGCTGCATGATTCGGTCACACAATCCCTGTACAGCGTGACTCTCTACGCGAACGCCGCGGCCCTGGCGCTGGCCGCCGGCAAACAAGATATCACGGCCGGCTATCTACAGGAACTGCAAGAGACCGCGCAGGAAGGCATGCGCGACATGCGGCTGCTCATCTTCCAGTTGCACCCCCCCGAACTGGAGACCGAAGGGCTGGTGGCCGTCTTGCAGGCTCGTCTGGCAGCCGTTGAGGCGCGGGCCGGCCTGCAAACTGAGTTTCGCATCGAGGGGGAGCGGCGATTGCCCATCGCCGTCGAGGCAGCGCTTTACTGGATCGCCCAGGAAGCTCTTAACAATGTACGGAAACACGCGCAGGCGCAGCACGTCGCCGTTTATCTGCGGTTCAGCGCCGCGACCGTCAGCCTCGAAGTGCATGACGACGGTGTGGGCTTTGATATGCAACAAGTTCACTCCGCGGGCGGGGGTGGCGTGGGATTGCGCAGCATCGCCGAACGCACAGAACAGATCGGGGGTAAGCTGACGTACGAAAGCACGCCGGGCGAGGGTACACGGATGATCGTTGAGGTGACGCTGTGACAGAAGAAATCAGGCAACCCGCGGGCTCGCGTGTGCGTGTCTTGATCGTCGACGACCATGCTATCGTACGCAAGGGTATCCGCGCCCTGCTTTCTGAAGCCGGCGGTTTCGAGGTGGTAGGAGAAGCCGGCAACGGGCAGGAGGCGGTGCAGCGCGCCCAGGAGACCCAGCCGGATGTCATCCTGATGGACCTGCTGATGCCCGACATGGATGGCATCGAGGCGACGCGCCAAATCACCAGCCAGCGGCCGGGCGCGCGCGTCCTCGTGTTGACGAGCTTCGCTGCCGACAACAAGGTCTTTCCGGCCATCAAGGCGGGCGCTGCCGGCTATCTGCTGAAGGACTCCTCTCCGGACGAACTCGTGCGAGCCATCCGTCAGGTGCATCGCGGTGAACCATCGCTCCATCCGACGATCGCCCGCAAGCTCCTGCAGGAGATTGCGCATCCGCCCGAGCTTCAGCCCGCGCCCGAGGCGCTCACGGCGCGCGAGTTGACGGTGCTGCGGCTGATTGCCGAAGGATTGAGCAACCAGGAGATCGCCGACCGGATTGCGGTCAGCGAGCCCACCGTGCGTGCCCATGTCAGCCGAATCCTCGGCAAGCTCCACCTGGCCAGCCGCACCCAGGCTGCGCTCTACGCGGTCCGGGAAGGGCTGGCAGCGGAAGACGCGTTGAGCGCGGAAGAGGACGAGTAACGATCAGGGCGGGTGTCCGGCATCACCGCCCATCCCGTATGCGGTGCTTTCACCCAGAAGGCGCCCTGATCGGGTATTAGCAAGATCGGTGTACAAAACGTAGCTTTTCAGCCATCATATCGTTACATCAAACATCATACACCAAAAGAGAAAGGGTCGCCCCAAAAGGCGACCCTTTTGCTATGTAAAGTCTGGCGTTTGCGCTGACGACAGGGCCGCACCCTTCTGCTATGCTAAGCGTGGGAAAAAAGAGATCCTCCAAGGTTCGCGGCGAAAGTGCCAGTCTCTCACGGAAGGATAGGAAAAGACAATGGGTATTCTAGCGTGGATTGTAGTTGGGTTAATCGCTGGCTGGTTGGCCAGCCAGGTGATGAAGGGTCACGGCTCCGGTCTGGTCGGCGACCTCGTGTTAGGTGTGGTGGGCGCGCTCCTG
Source organism: Anaerolineae bacterium (assembly GCA_038214535.1). GTDB lineage: Bacteria > Chloroflexota > Anaerolineae > CG2-30-64-16 > CG2-30-64-16 > JBBQRS01. Next base: position 4,055 of record JBBQRS010000176.1, read on the forward strand.
GGCGGCTTCCTGGCCTCCGTGCTGCTCCACATGCCTGATGCCGTGAACGGCATCAACGTCACCAGCATCGTCGTGGCCTTCATCGGCGCGATAATTCTGATTGCGCTCCTGCGGATCGTCTCCGGTCGCGGCCGGCGGTTGCGATCTTGACACGCAAATAGGTGAGGATAGGGAGGTCTATACATGGCTCGATATGAACACATCAAGGGCTTGCCCGTCGTCACGATGGCGGAGGGGAAGCGAGTCGGCAGGGTTGACGACCTGGTCGTTGACCCTGACCGCAAGGCGGTGAGCTGGCTACGCCTGCACAGCGGGGGGATGCTGGGCGGCAAGCGGCTGTGGGTGGCGGTCGAGGCGGTGCATAGCCTGGGTGCAGATGCCGTTACGATCAATGCGGAAGCCGATGTTAGAGATTCTGCAGACGCGCCGGAAGCCGACACGTTGACCAACGCCGGACGCGCGATCATCGGCAATAACGTGGTAACCGAGAACGGAGAGGCCCTGGGTGTGGTGAGTGATTATGAGTTCGCGCCGGATACCTTCGTTCTGACCCACCTGTTTGTCCCCTCAGGCATAAGCATCCTGGGCCAGTTTCTGACCATTCCCGGCGACAAGATACTCACCATCGGGCAGGACGTAATCGTGGTCGCGCCCGAGGTTGTGATGCAGTCGGAAGAGCCGGCTGACATCGAGGAAGACACAGCATGACTCACAAGGAGATTCCAATGAACGACGATATTCTGGAAGGCAAGTGGAAGCAAGTGCAGGGGCAGGCCAAGGAATGGTGGGGCAAGCTCACCGACGACGACCTGGAAAAAGTCGAGGGCAAAACCGAGCGGTTGGTGGGCGTGTTGCAAGAGAAGTATGGTTACAGCAAGGAAGCGGCCAGGGAAGAGATCAAGCGGCGGGTCAACTGATCCCGCGAGATCGGCTTGACCGCACCCCAGACAGTAACCCTTGCGTAGGTTCGGGCCTGCGCAAGGGTTACTGTCATGAAGCGCAGAGTTAATCGTGAGGATTCGCGCGGGCGTTGCGAACGCCGAGAGCAGGCAAGTTCACAGGCAGGCTTCAGCGTGTTCCGCGGCTTGTGCAAGGACATCCAACTTATGCAGCAAAGCCTTCTTAACCAGATAAAAACGGCAGACAATGCCGAAGACAATCCGGCCGTGAGCACTGTCATCGAGCACAACATCCGGACGATTATTCGCCTGCGCCTGAACGCGGCAAGTAAGCGCGACTTGCAAGACCGGATCGCCGATGCCATCACTTCGTTTTCTGGGCGGATGGCCTTTGTGTATGTGCATATCGTCTGGTTTGGTGTTTGGATTCTGCTGAATACGGGAAGTTTTGGAATTCAGCCTTTCGACCCGTTTCCGTATGGGCTGTTGACGATGGTGGTGTCACTGGAAGCAATTTTTCTCTCCACCTTTGTGCTCATCAGCCAGAACCGGTTTAGCCGAGAAGCCGAACACCGCGCTGACCTGAATATGCATATCGGTTTGCTGACCGAACATGAGTTGACCCGAGTGTTGCAAATGCTCGATGCCATTCAGACGAAGCTGGGCATCGAAACCGATGAGGACAGCGAATTGGCAGACCTTGAAATGGAGACCAGGCCCGAAGATGTTCTGGCTGAAATCGAGCGCCTGCAACAGCGAATAAAGTAAGCGTCGGAGGCGCAGGACCCTGTTATTGCGTTGCATGGTTCGCCGTTCAGTGAACTTGCACTGGGTCTTGGGGACCTTTCGCAGTGGGCTTTCAAGCCCAGAAGGAGCCTACAGATGAAGAAGTTTTCCGTGCTGATGGTTAGCACTGCGGTTGTCAGTGCAATCCTGCTGGTTGCTCTCGTGACGACGGTGACTTTCGCTCAGGCCGCCGGCCCGGACGACATGGGACCAGGAATGATGGGCAGTCAAGGGATGACACAATGCGTTGCGCCGGTCACGCCAATGCAAACGTTCTTACCCAGCGCGCTGGACGTCTTCGGCAGTGGCAGCCCTGGGATGATGGACGGCCAGGGCATGATTGGTGATCAGGGTTGCTACCGATTCGGCGCCTCCACTCAGCGCCAGACCGCCGAGCAGGTGCAGCAGGCGGTGGCGACCTACCTGGCAGGCTACTACGATAACCCAGACCTTGTAGTCGTCAAGCTGATGGAATTCGAGCAGAACTTCTACGCTCAGATCGCCGAGAAGTCCACGGGGATCAACGCCGGCGAGCTCTTGATCAACCCTTACACCGGCGCGGTCCAACCCGAATATGGCCCGAATCGGATGTGGAACACCAAGTACGGCCAAACGAGTGACATGGGCGGGATGATGCCGAACAGCACGTCGGACGGTTTGGCCTCAGTGCAGCCCACCGCCGCAATGCCGGTAACGGCCGAACAAGCCTCAAAGCTTGCGCAGCGGTACCTCGACGCCCAAACGACCAACCTGAAGGTCGAGAAGGGCTTGGACGGCTTCTACGGTTACTACACCGTTCACACACTGGACAAGGCTGGCAATACCGTCGGCATGTTGAGCGTCAACGGTTACACCGGGCAGATTTGGAATCACATCTGGCAAGGCAAGTTCGTCGGTGCGGCCAACGGGATGTAGGCCGGGGGCTCGTGGGTTGTCGCCTCGGGCTGGCAGGATATTGCGATATAGTCTGCGGTGGTGCGAATCGCACTGTTCACATGGGGAGGTATCCCGATGTTATGGATCATTGTAGCAGTTCTTGTGGTTCTGTGGCTGCTGGGCCTCGTGGCTCACGTCGGCGGTGGGCTCATCCACCTTCTATTGCTGATCGCGGTAGTCGTAGGGGGGGTGAATCTGTTGCGGGGTCGCCGCCCACTGGGATAGGCGCGATCGGGGGGTGCAACCGTGTGGAGCGTCCCTAACTGATAGCTCATTCGCATGCCCACCTGTGGAGAATGAACGGTCGTGGTGTGGGCATTCATCAACCCATCGGGGTCAAGAAAGGAAATGTCACCATGAAAGGTTTCGTGCAAAACATCGAGAGCACCGCCGTCGAGAATGAGGATTTTCGCCGGGTGCTTTACACGGCGAAGAACTGCCAGCTCGTCGTCATGGCG
>JBBQRS010000177.1:0-7075 GCA_038214535.1 Anaerolineae bacterium
GGCGATTCATAATGTGGATATGCTGCGCTGGTTGCTCGGTGAGATCGTCGAAGTGCATGCCTTTGCGACCCATGTCATGCCGTTCTACTCGCTTGACGACAATTACGTCACCAACTTCAGATTCGCCGGCGGGCAGATCGGCCGGCTGCTCCTGATCCTGGGGGCGCGCCTCAAAGATGAGTTCCTCGTGGAAGTCGGCGTGTTCGGGCCGCAGGGCAGCCTTAAGGCGACCATGCAGCGCAACGAGGTTATCCAGAATCTTGCAGACTTGCCCGGCGACGCGCCGCTTGTCGAACCGATCGAGCATGCCGAATCCTTCAATCTTGAGATCGAGCATTTCGTAGATTGTATCCGCACAGGCCGGCGTCCGCTGGTAGACGCGGGCGAAGGCGCACGGGCCGTCGCCGTGTGTCTGGCCGCCATTCGTTCCGCCCGAGAGAATCAGCCCATCCGGGTTGACTATACCGGGCTGCCAGCCCCAAAAACGATTTGAACATTTGGCGTGATTACGCCTGACGCAGGGGATGACTTTGCGTATGGGCAAGCGATCCAGGTCGGAGTGTTGAGCGCCGCGTGCGGCGCGTATAGATCAATTCCAAACCAAGCATAGGGAGGCAGCACTGTGACTCGCGTATTTGATGATCTCGAACTGGGGTATCTGAAACAGGTTCTCGACAGCGGCCGGTTGGGCTGGTATCATGAGGAAGACAGCTTCACGTGGCGGCTGGAGGAAGCCTTCGCTGCGAAGATCGGCACGCGCTATGCCGTGACGCGTAATTCGGCGATGACGGCGCTCGCCCAGGCGGTGAGCATCAGCGGGGCCGGCGTCGGCGCCGAGGTCATTTGCGACCCGATCGTGCATTTCGGCGGTGTGGCGACCCTCTATTTCAACGCCGTGCCGCGTTTCGCCGACGTGCGGCGCGACACCTATCTGATGGACCCGGCCTCGGTGCGGGCCAACATCACCGAGCGGACGAAGGCGCTGATCGTCACCAACCTGTGGGGGCTGTGCGCCGAACTGGATGAGATCCGGGCGATCTGCGATGAGCATGGCATCTTCATGATCGAAGACTGCGCGCACAACATGGGCTCTTACTGGAAGGGCCAACATGCGGGCACGTATGGCGACCTCAACTGCTTCAGCTTCCAGCAGGGCAAGCACCTGCCCACCGGCGACGGCGGGATCATGACTACCGACCATGAAGAACTCTACGAGAAGCTCTATAACGAATGGGCGTTCAGCGGCGAGTCGCCCGCTTTCATGACCCTGAACTTCCGCATGAACGAGATGACGGCGGCGGTGGGTCTGGGCCAGCTTTCGCGCCTGGACGGGTACATCGAGGAGTATACGCGCAACCTGCACGTGATGGACGACGCGATTCGCGACTGTGCCTGGCTCGGCAACCGCTACGTGCCCGATGACGCCGTGCAATCGGGCTATATCTGGGCCTGCACCTGGGAAGGCGACAAGCATGGGTTGGACTATGGGCGCTTCCAGCAGGTGTGCAACGACGTGGGGGCGAACCTGCGGTTCGGCTTCAACGGCGCGCCGGCCTACACCTTCGACATCTTCAAGGTTTCTACGGCCTATCACGTGCCGGATTGCCCCGTGCGTTGCCCCTTCTACGAGGGCGACTATCGCTATCAGGACGGGTTGTGCCCCAACGCGGAAGAGCTCATGCCGCGGCTGATCCTGTCGGGGCTGGTGGAGGCGCCGCCGGACGTCGTGAAGCGGCGCGCCGACGCATTACGCAAAGCCATTCAGATCACCGAAGCGGGTTGAGGGCGTGCTTGAGATAAGCATAAGGAGGTGAAGCGCCGCGTGTTCCACTTGTCAGCGAATCCTAAACAGCAACCGATGAACAACCTTTGCATGGATAAATAAGAAGGAGCGAGAAAACAATGCCTTCGAAACTCAGTCGGAGAACATTCTTACGCGGCGCCGGCATCGGCGCGGCAGGTATGGCGTTGGCGGCATGTGCGCCCGCGGCTGCGCCTGCCCCGGCCGAACCCGCCGCTCCGGTGGCGGACGCGCCCGCGGCGGAAGCGCCCGCGGCCGATGCGCCCGCCAGTGCGACGACGAACATGGTTTTTTCCAGCTACACATGGTCGGGTTATGAGGCCGCCATGCGCGACGTGATCGCGGGCTGGAATACGGATCACCCCGATGTCGAGGTCGAACAGCAGTACATCGCCGAAGACTACTGGACCAAGATTCAGACGCAGTTGGCCGGCGGCACGCCGCCCGATGTCGGCATCGCCGATTATGCCAGGGTCGTGCCTTATGCGTCGAGCGGAGTCCTGCTCGACATCACCGAATTGATCGCCCGCGACAGCTTCCCGCTGGACGATATGTTCCCTGCGGCTGTGGCGCAGTATCGTTGGGCAAAAGGCGACTTCGACAGCGGCGGCGACGGCGGCAACATGTATGGCCTGCCGTCTGACGCCCAGTCGTACATCATCGCCTACAACAAAACGATGTTCGATGAAGCCGGCGTCGCCTACCCCACCGACGATTGGACCTGGGATGACCTGGTCGAGATGGGCAAGAAGATCACCAAACCGGATGAAAACAAGTGGGGCATGCAGTACATTGATCCGACGGTCTTCACCAAGGGCAATTTCCTCTTCTCAGCAGACGGCTCCAATTATACCCCGGATTTCAAAAAGTCCATGGTAGATTCTCCCGAATCGGTGGCGGCCTGGAAGTGGAACTGGGACCTGATCTATACCCATAAGATCGCGCCGCCGCCCGGCGCGCAGGCGTCAACCAATCCGTTCATGTCGGGTCAGGTCGCCATGGTCGTTGATGGCGTCTGGTGGATCTCCGACTTTGCGAGTATCACCGATTTCGAGTGGGATGTCGCGCTCTATCCGAAGCACCCGGACACCGGCAAACGCACCACCAGCCTGGAGTCGGATGGTTGGTGGGCCTATAAATCAACGCAAGACGCTGAGATGGCGTGGAGCCTGCTCCAATACCTGTCGAATCAGGAGGGCCAGACACGCTTTGGGGATCTCGGCTATGTGATCCCGAGTTGTTTCCCGGCGGTGGGCGAGAGGTGGTATACGCAAAAGCCGCCGGAGAATCGGCTCAAAGTGTTGGACAACATCACGCAGGAATCGCATAAGGTGGACCTGACCTACTACGAGTTCTGGACGTGCTGGGCAGCCTATTCTCCGTCGTTGGGAGTTGCCTTCTCCGATGGCGCGGATATCGAAGCGGCCTGCGCCGAAGCCGCCCAGATTCACACCGAAGAGTTGACCGCGGCCTGGGAACGCTTCCAGGCATAGCGAGAGTGATGCCGGGGCTATGTTTGTTCCACACGGAGCGACCATAGCCCCATCTTCGGAGGGGCACAATGACCCAGGATTCGGGTTCGCTGAAACAGAGACGTCGCTATGAAGAGCGCATCGCGTGGCTTTTCATTACGCCGGTCGTGCTGGGGATTCTGATCTTCCAGATCTATCCCACCATATTTTCGCTTTACGCCAGCTTCACGACTTGGAACCTGATCACCCCGCCGCGCTGGGTGGGGTTAGAGAATTACGTGAGCCTCTTCACCACGGATCGGTTCTTCATAAAATCAATGTGGAACACGATACGGTATACGCTGGGCGTGGTCCTGCCCTCCATGGCGATCTCGCTCTTCTTCGCGTCATTGCTCAACCAGAACATTCGCTTCAAGCACGGCTATCGGGCAATTTATTTCGTCCCGGTCGTCGCGCCCACGGTGGCGCTGGCCCTGTTGTGGGGATGGTTGTATGAGCCAAATTTTGGCATCATCAACGCGACGCTGGCGACGGTGGGCATCAAGGGGCCTTCCTGGCTGGGCACCACGACCTGGGCCCTCCGCTCGGTCATCATTATGGCGATCTGGGCGGGCATCGGTTTTCAAATTGTGATCTTCCTGGCCGGATTGCAGGGCATCTCGCAAGAATATTATGAGGCGGCGGCGATTGATGGCGCCAATGCCTGGCAGAAGTTTGCAAAGATCACCATGCCGCTGCTTTCCCCGGTCACCTTTTTCGTGCTGGTCACGGGCGTCATCGGCACGTTCCAGGATTTTTCGCTGGTCTGGGTGCTGACGCGGGGCGGGCCGGCCGGCGCGACCCAGTTAATCGTGATGTATTTGTATGGTCTGGCTTTCCAATTGCAAAAGATGGGCAGGGCTTCGGCCGTAGCCTATGCGGTCTTCGTGGTTGTCGTCGGGCTGACCATCATGAACTTCATCCTCAGCAAGCGTTGGGTGTTTTACGAGGAATCGAATTGAGGAGCCATCGTCAATGATCAGTGAGCGCCCCATTGAGATTGTGCAGGAGGAAAGGACCCGGAGCGCCGGTTCGGGTGGACTGGTGTCGCGCATCGCAACCCATGCCATCCTGCTTGCAATGGCTGTCCTGATGATTTTCCCGTTGGTCTGGCTGGTGTCCACGTCCCTTAAGTCGCCCGGTAAGCAAATGATCTGGCCGCCGCAGTTCATCCCCAACCCGGTCTATTTCAAGAACTACTCGGATCTGTTCGTGTTGGCCCCGATGGGGAACTATCTGGTTAACAGCTTCAAGATCGCGGTGCTATCGGTGTTCGGCGTTTGTTTTTCGTCGTCGCTGGCGGCCTTCGCATTCGCGCGCATGCACTTCCGCGGCCGCGAGATCCTCTTCGGCGGCCTGCTGGCGACCATGATGTTGCCGGGCGCCGTGACCATCATCCCGACGTTCATCATCATGAAGAACCTGGGTTGGCTGAACACGCACTACCCGCTGATCGTGCCGTCCTTCTTCGGCGGCGCCTACTTCGTCTTCTTGCTGCGCCAGTCATTCCGGGCGATCCCACAGGATTTGTTCGACTCGGCGACGATAGACGGCGCCGGGTTCTTCCAGATTTACTGGAAGATTTTCATCCCGCTCGGTATGCCGGCGCTGGTGACGGTCGCGCTCTTCGCCTTTCTCGGCTCGTGGAATGATCTGTTTGGGCCATTGATCTACCTCAGCTCGCAGGAGAAGATGACCGTCGCGCTGGGGTTGACCTACCTGCGCGGCCGGGCCGGCACCGGTGTGGGGCAGGTGGGCGTCATCATGGCCGGGTCCATGCTGGGCGTCATTCCGATGTTGATCCTCTACGGTTTCGGCCAGAAGTATTTCATCCAGGGCCTGGCCCGCACGGGGCTGAAAGGCTGAGCGACGGGACGAACCGCGTCGCATGTTCATAAAGAGAAGGAGGTGCAAACTCGTCTGCAAATGGAGTTTCAGACAAACGTACCGGCATAACGCATCGGGTTAGTCCCAAAGGAGGACAAGCTACTATGTCTCGTCATTTGTCACGCAAGGAGTTTCTACGCATCGCCGGGCTGAGCGCCGGCGGCATGGCTATGGCAGCCTGCGCACCGCAGACTGTCGAGAGGGTGGTCACGGTCAAAGAGACCGTTCAAGTCGAAGTTGAAAAGCAAGTGGAAGTTGTCAAGGAAGTGCAGGTTACGAGCGAAGCGCCGCCATCGGGCGAATTGCCGTTGATCCGTTTCGCGATGTACAACTTCGACCCGTGGTTGGCGGCCTTGCCGAAGATGTTCAACGACTTCGAGGATCAGGTCGGTACGGCCCAGGTGAAGCTGGAGACGGCCCCCTGGGATCAGTTCTGGGCACGCTTCGAATCTCAGGCGGCAGCCGGAATCGCGCCTGACTTGCAAATCGGCGATCCGGCTATGGTCGCCCGCTACTCCGACACCGGCATCTACCTCAACATTGAACCCTACATCGAACGTGACAAAGTCAATCTGGATGATTGGCTCAAAGCCACCATTGAAGCCTGCAGGTTCCAGAAGGACGGCGGTCTCATAGGCGTGGGGTCGCTGTACGGCATGCCGGCGACTCTGGTCGGCACCATCCTCTATTACAACAAAGACCTCTTCGACGCCGCGGGCGTGGCCTATCCGACCGACGCCTGGACGCGCGAGGACATGCGGAACGCCGCCTTGAAGTTGACGAAGGATAGCGCGGGCATGACGGCCGGCGAATCCGGTTTTGACCCGGACAGTATCGAGGTCTTCGGCGTTTCCACTGTCGGCGGCTACAGCACCGCCGTACACCTTTGGAACAACGGTGGTGGTCTGGTGAGCGAGGATCAGAAGGAATGCTGGATTGCCAGGCCGGAAAGCCAGGAGATCTTCCAGTGGTTGCAGGACCTGGTCATGAAGGATCACGTCAATCCTGACCCGTCCTGGTTCTCCGGTCAGCCCGACGTCTTTCTGACCCAGCGGCTCGGCATGACAGTGGACGGGTCATGGAACGTGGACAACTACGTCGAGAACCTGACCTTCAACTGGGATATCGCGCCCGTGCCGCTCGGCTTGAAGGGGTTGGACCGGACAAGCTATGCCGGCACCAACACGATGCACATCTTCGGCGGCACGAAGTACCCCGATCAGTCATGGGATTTGCTCAAGTTCATCTCGGGGGAGGGCGGCCAGAAGTACTTCATGGCGACCGGCACCCCCTCTCTGATCAGTATGGCAAACTCGCCCGAATATCTGACCGGCAAGCCGGAGAACCGCAAGGTCGCCGTAGATGTTGGGGCTTACGGCCGCACCTACTACCCGCACCTTGGCAACGATCAGTGGAAAGAGGTCTACAACCAGGAGATCCAGGCACTCTGGCTGGGCGAAGGTACGGTTGAGGAAGTGACCACCGCGGTCTGCGCCAAGATTGACCCGATCCTTGCTTCTCTGCAAGGCGCATAAGACAGACGCAGTGAGATCAGACGCGCGTACGTAAGCGTGTCATGCGGTAGTTCAGGCCCTCCGACAGCTCAAGTATCGGAGGGCCTGTACCGGCCCATGAGAAAGGAACGATTATGGCAAGCAGTTCCTCCGAAGTTGCTTTGCAGCCCACCGGCAGAGAGCGTCTGTCACACCTCCGCGCAAGACTTGCCAGGAGCGAAAACCTGTATGGTCTGGCCTTTGTGGGGCCGCTGGTCATCGGGTTGGTGTTGTTCACGTATGGCCCGGTGATCTACTCCGGTTGGCTCAGCCTCAACGAAGGCGATTTCATCCGGCCTCTGACGTGGGTCGGGCTGAACAAT
>JBBQRS010000178.1:0-6637 GCA_038214535.1 Anaerolineae bacterium
AAACTCCTCTTTCCTCCCCCCCCCCCCCCCCCCCCCCTTTTTCCCCCCCCCCTCCCCCCCCCCCCCCGCCACTACGAAGATGTACACTCCGGCGCGTTTACTTCTCCTCCAGCTTACTTAGATTCGCGAAGGCGGCTAAAGCCGCGACTACGAAGATGTACACTCCGGCGCGTTTACTTCTTCTCCAGCTTACGCAGATTCGCGAACCCCGCTAATAGCGTCTTCGTGCCCTTGCCTTGGAAGGCGACGGTCACTTCCTCGTCATCGCCGCTGGGTTGCGAGCGTAGCACGATCCCCTGTCCGAACAGGCCGTGATCTACCCGGTCACCCGGCTTGAAGCGTGTCTCAGTTTCCTTCGAGCGCGCCTGTTTTTGCGGCGCGGGGGCCGACCGCATCGAGCCGCCAGATCGCGAGGGCGCGCCGCGCGTCGCCGAGGGCGGCGGCCACTGAGTTGAACGCCGGCCATAGTCGCCGGACGACCCCGATGTGTATGCCGTCGGCTGCGCCTCTCGACCGATGGCGCCACGGGCCGGTTTATCCTTGCCGATGATGGACCAGACGTCTTTCAGGAAGCGCGATGGCTCGTTCATCTGGTCGCGCCCGTAGAGCATGCGCCGGAAAGCGTAGAGCAGGTAGAGCCGGTCTTTGGCCCGCGTCGCCCCCACGTACATCAGGCGGCGTTCCTCCTCCATCCCGTCCGGGTCTTCCAGGCTGCGGCTGTGCGGCAGGATGTTCTCCTCCAGCCCCACCAGGAAGACGACCGGAAACTCCAACCCTTTCGCTGTGTGCAGCGTCAGCAACGTCGCCCGGTCCTTATCCTCCTCCATCCCATCCAGGTCTGCCACCAGCGCGACCTCCTCCAGGAACGCGGAGAGCCGGATTTCCGGCGGGAACGCATCGTAGGCGGCGGCCACGCTGCGCAACTCCATCAGGTTGTTCCAGCGATCTTCCCCTTCTTCCGTCCCGTCGCGTAGCCACGCCGCGTGGCCCGATTCCTCACCGATACGCTCCAGCAGCTGCGCCACCGTTAAACGATCCCGGCCGGCGATCCACCCGGCCAGCATCTTATAGAATGCGGTCAGCGAACGATAGGCGGCTTTCGGAAATGGATGCTCCGGCGCCGCGCCCGAGGCCAGGGGCGCGCCCGTCAGGATCGGGCTGGTCAGGTCGCCGGCCAGCAGCGCCAGCCCGCCTGCCATGCTCACGCCGAGTTCGGCGCTCCACGTCGCCAGCGCGCCCACCGATTTGTCGCCAATGCCCCGCGTCGGCACGTTGATGATCCGGCTCAGGCTGATGTTGTCGTCAGGGTTGTGCGCCAGCCGCAGATAGGCCAGTGCGTCCTTGATCTCCTTGCGCTGATAGAAGCGCGTCCCGCCGATCAACTGATAGGGGATGCCGCGCGCGACGAACGCATCTTCGAGGGCGCGCGATTGCGCGTTGGTGCGATACATCACGGCGCAATCGCCCAGATTCACCTCGCCGCGCGCCACCATCTGCTGGATCAACCCGACGACGAAGTTTGCCTCATCGGTCTGGTCATATGCCTCGTGCGCCATGACCTCCAGCCCGCGCCCGCGCGAGGTATGCAGTTGCTTGGGCGTGCGATGGACGTTTCGTGTAATCACGGCATTCGCGACATCCAGAATAGACTGAGTGGAGCGATAATTCTGCTCTAGCAAGATCACGCGCGCATCCGGGAAATCGTCGCGGAACCGCCGCACATTCCGATAATCCGCCCCGCGAAAGCCGTAGATTGATTGATCTTCGTCACCTACAGCAAAAAGGTTGTGATATTTGCCCGCCAGCGCCTGCACCAGCGTGTATTGCGCCGTGTTGGTGTCCTGGAATTCGTCCACCAGGATGTAACGATAGCGCTCCTGGTAGCGCTGCAACACTTCCGGCTTCTCAATGAACAGATACGCGGTGCGCGCCAGCAGGTCGTCAAAATCGAGCGCGCCGTTCGCCATGAGGATTTCTTCATAGCGCCGATAGACGCGCCGCACGATCTCCTCCCAATAGGTTGACGTCTGATATTCGCCCGGCTTGACCAGCTCGTTCTTGGCGCGCGAGATCGCCCCGCGCATCGCCTCGGGCCGATACAGCTTCTCGTCAATGTTCAGGTCCCGCAGCGCCTGTTTGGCGGCCATCTGTTGCTCGCCGTCATCGTAAATGACGTAGCCGCTCTTGATCCCGGCCTCGGCGGCTTCCTGGCGCAAGATGCGCGCGCAAATACTGTGAAACGTGCCGATGGTCAGCCCGCGCCAGCCGGTGCTGGTGGGCACGCTCTCGCCCAGCAGCCGGTTGATCCGCTCGCGCATCTCCTGCGCCGCTTTATTCGTGAACGTGACGGCCATCACGCTGGTCGGCGCGGCGTTCGCGACCCGCAACAGATAGGCCACGCGGTGCGACAACACCCGCGTCTTGCCCGAGCCGGGGCCTGCCAGCACCAACACCGGGCCTTCGGTGGTTGTGACCGCCTCGCGCTGTGGTGGGTTGAGGCCGGCTAAAATATCTTCCTGCATACGATCTCCGTCGCCTTGTAATTCAGCCCCTTGTCGTCGAGGCAACATTGGCCCGCCACGCTCCGGCACACCTCTGCGACCGGGGCGGCGATGGTGAAACCGGCTTGCTCCAACAGCGCCGCAACCTCTTTCAGTGGCAACCCCATGATGCCCGTGTAGCATCCATCCCAACGGGCCACCGGCGCGAAATCCGGGTGTTGAATCGCGTACGCCCCGGCCTTATCGAGCGGGTCTCCCGTGGCGATGTATCCCATCATCTCATCCGCGCTGTAGTTGCGGAAGGTCACATCGCTCACCGAGAGGCGCGTGTTAATACCGTTATGCCAGGCCAGGCTGACCGCCGTATAGACCTGATGGGTGCACCCGCGCAGCGCGTCGAGCATGGCAACCGCTTCGGCGTCGTCCACCGGTTTGCCAAGCAACCGGTCATCCAGCGCCACCATGGTGTCGGCGGACAATACCGCTGCGTCATGTGCATACTGGTCGGATGCCATGAGGGCTTCAGCTTTGGCCCGGCTCAACCGCGCCACCATGTCGGCGGGGCGTTCGCCCGGCAACGGCGTCTCATCAATATCGGCTGCCGCAACGGTGAACGGGATGCCCAACAAGCCGAGCAGCGCGCGCCGCCGCGGCGACCCCGAAGCGAGGATCAGCGCGGACGGGGTCATGCCTCGGCTCCCACCGGCTTCCGATCCTCCAACACATCCAGCACCTCGCACGCCACCTCATAGCGTCCGAAGCTGGGCATCAGGTAGACGCCCTGCACCTTCGGCGTTTCCATCAGCTCCATCAGCAACTCCTGCGCCATCAGCACGCCTTCGCGCCGCCCCTCGGCCCCCGCGCGCTCCATCCGCTCGAGTGCGCGCTCCGGGATGGTGATGCCCGGCACCTCGTTGTGCAGGAAGCTGGCATGGCGGTGGCTCTGTAACGGCAGGATGCCGATCAGCACCGGGACGGGAAATGAGCCGTGGCGTTCCTCATACAGCTCGAAGAAGCGCCGCCAAACGGTCGGGTCGAAGATCGGTTGCGTCATGGTCAGGTGCGCGCCGCCGCTGACCTTGCGGTGGAAGCGATCCACCTCGCGCACCAGGTCGTCGCGCGTGGGATCGCAAGCCACCGCAATGGTGAACGCCGACCGGCTGCCGAACGGTTTGCCCGAATAGTCCAGCCCCTGGTTGAACTGGTTGATCAGCTTCACGAGGCCGATGGAATCCACATCGTACACGGCGGTGCTGCCGGGGCTGTCGCCCAGGCTGGGGGGGTCGCCGGTGAGCGCGATGATGTTGCGGACGCCGAGCGCGTGCGCGCCAATCAGGTCGGCCTGCAAACCCATCAGCGACCGGTCGCGCGTCGTGAAGTGCAAAATGGTCTCGATGCCCACCCCTTGCTGGATCAGGAGACACAGCGCCAGCGCGCCCATCCGCACCCGCGCCATCGGGCTGTCGGCCACGTTGACGGCGTCCGCGCCGCTTGCCAGCGCCACGCGCGCCCCCTCCAGCATCTTCGCCGCGCTGAAGCCGCGCGGCGGGTCCACCTCGACGCTGACGACGAACCGCCCGGCGTCCAGCTTCTGCAGCAGACCGGTAGCCTCAGGTGCATCTTCGGCTACTTCGGGCAGCCCCGGTGCGGAGACGCGTACCATCGGCAGGGCGGCCAACTCCTCCGCGCCCACCTCCGGCGTCCCCTGCGCGCGACGCAGCAAGTCATCCAGCGCGCCGCGCATCGCCGCGGTGTGGGCGGGCGTTGTGCCGCAACAGCCGCCCAGCACCACCACACCCGCGTCTACCAATGGGATCGTGTGCTGCGCGAAATAGTGCGGCGCGGAGGGATAGACCATCCGGTCGCCGGCGCGATAGGGCAGCCCGGCGTTGGGCATGGCCGACAGCCGCAGCGACGGCTCGGCGCGGTGCATCTCGGTGACGAAATCGAGGACACGCGCCGGCCCCATCGAGCAGTTGACACCGGCCACGTCTACCCCCAGTGCGGCCAACACGCGGGCCGCATCGGCGGGCGCGCTGCCGTCGCTCGCGATGCCATCGTTGCCGTAGGTCATCTCGGCGATGATCGGCAAATCGGTGGTCTGCCGGGCCACCTGCACCGCCGCGGTCAGTTCCGACAGGTCGGAGAAGGTCTCGAAGATCAACAGGTCGGCCCCGGCTTCCCACAACACGGCAATCTGCTCGCGGAACGCCGTCTGCGCGATGTCGGCCACGATGACGCCATTGCGCCGAATGCGCCGCCCCAGCGGGCCGACCGAACCGGCGATCCACACCGGTTCGCCGCTCATCTCGCGCGCCTCCCGCCCCAGCTTGACCGCGCGGAAATTGATCTCGCGCACGCGGTCTTCCAGCCCCGCTTCAGCGAGACGCAGGCTGCTCCCGCCGAATGTGTTGGTCTGGATGATCTCGGCCCCGGCGCGGATGTACGCCAGATGAATCTCTCGCACCCAGTCGGGGTGTGACAGGGTCAGGCCTTCGACGCTGGCGTCCAGCGCCGCGCCGCGCCCATGCAACATGGTGCCGAGCGCGCCGTCGCTCAGCACCGGCCCGCGGGCCAATCTCTCCGTGAAAGGATGCGCCAAATTGCCCTCTTCCGTCTGCCTGGATGAGGCCATAGTATAACATGCCGGGCGGCGCGGGCGGCAATTGCCACGCGTTCCCGTCGGTGCTATAATCCGCAAATGCTCAAACGCGCCGGGCTTTACGCGGCGCTTTCAGATTTTTCCTCATCGCTCTCAATGGAGGTCGCATGCGCTCAGCAAGACTCCTTCGGCCCGCAGGAGTGCTCATCCCGGCTCTGGCGTTTACCCTCTGCCTGCTTGGCCCGGGCCGCCCCGTCGCCGCGCAGGAAGCCACGCCGACGATCGCGGTGACGGTCGTGACGGCGACGCCCGCGCCCACCGCGACGATCACCCCGACGCCCAGCATCACGCCCAGCCCCACGCCGACCTTCACCGCGCTCGAAGCGCGCCTGGCGCTGGCCCGCGCCTATCTGGACGGCGGGGACTACGCCGCAGCCATGGAAATCTATTCCGCCGTGGCGTTGGAAAGCCCCGGCAACCCGACCGCGCTGGCGGGCCTCAACGAGGCGTTGGCCGCGCAGGGTGGGGCCACAGCGACCGCCGCCGCGCCGCTGCCCACGCTCGCGCCGCCCACCCCGACCCCTGTTCCGCCGACCACCTTCTCGCAGAATTTTAACCATTGGTGGCGGTTGCTTGGTTCCATCGCGCTGGCGGCGGCGCTGATCTTCGCCTTGCTCTTCGCCCTGCTGCGCCTCCTGCGCTGGTTCTTCGCCTGGTTGCGCGAGTTTTGGCTCATGCGTTTGCGGCCGCGCTTCGGCATGGACCCCGTCGCGCCCGGCATCGCCCTGGGCGAGTTCACCGAGGCGCTGGCTGTGCCCGGCTACGTGGACTCCGAGATCGTGATGCAGACCATCGAAGAATCGCTGGTGCGCTGGAATCGGGCCGTCCCCGCGGGTTTGCAGACTCCCGTGCTCTTACGCCCGCTCGACATGGTCGGCCTGGGCCAACTCAGCGCGCTCTGGGCGCGGGTCTCGACCCCGCCGCGCGGGTACCTTGCCTCGGGTCTACTGTTGGGTGACGAAGCGGGTCCCTATCGGCTGGCAGTGGAGCGGATAGACCTGCGCACCCATCGCGTGGATGCGAGCCGCACCTTCGAGAGCCTCGGCGCGACCTCTGCGGATGCCTTCCATGCGCTCGCCATGACCGCGGCGCTCTGGCTGCGCGACCCGCTGGGGATGGAGGCGACGCCTGAGACGCTGGCCGGCGCATCTGCGGACGCCGCCCCGACGCCGCCGCAGATCGCGTTCGCGGCGCTCGACATCCTGACGCCGGTGCGCCTCCAGGTGGACGCCGAGAGCGTGGACTACCCCGCCGCGCCGCAAGCCCTGGACGCCGCGCAGGTGCTGGTCAACCGGCTCCCCGCCGGTTCCAGCCTCCGCCGCGACCTGCAAGCCGCAGTAGATGACCTGCGCGCGTCCGTCCAGCCGGGCCGCGCCTGAGGTTCGTAGTGGGCCCCGAAGGGGGCGGGGCGCCCACCCCCCCGACGGGGGCCCAACCAACCCCCAACCGGCACCACACAAAATAAACCACAATA
>JBBQRS010000179.1:0-6559 GCA_038214535.1 Anaerolineae bacterium
CCCGGATACAAAAACCGCCCCCCACTTGTTTGGCCGGGTTCCCGCGTTGGGCGCAACCAACGGCCGAACCCCGACACTACGAAGGGGATGTTGGATCACGACACATCAGATAGAAAGCGTTAAAACAGATGAGTGACAGAACGCGTTACGTCCAGGTTGGGCTGGGCGGGCGCTCATATATGTATCATCAGGCCATGCTGGATCGCTATGCGGATCGCGCGGAAATGCTCGGCGTGTGCGACTTGAACGAGGGACGCGTGCGGCGACGACTGGTCTGGGCCAACGAACAGGGCGACGAGACGCGCGGCTATCTGGCCGCCGATTTCGACAAGATGCTGACCGAATGTCGCCCCGGAACGGTGATCGTCACCACGATGGACTCGACCCACGACGAGTATATCTGCCGGGCGATGGAAGCAGGCTGCGATGTGATCACCGAGAAGCCGATGACCACCACGGCGGAGAAGTGCCGACGCATCCTCGAAACACAGCGCCGGACGGGCCGCTCGCTGCGGGTGACCTTCAACTATCGGTACTCGCCGCCGCGCACGCAGGTCAAGTCGCTGCTAATGTCGGGCGTGATCGGCGAGGTGCTGTCGGTGGATTTCCACTGGCTGCTCGACACACGCCACGGGGCCGACTATTTTCGGCGCTGGCATCGCAACCGCGAGAACTCCGGCAGCCTGCTCGTCCACAAGGCCACGCATCACTTCGATCTCGTCAACTGGTGGCTGGACACGACGCCCGAAACGGTCTATGCGACTGGCCAACGGCGCTTCTACACCCCGGAACAGGGCGACGCATACGGGCTGTTCAATCGCGGGGAACGGTGTCTGAACTGTCCCGAAGCCGAAAATTGCAACTTCTATCTCGACCTCAGGGAGTATGACGATCTGCGCGCGCTGTATCTCGAAAACGAGCAGTATGACGGCTATTTCCGTGATCGCTGCGTCTTCAGCGATCAGATCAACATCTGGGACTCGATGGGCGTCAACGTGCAGTATGCGAACGGGGCGAAGATGACCTACTCGCTCAACGCGTTCACGCCCTGGGAGGGCTACACCATCGCGTTCAACGGGTCGAAGGGCCGCCTCGAACATCACTGCGAAGAGACGGTGTACATCAGCGGCGACGGCAGCGTGCCGGGCGCGTTGAAGGCGAAAGGCACGACGATCCACGTCTATCCACACTTTGCGCCGGCCTATGAGGTTCCGGTGTGGGAATCGGAGGGCGGGCACGGCGGCGGCGACGACCTGATGCTGGAAGACACTTTTAACCCCTCTGCAACGGCCGACCCCTATGGCCGCGCCGCCGATCACCGGGCGGGCGCACAGTCCATCCTGACCGGCATCGCGGCGTATCAGTCCATTGATGCAGGGCTGCCGGTGAAGGTCGCAGAGTTGAACGCGGGCGTTTGAAAGTTTCGTATCCGCCCGCGGAGTTCGCATCTGAGGATGCCAACTCCGCGGGAAGAGAGCGGCCGCGATTATTTGATATCACGTAGAAGGCAAGGAGGAACAACGCATGACAGGGGTGCTTTCACTTTTCGATCTCACGGGCAAGAAGGCTGTAGTCACGGGCGGCGGGCAGGGTTTGGGCAAGGGCATGGCGCTGGCCCTTGCGCAGGCCGGGGCAGACGTCGCCATCGTGGATATTCGCGCAGACACGGCGGAGCAGACGGCGTGCGAGATTCGCGACCTGGGGCGGGATAGCTTCGTCATCATCGCCGACATTTCCGATCCCGAGGCGGTGCAACGGATGGCGGTCGAGGCGCCGGAGCATTTCGGCGCAGTGCATATCCTGGTGAACAACGCGGGCATCAGCCGCCACGTCGCCAGCGAGAAGATGCCGCTCGGCGATTGGAACGTGGTGATGGATGTCAACATGACGGGCGTGTGGTTGTGCTGTCAGGCGTTCGCGCCCGCCATGATTGCCCAGGAATATGGCCGGATCATCAACGTTTCTTCGATGTCCGGGTTGATCGTCAATCGCGACGTGCCCCAGGCGCCCTATTACGCGTCAAAGGCGGGCGTGAACATGCTGACGAAGGCGCTGGCCGCGGAATGGGCGCCGCACCACATCACCGTGAACGCCATCGCGCCCGGTTACATGCGGACGCCGCTCAATGAACAGCCGCTCTCCGATCCGGTCCGTACGGCGGAGTGGACCGATACGATCCCGATGCACCGCATCGGCGACCCTGAAGATCTGGCGGGAGCGGTGGTCTTCCTCGCCTCTAATGCTGCAAACTATGTGACCGGACATGTGCTGGTTGTGGATGGAGGCTTCACGCTCTGGTGAACGACGCGCCGCTCGTCATCGGCCTTGACGCCAGCACGACCGCGTGTAAAACGGTTGCCTACGAAGCCAACGGAAGAGTTGTCGCCGAAGGCCGGGAGGCGCTCACGTCGTACCAGCCGCAACCCGGCTGGTACGAGCAGCCCGCGGACGCATGGTGGGCAGCCGCTGCGTCGGCTCTCCGGCAGGCTGCGGCGCAGATCGAGACTGCACGGCTGGCCGCGCTGTGCGTCAGCCACCAGCGCGAGAGCTTCGTCCCGCTGGACGCAGAATACCGGCCGCTTTGCAACGGCATCGTCTGGATGGACGAGCGCAGTCGCGATCTGTTACCTGCGCTCGAAGCGCAACTTGGGCGAGAGGAATATCACCAACTCACAGGGCGACCGCTCACAGCGAACCTAACATCCGGCAAGATCGCCTGGCTACGCCAGCATGAGCCGGAGATTTTCGCGCAAACCCGGTACTACGCGGACACCCACGCGTATCTGGCGCACCAACTGACGGGGCATCTGCGTAGCGGATGGGGCAGCGCCGACCCGACCGGGCTGTTCGATACAAAGCAAACCTGTTGGGCCGCGCCGGTGCTGAATGCGCTCGGGCTGGAAGAACGGCAGTTGCCGGAATTGTATCCGCCGGGGACGATCATCGGCGAAGTCACCGCCGAGGCGGCGGCGCAAACAGGACTCCCCCGCGGGCTGCCCCTGGTGTGCGGGCTGGGCGACGGGCAGAGCGCGGGATTGGGCGCGAACATCACCGCGCCGGGTCCCGCGTACCTCAACCTGGGCACCGCGGTGGTATCGGGAACCTACTCGGATACCTACATCGCGGATCGTGCCTTCCGCACCACGTGCGGCGGCGTGGCAGGAAGTTATCTGCTGGAGACCGTGCTGCTGGGCGGCGCGTACACCGTATCGTGGTTCGAAGAGCGCATCGCGCCGTATACCGGCGGGGACACGAGTAACGGGTTGGTCGTCTATGAGGCGGCGGCGAGCGAGTTACCGCCGGGGGCCGAGGGGTTGATTCTGGTGCCCTACTGGAACAGCGTGATGAATCCCTACTGGGACGCGACCGCCGGCGGGATCATCATCGGGTGGCGCGGGCATCACGACCGGAGGCATCTGTATCGCGCGATCCTGGAAGGCATTGCTTACGAGCTGCGACTGCACATCGAAGGTGTGGAAACAGCGACGAAACATCCCATCACCGAGTCCAGGCTGATGGGCGGCGGCAGTCGCAGCGCGCTATGGCCGCAGATTATCGCCGACATCACCGGCAAGCCGGTGCGCATGGGCGCGAACGCGGAAGCGAGCGCGCTGGGAGCAGGGATTCTCGCCGCCGCGGGCGTGGGCATGTATCCGGACGTGCGGACGGCTGCCGCAGAGATGGTTCATGTAGATAGTACGTGCATTTTGCCGAACGATGCGCGCCATGAGATTTACTCACGACTATACGAAGAGGTATATCTCTCACTCTACCCGGCGCTCCAACCGGCCCTGCAACGGCTGGCCGCGCTCACATAAAATCTACCCCAAACTGCGCATCATCCCCCTTCGTAGTGACGGCTTTAGCCGTTGTCGTGCTCCCGAACGGCTAAAGCCGTCACTACGAAGGGAATATGCGCCCGCGTGACTACACGAGGCGCGAGCCGGTGCGACCGTCGAAGAAGTAAAGCGACGCCGCGGGGAAAGAAATGTGGATCGTCTCGCCGGAACGCCAGTTCGCGTCAATCGGCAGGGCGACACTCCAGACCACGCCCGCCGACAGCACGCGCAAATACTGCGTGCGGCGCGTGAAATCCGGCTCGATGGCCTCGATCTCCCCGGCTAACAGCAGCCCGTCCGCAGATAGCGTATCGTCAGACGCCATCTCCCCGGCTTCCGGACGAAAACCAACGATGACATTAGCGCCAGGGGCGACGCGTTCACGGATGCCCGGCGGCAGGAGCATCTCCGAACCGGCTACTGCTACCCCGCCGCCCTCCACCGCCACGCCGTCCAGCAGATTCATCGGGCGCGTACCCAGGAACCCGGCAACAAAGGCGTTGAGCGGGTCTTCGCGCAGCATCTGATACGGCCCGGCCTGCTCGACCCGACCCTCGCGCATCACGGCGATCTGGTCGCCCAGCGCGACCGCCTCCTCCTGATCGTGCGTTACGTAGATCGCGGTGATCCCAATACGCCGCAGCAGCCGCTTGATCTCGACGCGGGTTTGGGCGCGCAGTTTCGCGTCGAGGTTGGAGAGCGGTTCGTCGAACAGGAAGAGCTGCGGCTTGCGCACCAGCGCCCGCGCAATCGCCAGCCGTTGCTGCTGCCCGCCCGACAGCGTACCCGGTTTGCGGGCTAATAATTGGTCGAACCCGATGCCCATGACCTCGGAGGTGAGACGGATGCGCTCGTCGGCCTCGGCGTCAGGCGCTTTCCGCACGCGGAAGGAGAAACGCAGGTTGCCTTCCCCTTCGAAGTGCGGATAAAGGGCGTAGTTCTGGAAGACCATCCCGATATACCGGTCTTTGGGGGGCACGTCACGCATGTCGCGGTCGTCGTAGTAGACCTCGCCGGTATAACTCATCTCCAGACCACAGACTATGCGCAGCAAGGTGCTCTTGCCGCAACCCGACGGCCCCATCACGGCCATCGTCGTGGCATCCGGCACCGTCAGGTTCACGTTGTCCAGCGCGGGGATCTCACTGCTGCCACCCGAACGCAGGTCGGCGTCTTGCCGGGCATGCGCGGCCGAGCGTTCGGCAAAGGCGCGGTCGGCCTGCGAACGGGCCGCGCCCAGGCCGCGATAACCCGACGACGGGGTTGCGCCCGACCCACCAGAGTAGCTCTTGCTCACGTTGACCAGCCGAATTTCCGCCATTTAAATCCTTATATCATCAGGAAGCCGTTAGCCATCCACCCACCGTCAATGATGATCGACTGGCCGCACATGAAGTTCGCATCGTCGGACGCCAGAAAGACCGCCGCGCCCGTCACATCCTCGACCGTCCCGATGCGCCCGGCCGGCGTGCGTTTTTCGATGGCCGCCAGATCGAGTTGGCCGATCTCGATCTGGTGCAACACCATCTCGGTGGCGATGTAGCCGGGCGAGAGGACGTTGACGTTGATGCCGTACTGCGCCCACTCCACACCCAACGCACGCGCCAGACCGATCAACCCTGTCTTGCTGGCCGCGTAGGCAGCCCGGAAAGGCGCGCCGCTGTGCGCCTGCATCGAACCCATCATGATGATCTTGCCATATCCGGCGGCGCGCATCGGCTCGAACACGCGCTGGCTGCACAGGAAGCTCGCCGTGAGGTTGGCCTCCAGCACGCGCTCCCAGTCGGCGCGTGGCAGGGTCTCGGAAGGCATCACCGCGCGCTGGCCCGCGGCGTTGAAAAGGATGTTCACCCGCCCGAAGCGTGCAAGGACGGCGCTCACCAGACGCTCGACGTCTTCTTCCGCGCCCACGTCGGCCACGACGGGCAGCGCGATCTGGTCCATGCCCGCGATCTCCGCGGCGACCTGCCCGATCTCACCCTCGCTGCGCGCGGCCAGCGCCACGGCTGCACCCTCGCGTGCATAGGCCAGCGCGATCGCTTTGCCAAGCCCGCGGCCTGCGCCGGTGACGATGGCAACCCGACCGGCAAGCCGGCCGGGTTGCGCGGCGATAGCCGCTACCACGCGTACGCCTCAGGCGCCTGACCGCCGGGGCCGGGCCAGATCTCGTCCAGCTTCGCCAGGGTCTCGTCAGACAACTCGATCTCCAGGGCGCGCAGGCTGCCCTCGAGCTGCTCCATCGTGCGCGGCCCGATGATGGGGGCCGTCACCACGGGGTTGTGCAGCAGCCAAGCCAGCGCCACGTCCGCCGGTTCTTCGCCGAGGTCGGCGCACAGCGCTTCATACTGCTCCACCTGCGGGCGCTTGCTTTCCAGTTCTTTCTCCATGTCTTCGCTCGCGCGACGGCCTTCCGTGGCCTTCTTGAGCACGCCGCCCAGCAGCCCGCCGCCCAGCGGGCTCCACGGGATCAGACCAAGACCGTGCGCGGCGCACGAGGGGATCACCTCCAGCTCGATGGTGCGGGCGGCCAGATTGTAGAGGCTCTGCTCGGAGACGAGGCCCATGAAGTTGCGGGACTTTGCCACACCCTGCGCCTGGGCGATGTTCCACCCGGCGAAGTTGCTGCTGCCGACGTAAAGCACCTTGCCCGCCGTCACCAACTGCTCCATGGCCTGCCAGATCTCTTCCCAGGGGGTCGTGCGATCAATGTGATGCATCTG
>JBBQRS010000180.1:0-6281 GCA_038214535.1 Anaerolineae bacterium
AGTGCAACGCAGCCATGAATCCGCCCTGACAGCGCCCTTTTCTGACGCCTTGGCCACAGTTCTGCGCCTTGTATTCCCGCCATGCGCGGCCCACACGCTGAGTTACGATTGCTAAACAGCCCCTTCTTTCAGGGGACTCAATCTTGTAAATCCTGTCCATGACGGGGGGCGCGCATCTGAGGATGTGCACTCCACGGTGATGGAATCTAACCTGAAGGAGAACGATGGCAACTGAAACAATGCGCGTGATGTGGTGTGAACATCCGCAAGAAGTGGAACTGCGCGAAATCCCCGTCCACCCGCTGGGCGACGAGGACGTCCTTGTCAAAGTCGCCTACGCGGCTGTCTGCCCGTGGGACGTGCGGGCCTATTCGGGCCTCTCGTCGGTGGCCTTCCCCCGCATCCTCGGCCACGAGGTGTCGGGGATTGTGGCCGCTGTCGGTGACAAGGTGAAGGACCTGGCGGTCGGGACGCGCGTCGCGCCCGACATGATTATTAAATGCGGCGTCTGCCGCGCCTGTCGCACCGGGCGCTCGAACCGCTGCCAGAATCCAACGTTCCTGCAATATGGCGGCGGCTATGCAGATTACGTGGTCGTGCCCCGACGCAACATCCACGTGATCCCCGACGGGACCAGCCTCAAGGCCGCCGCGCTGATGGAGCCGCTAGCGTGCGTCCTGCGCGGCCAGGACATGCTGCGCCTCTACCCCGGCGAGACCGAACTCGTGGTCGGCATAGGGCCGATCGGGTTGATGCACATGCAGGTCGCCCGCGCGTTCGGGGCGCGCGTCATCGCCTCCGACCCGTTGCCCGAACGGCTGGAGCTGGCGCAGAGCCTCGGCGCGGATTTCATCGTGAACCCCACCGAGACCGACCTGGCCGCGTTCATCAAGGATGTGACGGACGGCTGGGGCGTGGACGCGGTCGCGCTCACCGTGGGGTCGGCGCGCATGGTCGAAGAGACGGTGCGCTATCTCGCGCCGGGCGGTCGGTTGAACATCTTCGCCGGCATCTATCCCAAAGATCAGGTGCAGCTCGATCCCAACCAGATCCACTACGGTGAGTGGATCATCACCGGGTCTTCGGACAGCACGCCGGAGAACATGCACCGGGCGCTGAAGCTCATCAGCACAGGGCAGGTGCAGACCGAGGCGCTGGTGAGCCACGTCTTCCCGCTGGAGGCGCTAGCCGAGGCCTTCGATACGGTGAAGGAACGCGCCGGCCACAAGGTGCTGATCGCGGTCAACCCGCCCGCCGGGGATGGCGTTTAGCCGCGCATGACCGTCGCCCCGCTGATCCTGACGGTGGACGTCGGCACCTCGTCGCTCAAGGCCGTGGTCTATGACGGCGCGGGGCAGGTCGTCGCGTCCGCCGGGCGGCGCTACGGTTATCAGACGCCGCAGGCGGGCTGGGCCGAGGCCGACCCGGAAGCGTGGTGGGAGGCGCTGGCCGCGGCGCTGGACGAGCTGCGCGCCGCCCCGCTCGACCTGCACGCCGTGGAAGTGCTGGCGCTGACCGGGCAGATGCACACCGCGGTCTTGCTCGATACTTCCGGTATGGTCGTCCCGCCGACCATCCTCTGGCTCGACCGGCGCGCTGCGGCCGAGACGGCGGAACTTCAGGCGCGCCTGGGCCTGCCGCCCTACCAGCTCAATTCGACCTACACCCTGCCGAAGCTGGCCTGGCTGGCGCGCCACGAACCCGCACAGGTTGCACGCGCCGCCCACATCCTGTGGCCGAAAGATTATCTGCGTTATCGGTTGACGGGCACATATCTCACGGATCGAACCGAGGCGGGCGGCGCGGCGTTGCTCGATTGGGACACCCTGACCTGGGCCAATGACCGCATGGCGGCAATCGGGCTGGACCCGGCGCTGCTGCCGCCCTTCCGCGCCCCGCACGAAGACGCGGGCGCGTTGCTGTCGGAGTGGGCCGGCCGGTTCGGGCTGCGCGCCGACCTGCGCGTCATTACCGGCGCCGGCGACGTGCTGGCCCTGATCACCGGCGCGCCGCCGGAATTGGGCCAGGTGACGTGCAGCCTGGGCAGTTCCTCGATGGTCTTCATGCCGCAGCCGCCCGGCTACCAGGCGGCGGAGGGCGAAAATCGGCTCTACGTCTATCCCCTCTTGCCCTACCCGCTGCTCGGTGGCGTCACCTCGACCAGCGGCGCGGCGCTGCAATGGGCGTGGCAGGCGTTCTACGAGGGCGAGTTGGGCTTCGAGGATGCCGTCGCCGGGGGGATGGCGGTCGCGCCGGGGGCCGAGGGGCTGTTCTTCCTGCCGTTCCTCTCCGGCGAGCGCAGTCCGTTCTGGAACGACGGGCTGGCCGGGGGGTTCTATGGCCTGACGCTGGCCCACCGGCGACCCCACATGCTGCGCGCCGTACTGGAGGGGGTCGCCTTCAGCCTGCGCTATCTGCTCGACATTTTCACCGAACTCGGCGCGCCGCCGCAGACCATCGCGTTGGCCGGGGGCGGGGCGGCGGTGGCGGGCTGGCCGCAACTTACCGCTGACATCTGCCGCCTGCCGGTGCGCATCTACGCCGGGCAGGAGACCGTGACGCGCGGCGCGTATGCCTACGCCCGCCAGGCGCTGGGCGACGACTTCAGCACCGCGCTCGCCGCAACCTTCGACGCGCCCATCACCCTGCCGCCGTCGCCGGACGCGCGCTACGAGGCGCAATACCGGCGCTATCGCCTGTTGGCCGAATTCGCCGCTGCGCACCTGTAGTTTAGCTCCTCGTGGGCGTTCGGTGACGGAAGAATTTGTGCCTTTGTTTTTTCAGTGTATTCTGTGTGTTCCGTGGTTTATATCTGACAGAGGAGTTCTGATCTATGTTTGGCAAAGCAAGACGCATGAGCCGCCTGTTCGTCGGCCCGCAAAGCCGCTGTTTGCTCTCCCCGCTCGATCACGGCGGCTGGCTCGGCCCGGTCGTCGGGCTGGATAACCCGCAACGCATCGTAGAGCAGGTGATTGCGGGCGGCGCGAACGCCATCCTCGCCTCGCCCGGCTTCCTGCGCGCCGTCGCGCCCGCGCTGCGCCCCGACATCGGCTTGGTGCTGCGCGTCAGCCTTACCGCCGGGCTGAGCGCGCAGGGCACGCAGGAGACGCCGATCGCCGGGCTTGAGACCGCGTTGCGCATGGACGCCGACGCCGTGGCCGTGTCAGTCTTCTTCGGGCGCGCCGGCGACGTGGAGATCTACCGCTGGCTGGCCGAGTTGATCCAGGCGTGCGCGCCGCTGGAGATGCCCGTCATTGCCGAGATGATGCCCTCCGCCGAGCAGTTCTTCGATGCGACGGCCATTGCCCACGCGGCGCGCATCGGCATGGAGATCGGCGCGGACGTCATCAAGACCAACTACTGCGGCGACGTGGCGCAGTTCGCCCACATCGCCCAGGCCGTGCCCGTGCCCATCATCGTCGCCGGGGGGCCGAAGAGTACCCCCGAAGTCTCCACCGCCCAACTCGCGCGCGATGCCATCGCGGGCGGCGCGGCGGGCGTCGCCATCGGTCGCCGCGTCTGGCAGTCCGATGACCCCGAGGCGACCACCCGTCAAATTCACGAAGCGCTCTTCGCGTAGCCTCAGGTGCAACGCACTTTCGAAAGTGCGTTGCACCTGTTTATCCCCGCGCCAGCCTTAAAGAATCGCGCGTTATTTCCAAATTGGACCGCAAAGGGTCTGTTCTCTCCGAAGCTCCCAGGATGTCGCGCTTGCACGGAACGCTCAACGGGGGCATAATCACCTCCTGTGATTCCAGGTGTAAAAGCGTGTTGACCGTATGCGTGATGTTTCCAAACTCCTGCCATTTTTAAAGCCATACTGGCGGCGCGCCGTGGTCGCGCTACTGCTGCTGACTACGCTGGTCTTCCTCGACCTCTCGATCCCGCGGCTGATTCAGCGGCTCATTGACCAGGGCATCACCGCAGGGAACCAGCAGGTGGTGATCCGCACGGCGCTGCTGATGCTGGGCATCTCGGCGCTCAGCGCGCTGAGCGCCGTCGGGAACAATATTACCTCGGTGCGTGTGGGCGAGAGCTTTGCGCGCGACCTGCGCGAGGCCCAGTTCCTCAAGATTCAATCCCTGTCCTACGGTAACCTCGACCAGCTCAAGACCGGCCAACTCATCGTCCGGCTCAGCAGCGACACGAGCGCGCTGCAACGGTTGGTGCAGGTGTCGTTGCGCATCGGCACGCGCGCCCCGCTGATGATGGTTGGCAGCCTGATCCTGATGTTCCGCACCGACAGCCGGCTGGCCCTCACGTTGCTGCCGCTCCTTTTCTTCACCATGCTCGTCGTCGTGTTCTTCATGGTGCGCATGGAGCCGATGTTCCTGCGCGTCCAGCGGCGGCTCGACCGGTTGAACACGGTGTTGCAGGAGAACATCGCCGGGGCGCAGTTGGTCAAGGCCTTCGCCCGCGCCGATTTCGAGGCCGAACGCTTCGAGGGCGCGAACGAAGACCTCACCGCGCAATCGGTGCACGCTATGCGCTTCATGTCAGTGATGGGGCCGGCGCTGACGACACTCGTCAACGCAGGCATGGTGATCGTGATCTGGCGCGGCGGACTCCAGGCGATCCAGGGCGACCTGACCACCGGACAGATCGTGGCGTTCACCAACTATCTGCTCACCACGATGGGGCCGCTGACCATGATGGCGATGCTCTCGACCGTGTGGGCCTACGGCATCGCCTTAGCGGGGCGCGTCAACCAGGTGCTCGATGCCGTGCCCGAGGTGCTGGACGCGCCGGACGCCACCGACCTGCCCGCGGACGCCGCGGGTCGCATCGTCTTCGACCGGGCGGCGAAGAGGACGGAGCAGCCATGAGGGACGGCAAAGTGCTGGAGGACGTCAGCCTGACGGTCGAGCCGGGGCAGACGGTTGCCATCCTGGGCGCGACCGGCGCGGGCAAGTCCACGCTCATCAACCTCGCCCCGCGTTTCTATGACGTGGATACGGGGCGCGTGTTGATTGACGGTGTGGATGTGCGCGCGCTGCGGCAAGATTCGCTGCTTGGCATGATCGGCATCGTCCCGCAAGAGAGCATCCTGTTCACCGGTACGGTGCGCGATAACATCCGCTATGGCCGCCCCGAGGCCAGCGACGCCGAGGTGGTGGCCGCGGCGATGGCGGCGCAGGCGCATGAGTTCATCCTGGGATTACCGAACGGCTACGATACCCGGCTGGAAGAGCGCGCCGTGAACCTCTCCGGCGGACAGAAGCAGCGGGTCGCCATCGCGCGGGCCTTGCTGCTCAAGCCCAAAATCCTGATTTTCGACGACAGCACGAGCGCGGTGGACGTGGAGACGGAAACCCGGATCCAGGACGCCCTGGCGCAGACGAACGGCGCCGGCACGAAGCTCGTGGTGGCGCAGCGCATCAGCACGGTGCTCAACGCTGATAAGATCGTCGTGATTGACCGTGGGCGCATCGTCGCCGAGGGCACGCACACCGAGCTGATGCGCTCCAGCCCGATCTATCGGGAGATCTACGACTCACAACTGGGCGACGGGGTGGGCGGGGCGCTCGACACAGAGCCGGTCGGTGCGGCGCAGGCCGGAGGTTCCGCATGACGGCGCAACACGCGAGCAAGAACGGCGGCGGCGATGCGCGCGCGGCGATGGGGCCACGGCGCCCCGCGGGCATGGGCAAGGTCGAGAAAGCGCGCAACCCGCGACAGGCGTTGGGCGGGCTGCTGCGCTACCTCGCGCCGTTCCGGGTCAGCCTGATCCTCGTGTTGGTTTTTGTGGTGATCTATACGGTGTTGGGGCTGGCCGGCCCCTATCTGATGGGCGTGGCGATTGACCGCTACATCGCCGCGAAAGAGATTCCGGGCCTGTTGCGCATTGCCGCGCTGATGCTGGTCTCCTACCTGCTCTATAACCTCTTCCAGGCCGCGGCCGCGTGGATCATGGCAGGCGTGTCGCAGCGCGCGCTCAAGCAGTTGCGCGGCGACCTGTTCGAGCACATGCAGACCCTCCCGCTCGCGTTCTTCGACCAGAACCCCGCGGGCGAGCTGATGAGCCGGCTGACCAACGACATCGAGGCGATCAACCAGGCGGTGTCGCAGAACGTGACGGCGTTGATCGCCAGCGTGCTCTCGATGGGCGGCATCCTGATCGCAATGTTCGCCCTGAATCACTAGTTAAACTTCACAACAACAAGAGGGGTTGGATGCCCCCTCCCCTTGCCTGGGGTTAGCAGGCATAAGGCCGCCGGTGGCGGATCTGACGGTTGACCAAGCCAGCCACGGCGACGACTCGTGCGGTGTGCTGTTGGCGA
>JBBQRS010000181.1:0-6196 GCA_038214535.1 Anaerolineae bacterium
CCCGATGGGACCCCCTTGCCTTTGTTATTGGGTGATTTCTCCGTTGGAGCCTTGTACTGGTAATAACCCCGCTTCTACGAAGGGGAAAGGCGCGTAGTTTTCGGGGAGATTCTTGGAATTACGATCTCCAGAAGGTCACGCCGAGATGATTGCAGATACAAGTCTATCGCAACTCACCCTCACCACGGAGGACCGCGCCCGGCTGGCGGGCGAGCGCGGCCCCGCGACGCAGATGGCGATGCGCATCCTCGTGCGGATGGCCGGCATTTACGGCGCAGGCGCGCTGCTGGATATCGAACAGGCGCACATTGACAGCACCGTCTACGTGGGCGACGCCGGGATGGAATACGCCGAACGGCTGGCCGGGCTGGGCGCGCAGGTCGCCGTGCCCACCACCATGAACGTCGCCGGGATTGATGAGCACCACTGGCAGGAATGGGCCGTGCCGCCGCGCTGGGCCGAACATGCGCGGCGGCAGATGGCCGCTTATCAGCGGATGGGATGTCTGCCCACCATGACGTGTACGCCCTATCAGGAAGCGCTGCGGCCACGATTCGGCCAGCAGATCGCGTGGGGCGAATCCAACGCCATCTCGTTCGCCAACTCGGTCATCGGGGCGCGCACCGAACGCTACCCCGACCTGCTGGACATCTGCTGCGCCATCACCGGGCGCGCCCCGGCCACCGGGCTGCACCTGACCGAGAATCGCGCCGGGCAAGTGCGCGTGCGGATAGCGGGCATCTCCCGAGAGGTGCAAGCCACCGACAGTTTTTATACTGTGCTGGGTTATTTAATGGGCCACATCGCAGGAGATCAGATCCCGGTCGTCGTCGGGCTAGAGGACACGCCGCACGAAGATCAACTCAAGGCCGTTTGCGCCACGGCGGCCTCCTCAGGGCGCGTCGCCCTGTTCCACATGGTCGGCGTGACCCCCGAAGCCTCCACCGAAGCGGCAGCCTTTCAGGGCCGCGCGCCCCTGCGCGAGGTGGAGATCGGGCCGGACGACCTTCGCATTGCCTGGAACGCCCTCTCCACGTCGGATAACCCGCACGTAGACATGATCGTGCTGGGCAGCCCCCACTTCTCGCTGGCCGAATTCGCCCGGCTGACCCCATTGCTTGCCGGTCGCAAACGGCATCCCGCGGTCGAGTTTCTGGTCACCACCAGTCGCGGTGTGGCGTTGCTCGCGGAGCGCCGCGGCGACTTGAGGGTGCTGGAAGAGTTCGGCGGCTCCCTCACCGTAGACACCTGCATCCTGACGTCGCCCATGCTGCCCGGCTCCGTGCGCCGCATCATGACCAACGCGGGCAAGTTCGCCTATTACACGCCGGGGCTGCTGGGCGCGACGGTGGTTTTCGGCGACCTGGAAGACTGTGTGAACACCGCGGTCGCGGGGCGCGTGGTGCGGAAGGAGCCGATATGGGGCGCGTAATCCAGGGCCGGCCGTTGGTGGCGGGCGAGGCGACAGGGCGGCTGCTGGTCACCGCGGAGCCGTTGAGCTTCTGGGGCGGTTATGACCCGGAAACAGGGGCCATCATTGACCAACGCCATCCGTTGCAAGGGGAAATCGCCGCCGGGCGCATCCTGGCGCTGCCGTTCTCGCGCGGCTCCAGCACCACCACGGCTATCCTGCTGGAAGCGATCCGCAACGGCCTGGCCCCTGCGGCCATCGTGACCACCGGAAGCGACGCCTTTTTCGCGCTGGCATCCATCGTGGCCGGTGAAATGGGCGGCAAGACGCTGCCTGTGTTGGCGCTCGACCCCGAGGCGTTGTCCTCGCTGCCGCAAAATGCCCTCGCGACGCTGGATGTCGGCGGCGCACTGGTGATTTCGGATGCCCCGGAAGGGACATGAACGGTTAGAACTTTACGCGCAGGCCGAGCAAATCCTGAACGTTGACGACGCGGTCATCGCGCCGATCTACTGGTACACCCGCGTGGCGGTCACCAAACCGTACGTGGAGCGCACCTACTCCGTGCTGGGCGGGCTGGAACGCATCAACGAATGGGACCTGACGGGGCAGTAACCCGAGTATTCCCATCGCGCGGAGTGCGCAACAGAGGATTCGCACTCCGCGGCGACACATAAACCCGGTTTCTTCGGTTGGCCGAGACGGGTGTCTTGTTCATGCACCCGCAGGTCGCAGGATATAGCGCAAACCGGGTGACGTGGCAAGGACAAGCTCACCCGTCTCGGCCAACCGGCCCTCCACCGCCGCGCCGTTGCACGTCGCGGCCAGCGCAACGGGCGCGCGCACCCGCAGTTCACGTCCCAGCCGCGACAACACGCTCGCTTCGACCAAACGCCCCGCTTCCCAACGCAGGTCTACCTCGAAGCCGCCGCGGGCGCGCAACCCGGTCACCGACCCATCGGCCCAGGCTGCGGGCAGCGCCGGCAAGAGATGCAAGACGCCCTCATGCGATTCCAGCAGCGCCTCAGCAATTGCAGCCGTCACGCCCAGCGCGCCGTCCACCTGCATCGTCTGCGAGCAGATCGCGAACAGGTTGGGCTGCAAGTTCTCCGCGACGTAGTAGGCAAGCTGCGCCAGCAAGCGCTCCCCTTCGCCCAGCCGCGCCCAACACGCCATCTTCCACGCCGACGACCAGCCCGGCCCCGGCAGCCCGCGCTGCATCAGCACGCGGCGCGCGGCCTCGGCCAGTTCCGGCGTGCGGTGCAGGGAGATTTGGGCGCCGGGGAAGAGCCCGTAGAGCGGCGAGATGTGCCGATGGCTGGCCTCGCGCTGGCCCCAATCGCCATCCAGCCACTCCTGCAACGCGCCGTCCGGCCCGATCTGCATGGGGGCCAACCGGTCGCGCGCCGTGACGACCTCTTCCCGGAACGCCTCGTCCGCGCCCATCGCGTCCGCTGCCGCCACGACGGCGTCAAACAAGTCGCCCAGGATTTGCAGGTCTATCGTCGCGCCCGCGCACAGGGTTGTGCCGGCGCTCATGCTGCCCGTGACCTCATCGAAGAAGAGATCGTTGCCGGGGCAAACCGGGAAGTTTTCCGGCGAAGTGGAGGGGTTGGTCACCAGGCGACCGGTGCGCGGATGTTCGACGAGGTAATCGAGGAAGAACTGCGCCGCGCCGCGCAGCACCGGATAGATGCGTTGCAGGAAGGCCGCGTCGCCGGTGTGGAGGTAATGTTCCCACAGGTGCATACAGAGCCACGCGCCGCCCACGGTGAACGCGCCCCAGTTGGGGCCGTCCATCGGCGCGGCCACGCGCCACAGGTCGGTGTTTTGGTGGAAGACCCAGCCGCGCGCCCCGTAATGCTCTTGCGCGACTGCGCTGCCCTGGTCGGTCAGCTCTTCGATCATCTGGAACAGCGGTTCGGCGCACTCGCCCAGGTTGCCCACTTCGGCGGGCCAGTAGTTCATCTGCGTGTTGATGTTGGTGGTGTACTTGGCGTCCCACTTGGGGTTCATGTCGGCGTTCCACAGCCCTTGCAGGTTAGCCGGTTGCGTGCCGGGCCGCGACGACGTGATGAGCGCATAGCGCCCGAACTGGAAGAGCAGCGCGGCCAGGCCGGGATCGTTCGCCCCGTCGAAGGCGCGCAACCGTTCGTCGGTGGGCAGACCGGCGCGGTCCGCAGGGGTCGCGAGGTCGAGTGTGACGCGGCCGAAGAGCCGCCGGTGTTCGGCCACGTGGTCAGCGAGGATCGCGTCATAACTCTTACCCGCCAGCGCGTTCAACACGGCGTCTACCCGCGCGTCGGGATCGCCGCTCACGTCGCGATAGTCCACGAAGTTGGTGGCCGCAGCGATGTAGAACGTTATGGCGTCGGCCCCAGGGATGGAGAGCGTGTCCTCCTCGACGCGCATTGTACCCCCCTCGGACCGCGCGACGAGGCGCGCCAGATAGCGGAGCCGGCCGGGGACGCCCAGATAGTCCGCCGACCTGCCGCGCAGCGCCAGCCCGTCCGGCGCGAGGCCGTCCATGTGGAAATAGTCGGTGGCGTAGTTGGAGTGCGCCTGGTTGCGCAGGCCGCGCAACTGGACACCCAGGGTGATCCTGCTCGGTTGATCCGCGGTGAGACGCACGACGATCACCTGATCCACCGGCGAGACGAACGCCTCGCGCCGATAACGCACGCCATCCTGCGTATAGCTCGTCAATGCCACCGCGCGCGCCAGATCAAGCTCGCGGCGATAATCCTGCGGCGGCGCGTCGCCCGCAGGAAACTGGAGGATCAGGTCGCCCAGCGCTTGATATTTCTGCTGCTCGACGGGATAGCCCATCAGATGACGGCCGAAGAGCCGGTGGGCGCGTACCAATTCCCCGTCGAAAATCAGGCGGCGAATCTCCGGCAGCGCCTCGCGCCCGCCCGGCATCGTCTGCGAATAGGGTCCGCCCGACCAGTACGTGTCCTCGTTGAGCAGGATGTGCTCTTCGTCGGTGCGGCCATACACCATCGCGCCCAGCCGCCCGTTACCCAACGGCAGGGCCGCCGCCCATCCCGCCGCGGGCCGCCGATACCAGAGACTGTGTTGTGTCATTATGGTACTCCGTGGGGCGAGTAGGCAAGGAAACAGGGAAACAAGTAGGCAAGTAGATTAAGGAGACACGGA
Organism: Anaerolineae bacterium; assembly: GCA_038214535.1. Lineage (GTDB taxonomy): Bacteria > Chloroflexota > Anaerolineae > CG2-30-64-16 > CG2-30-64-16 > JBBQRS01. Next base: position 4,571 of record JBBQRS010000181.1, read on the forward strand.
AACAAGGTCCCATTCCTCTGTTTCCTTGTCTCCTTGTCTCCTTACCTGTACTCCGCCACCGTCTCATACATCGCCAGCACGTTCGCCACTGGCGTCTTCGGCTGGACGTTGTGAATCGTGTTGAAGACGAAACCGCCGCCCGGCGCGAAGATATCCAGCCGCTCGCGCACCTCACGGCGCACCTCGTCCGGCGTGCCGAAGGGGAGCGTCTGCTGGGTGTCCACCCCGCCGCCCCAGAAGGTCACTTGATCGCCGAAGCGCGCCTTAAGGCCGGGCGCTTCCATCCCCGTTGCGGAAACCTGCACCGGGTTCAGGATATCGAACCCTGCCTCGATGAAATCGGGGATCAGCGCGACCACCGACCCGCACGAGTGGATGAAGGTCTTCCACGCCGTGTTCGCGTGAATCCAGTCGTTCACCGCTTTATGAAACGGCTTGTAGAGGTTGCGATAGGACTTCGTGGAAATGAACGGCCCCTTCTGCGTCCCGAAGTCGGTGCCCGTCACCATGATCACGGAAACCCGGTCGCCCACGACTTCGTGGATGCGCGCCAGGTTCGCCAGCCCGATCTCGCACTGCCGCTCGAACACCTTATACACGTAATCGCTCCGGATCACCGTGCTCATGTACCACTGCTCGATGTCGCGGATGCCCTTCGGATATTTCATGAAGGGCGCGGGCACCAGCGCGATGTCACCGAAGGCCGTGCCGCCGAAGTTGGCGAGGATGGCGCGGTCGGTAGTGGTGTAGAGCCGTTCGGCCTCGTCGCGGAAATACGCGAGGTCGGCGTCGGAGACGGGGCCGAACTCCTCCAGGTTGTCGGCGGGATCGAGCGCAGCCTCGTCAATCGGCAGCTGGCGGACGATGGTGTCGAAGTAATAGCCGCCGGCGGGCATGTGTGCGCTGGCCGGCGCGGAGCGGTCGCCCTCCGGGTATTGCAGCAGCGAGCCGTCCGATTCGGGGGTGGTATTGAACCCGGCGGGGACGAGGCACGGCACGCCCTCGTAGCTCCACGGCTGCCAACCTTCGTTGTGGAAGCCGAGCAAGGTCTTAGTGCCGCTCAGGGGAACGACATCTACGCCCAGCGCGTCCATCAGGTCGGGCGCGATCTCGCCCAGAATTTGATACGGCTCGACCACCTTGACCGGCGTGCCGGGCGGGTCCAGCTTGAGCGCCTGGCGCAGGCCATAGACGACGGAGACGTGCATCCCGGTGACGGCGCTGCCGCCCAGGTCGAGCGGGACGTGATCGGGTTGGACGTGGTTGATAGACGCGGCAACGCGTTCGCGCGAAGTTGACATGGCAGTGTACCCTCCTCCGCGCAGTATATCACAATGTGCGACGCACGCGGAGACGCGGAGGACGCGGAGAAAACAATGAAGAAAGAGAGGAAAGAAAACTCTCCGCGTTCTCCGCGTCTCCGCGTGCGCCGAGCGCCCTTACGGGCGCACTACGAACGGGCGGATGCACAAAAAGGATTGACGGATTGCCGTGCGGGCGCGATAATTGTGACAAGCGGCGCAACGTACCCATCATCGCGCTCACCAGGAGTCGCCATGAACACGCAGCGGTCTCGTTCCCTCTTCGCCTCGCTCCTCCTTGCCTGCATCCTGATCGTCAGCGCGC
>JBBQRS010000182.1:0-6177 GCA_038214535.1 Anaerolineae bacterium
GCCCCTTTCCTCCGTCTCGGCGCGGGCCGGTGGCCCGGCTGCCGCCCCCGCCCCCCCCCCCCCCCCCCCCCCCCCCCCCCCCCCCCCCCCCCCCCCCCCCCCACGCCAATGTTTAGATCAGATTCTAGAACTTGTGAGGCAAACTATGACGGAATCAAAGCGCACCGTTTTTCCGGGCGCAGCGTGGGAAGTGACGACGCCGGAGTCACAGGGCGTGGACGCGGCCGGCCTCGCGGCCGCGCAAGCGTACCTCGAAGAGATGATGGGGGAGAGCAGCACGCGGGAGACGGCGATCGTCCGGCATGGTCGCCTGATCTGGGAGGGGCCGGACAGCGCCGAGATGCACGGCGTGTGGTCGGTCACCAAGTCCTTCACCAGCGCGTGTCTGGGTCTGCTCATTGATGATGGCCGCTGCGGGCTGGGGACGCCCGCGCACGAGTTCGCGCCGGAACTGGATGCGGCTTACCCGGATGTGACGTTGCGCCACTTCACCACCATGACCAGCGGCTACCGCGCGGTCGGTGATGAGCCGCGCAGCGGCTATCTGCACGGTCCCAGCCTGACGCCCTTCGATCCCAGCCCGCAGCCGCTCTTCACGCCGCCCGGCAGCCACTATGCTTACTGGGATTCGGCGATGAACGCCTTCGCGGGGGTGCTGACGCGCATCGCGCGCGAACCGCTGGAGACGCTGTTCCGCCGGCGCATCGCCGACCCGATCGGCATGGACCCGCAGGAGTGGCGTTGGGGGGTGATTGAGACGCGCGACGGGATCGCGGTCAACGGCGGTTCGGGCAACATGAACAAGCACGTGTTCATCTCGGCGCGGACGCTGGCGCGGCTGGGGCTGCTCTTCCTGCATCGCGGCGCGTGGGATGGCCGCCGCCTGCTGAGCGCGGAGTGGGTGGACGCGGCGACGCGGGTGCAAGTGCCCACCTCTACCCCGCTGGGCCACCCGGAGAGCGGGATTGACGGCCGCGGGGTCTACGGGTTCAACTGGTGGACGAACGCCAGCCAACCGGACGGCGCGCGTCCCTTCCCCGATGCGCCGCCGGGGACGTACCTTGCTCGCGGCAAGTTCGACAACATGCTGTTTGTGATCCCGGAATGGGATATGGTAGTGACGCGCCTGGGGCTGGCGGGCAACGCACCGAACGCGGTGTGGAACGGCTACCTGGGGCGCATCGGCGTGGCGCTACAGACTTAGCCCGACGACCTTGCCTCACATCTGACAGCACGAATCGCTTGAACAGGCCAATGCCGCTATCAGGGATTCCGAAGCGTTTCGTCGTGAGCGCCGACATTACGCAACAGAATCATATCGTCATGCATTTCAAAAGTCAGCCGCAATGAGTCGCTCGCGCGAGCTTCCCAGACGCCCAGGCGACCCTGCATCTTCTTGACACGCAAACCGGGTTGGCGCGGATTATCTGCCAGCAAGCTTAACGTCTTCTCAACGCGCCGCGCATCTTCTGCTTTCGGCGCGCGTTTCGCTCGCTGAAAGCGTTCCGTCATTTCGATGCGCATCAATCTTCCTCGTTGCGCGCCTGACGCAAAGCGCGGATCGCGGCGTCAACATCGTCGAATATTTGTGTCCGCCCCGCAGCAATGTCCTCATCGGCCTCACGCTCTCCGGCCTGCCACTCCGCCGTCCAGAAGTAGGCCTGACTCGTATCAATCAGCTTTTTCGGCGAGAGAACGATATCATCCCCGGAGATCCTAACTTCAACAAGGTCGCCCTCCTCAATGCGCAGGGCGCGACGCACGGCAGCAGGCAACGTCACCTGCCCGTTCCGCGTAACTCGGCTCAAACTATTCACACTCACTGCATACCTCCAGATTCCTATTTTAGTAATTTATGATTATTATAAATAAGTATGACCTGTGAGTCAAATCTTCGGAGATATACAAAGTGGAGTCGAGGCTTTAGCCGGTTACGCTCATGACTCTTGTTAACGCAAAAACCGGCTAAAGACTCGACTCCGAGTACATCTGGAATGCCTAACTGTGCGCCTCCACCAGGACCACGACGTCCGGGAAGTCAATGCCGAGTTCGCGCAGCTTCTCCACCGTGGGGATGCCGTCCGCGTTCCAGCCGCGCCGTTTGTAGACCGCGTCGCACAGTTGTTGGTACTGGTCTTCGCGGTAGGCGCGCAGCGCGGCGATCTTCTCCGCCGTGGTCATGCCTGCCGGCTCCACGCCGACCTTCGCGCGCAGTTGACCGTCGTAACGGTCGGCGCGGCTCTCGTATTCCACGGCGGTCACCGGCCCGGCAGAGCGATAGGGGATGCGATCCCACCGGCGCGTGCCGAAGCCCATCCGCAGGTTGAAGACGCGCTGGAAGTTGTAAACCCGCTCGGACATGGTGATGAGGTCCTCTTTGCTGACCTCCCTGCCCGTGACGCCGGAGAAGAGCGCGACGTAGTTCGCGACGTGCTCCGGCACCTTCGCGGGTTCGTCGGTCAGCGCGTTGTCCACCGGCTCGATGTCGTTCCAGGGTAGTTTACATAACCCGTTCAGCCCGAACCAGGTGCGCCACATCGGGAAGTAGTGCAGCGCCTCGGCCTTGTCCTCGAAGGTGGGAATCTGGTTGTTCACCATGTCCATGAAGATCAGCCAGGCCTCATCGTGCTGCGCGCCCTTGTTGGTCATGCCGTAGCCGCCCTGTTGCGCCAGGCTCTCCTTGGTCATGTACTCGCTGTACTCCATGCCCTTGTTTTCCATGCCGATGTCTTCGAGGAACGCACGGTCCGCGCCGTAGTGCGCGGCGAAGTAGTCTTTCATAGCGCGCACGCCCATCCCGGCGATGGGGCCGAAGCCGCGCCCCTCCGCCATCTGGTGCAACAAGGCCAGCGCGGCGTCGGCCTCCCCGAAGCGCAACTCCAACCCACCCGTTATGTCTACATTCAGGATGCCGGTCTCGAAGCACTCCATGACGAAGGCGGTCAGCGTGCCGAAGGAGATGGTGTCAATGCCGTAGGTGTCGCAGTAGAAGTTGAGCTCGATGATGTCGGGCGGGTTGAAGATGCCCAGGTTCGACCCGCAGCCCGCGACCGTCTCATACTCCGGGCCGTCCACGGTGACGCACTCGCCCCGATACGGGCCGGTGCGCAGCACGAAGCGATCCACGCCCTTCGAGCAGGCCATCGTGCAACCATAGAAGCACCCATCGGGGATGCCCTGCGTGAAGAGGGCGTCCCACACGGGCGAGCTGATCTGCGCGGTCGCGGGGTGCGCGCCGAAGCGGAAATTCTGGACGGGCAGCAGGTCGTAGTCGTCCATGATCTCGACCAGGTGGGCGGTGCCCACGCGGCGCATCCGGTTCTGCTCGTCGTCGTGCTCGGCGATCTCTTTGTTAATACGCTGGCCCACGGCGCGGATGCGCTTGATGTCCGCCGGGGCGTTCGAGTCGGCCTTCAGCCCGGTGTAGCGGCAGACGATGGCCTTGATCCGCTTATCGCGCAGCACCGTACCCAGCCCGCCGCGCCCGGCCTGCTTGGTGCGCACCACGCCGCGGCGCGGATCATACCAGCTCACGTTGAGGCAGCCGATGCGGGTGTGCTCGCTGCCCTGCCCGGCGGAGACCACCGAGATGTTGCGTTTGTCGGCGTCGTCGCGCGCGTACATCGCCGTCAACTGCTCGCCGATGAGGTGCGAATCCACCGCCTCCAGCGGGGCGGTCTCGATGGTGATGCGCCCGGCATCGCCGTCAATCACGAGGACGACCTCCCCCGCGGCCTTGCCCTGCACCTCCAGCGCGTCCCAGCCGGCGAACTTAAGCAGCGGGCCGAAGTAGCCGCCGACGTTACTGTCTACCACGCCGCGCGTCAGGGGTGAGAGGCCCACCACCAGCGATTTGCCCGCGCCCGGATAGAGGACAGTGCCGCCGATGGGGCCGGAGGCGATGACGATCTCGTTTTCCGGGTCATCCCACCGCGTGTCATCACGCACGGCGTGCCACAGCCGCCACAACCCGAACCCCTTGCCGCCGACGAAGAGTTCCTTCATCTGCTCCGTGACGGGACGGGCCTCGATCTGGCCGGTGGAGAGGTTGACGTAGAGGGTCTGCCCGGCGTAGCCGCGTTGCACGTTGGGGACGGTGTAGACGTATTCCGAGGTGACGTAATGCGCCGTCTTCAATTCGTTAATCATTTCAAGGGTCATCGTTGACGCCTCCTGAACCCGTGTTTGCCATAGTCTCATTGTCGCGCCGGGCAGGACCAGGTGACCATGACGGGCGTCATGGCCCCAGGAACTCCAACTGTAGCCGCGGAAAGCTTCAGAATTTTGACGCAAAGGCGCAAAGACGCAAGGGGAAGGTTCCTACTTCCGCCCTTTGCGCCTCTGCGTCTCTGCGTCAAAAGGTCACGGGTGCGGCGGGAAATGAAAAGAGCCGGCGATTTCTCGTCGGCCCCTTCGATGATCCCAGGCGGGGATTGACTTACGAACGGATAGTTTTAGGCGAACAGTCTGAGGATGAGGGTAGTGGGATTTGCGTTGACGCCAAACAGCGGGACGACAATCAAGTTGACGAGCCAACTGATAACGCCGATGGCGATCGCGGCAATGACAGCCCCGGTGAACCCTGAGACCCTGAGGCCGGGCAGCAACGATGCGCCGAACATCAGGATCAGGGCGATGATGACGATATTGATGATCCAACCGATAAGCCCGCCCATCGCTGCGAGGCTGGTGCCCAGGAGGAGGCCGAGTAACCAGTTGACGACGGCGACGATCAGCCCGATCACCACACCGGCGATGATCGCGCTGGTGAAGTTGTCAACACTGAGGCCGAGATTGAGTCGGCTCACGACCATGAGCACAACTGCGGTTGCGACGAGACCGATGATGAATTGCAGAATTACAATCATGGGAACGCTCCTTTCAGATGCGTCTGAGATATGATGGCCCGCCTGTAAGGACATTATAGCAAGTATCTTGGCGCTTGTCCAGGGGATAAATTTTAAATTATGCTTAAGAATCTAGCCGAAAACTCCTGGATGATCCCACATGTCCTTCGTAGTGGCGGGGTTAACCCCAGTCCGCCACACCCCCGGCAAAACCCGCCCCCAACGAGGGGGGGGGGGAGGCGGAAAAGGGGGTGGCGGCGGGGCCCCGGGCCTACCCGCGCCCACTACGAAGGGGGGCGGTCAGGCTACTCAGGGTTGTCCGGCGTGGGCCTCCAGCTTGCGGAACAGATCGGCGAAGATTTTGTCGCGGTGCAGGCGGGTGGCCTCGCGGATCATGTGGCGGCGCGGATCGTGGCTCCAGGTCTGGTCGTCGGTCAGGATGGGGCTGTGGATCACGGCGCTCTCCACCCACGCTTCGTTGACGAGCCACGCGACGGCCCCCACGTCCCAGATTTCTTTCGACCACGCGTAATGATCGTCGTGGTACGCGCTGAAGGTGTCATACAGGTATGCGCCCAGCGCGCCGGAGCCTTTGACGTAACGCTCCAACTCGGCCTGGGTGGTCTTGAGGTGCTCGGTCACGTTGATGCAGGGGATCTGCACCAGCGGCACGCCGCAATCGAGGATCAGCCGCGAGGCGACCATGTCCTGAACCATGTTGAATTCCGTGGCGCGATACCAGTTGTAGGGGTTGCCGCCCAGCCACACCACGACGATGCGCTCGATGATCTCGGGCGCGGAGAGGATGGCCGAGGCCACGTTGGTGATCGCGCCGATGGCGACCACGTAGAGCGGGCCCTTCGCATCCGCCAGCGCGCGCTGAACGAGATCATCCGCCGCGGGGCTGGGCGCGGGGCCGTCCGCGCCGGTCAGCCAGCGCCGCGAGCCGTGATAGACAAAACCCTCGGCGGGGCGGCCCATCCGTTCGAGGATGCGCAGAATTTCGTCGTAGCTCTTGAGCATCCCGTCTTCCGGCCCCGTCGAGCGGTCGTTGAAGAAGGGCGCGGCGTAGATCGCCTCGCACTGGAGCCGCTCCGGCGAGAGGAGGGTGTAGGCCAGCGCGAACTGGTCGTCCACTTCGTTGAAGGTGTCGGTGTCCAGCACCATGCGAACCGGTTTGTCCGGCCATTCCAGCAGCTCCATGCGACGGGCGGGAGAGATCACGGGGTAGGTCATCATCAATCTTGCTCCTTGCAGCTCGTGTTTGCGGATGATGCGCGTTATTCTACGCCAACTCGGATGCGCTGCGCAATTGAACCACACGCGCCGC
>JBBQRS010000183.1:0-6127 GCA_038214535.1 Anaerolineae bacterium
GATACCGGCAATGGGCAGGAGATGGCCCTCGACGTGTTGCGACTGATCCGAACGGAGGATGACAGTGAGACCGTGGTCGCGCGCCAGGTGCAGTATTGCGGCGGGCTGGGCGCGTTCGGATTAGGCGGGCTGTTCTGGTCGTCGGAGGGACGCTACTTCTACTATACGACCGCGCGCGAAGGCCAACCCGATGGCGGCTGCCGCCCGTGGGTTCCGCCCATCGCGCGCGTGGATATGGAGAACCCGCGCATCACGGCTGAGTTGGCCGAGGCGGTGCGCTCGCCGGACGGCGCGAAACTCGCCGGGTGGCAGGCAGCGCAGGGCGATGAGGGCGGCCGCGAGTTGGTGGTGTGGGACGTGGACGGCGCCGAAGTTCTGCGCGCCGCGCCCGCCAGCATCGAGGGCGTGCCCGGCCCGGTGATCTGGTCGGCGGATGGGACGCGGCTGGTCTATCCCGTGTCGGCGGAGGTCTGCCCGCCGGTTTACACGCAGTTGATCGGCGTGTCCCTGCCCGACGGCCAACCCGAGATGCTGCTGGAGCCGGGCCGCGCGGTCTTGCCCGGCTTTGTCTGGTTGGCCTGGGATGGGCCGGATGCGCTGGTTCTGGAGGACGAGGCCGGTGCGCCCTTCCGTCTCGACCTGGCGACGGGCACGCTCGCGCCCGCGCGATAATTGAGTTTCGACCATCACGTGCAACGCACCGGCTAGGTGCGTTGCACGTAGCGTAGAAACAAATCATATGCCCATTGCCACTGAGATCATCGCCATTTCCGAGGACACCGACGCGCTAGTGCGCCACGCGGATTTCCCCTCGCATTACGTCGCGTCGCGCCACGTGGACATCTGGCTGCCGCCTGGTTACGGCCTCGACCCGGCGACCCGCTACCCGGTGGTTTACATGCACGATGGGCAAAACCTGTTTGACCCGGCGATTGCCTATAGCGGCGTGCCCTGGGATGTGGATGCCGCCGTCAAGGTGCTGATGCGCACAACCGGCATGGCAGGGGTCATCGTCGTTGGCGCGTGGAACAGCCCGGCGCGCCGCCGTGAGTACATGCCGCTGAACGGCTTTGCCGCCATGCATCGCGCCCGGCGCGCCCGCTTTGTCGTGGCCCACGGCGGCCCGCCCACCTCCGACACTTATCTGCGCTTCATGGTCGAGGAGTTGAAGCCGTTTGTGGATACGCACTATCGCACGCGACCCGATGCGGAAAACACCGTTGTGATGGGATCGAGCCTGAGCGGGCTACTTTCGCTCTATGCACTGGAGGCGTATCCGCATGTGTTCGGCGGCGCGGGGTGCGTCTCGACGCACTGGCCGGGGGGCGGCAATCGGCTGGTAGACGCGATGGGGCGCGCGTTGCCGCGGGCGGGGCGGCACCGGCTCTATTTCGATTTCGGCACGGAGACCATTGATGCGCCCTATGAGCCGTATCAACGCCGGTTCGACGGCTACGTGCGGGCGGCAGGCTACACGCCCGGTCGTGACTGGCTGACGCTGAAGTTCGAGGGCGCCGAGCACTCTGAACGGTCATGGCGCGAGCGGGTCTACCTGCCGTTGAGGTTTTTGCTGAACCGTGACGGACAGGATTGACAGGATGAACAGGATGAGAAAACGTTGGTATCCTGCTAATCCTGTCGGTTGCCGGCGCATCTGAGGATGGGCACTCCGCGGGGTGGAGGCAGAGTGCGCATCCTCAGATGCGCCTCCCGCGAGTCATTATTTGCCAGTTACACAGGAGACATCAAGATGCAATGGTTGAATGAGCCGCGACAGTGGCAGGCCGATGGGCAGAATTACCAGATCACTACCGATCCGCACACCGATTTCTGGTGCGTGACGCACTATGATTTCATCCGCGACAGCGGCCACTTCGGCTACGAAACGGTCGCAGGCGATTTCGTGGCCGAGGTCAAGGTGACGGGCGCGTATCACGACCTGTATGATCAGGCGGGGCTGATGGTGCGCGTGGACGACCGCAACTGGTTGAAGTGCGGCATCGAATATGTGGGCGGCGTGCAGCAGGCCAGCGCCGTGGCAACGCGCGACTTCTCCGACTGGTCGGTGACACCTTTAACCGACAACCCCACGAGCATTTGGCTACGGTTGACGCGACGCGGTGACTATGTGGAGGTGCAGCTCTCAACGGATGGTGACACATTCACCATGCTACGGTTAGCCTATCTCGTGCCCTCCGTTGAAACGATGGTCGGCCCCATGTGCTGCTCGCCCGACGGGGAGGGTTTTTCTGTCGCTTTTGAGGGGTTCCGCGTGACGCCGCTCTGACGCATCCGCCATGCCGGGCGCTTCTGCAAAGAGGTTGGCTTTGCGGGGGTTGCATTGCGAATTGACTGCACTTTTTGGCACATTTAACTATTGACAACGAACGTAAACGGGTGCATAATACTTTTGACGCTGGTGTCTCAGCTTACGGTCATGGTTTCCGGCGCAAGGAGGCGAGCTTTACCAATAATAACCTGTGTTTTTCCACTCCGGCCGCTTCGTAACATCATTCTCTTTATTCCCTCAGGAGGAATACCATGCATCTCAACAAGCGTCTCATCTCTCTTTCGCTACTGGTATTGATTCTGCTCACCGTCACAGCGATCCCCGCGTTGGCTGATAGCACAACGATCTATGTCTACTGCGCGAACGGCGGCGCCGGCGAACTGGTGACGGTTGACTTCACGGCTGATAGCGCCTACAAAGTGGTCGTGGACCAGAAGACCGGCATTGAGTATGGCCGCACCCTCTTCACCCGCCGCATGGCGACGGGCGCGGGCGCAGACACGCAAAATATGTACTACGGCGGCGGGTCTTTCGTCTCGAAGACGTTCCTCACCGCAGGGCCGTGGGGCCCGGCGGGTACCGTTGCTTTCGTCCAGGATACCTGGAAACTCGAGAGCAGCGAAGTCGTCGCTACGGTCAGCTACACGTACATGATGGATCAGAACGGCATAGTCAGGGTGGATGCTTCTGACTGGGTTTGCACGCCGAAGGAAATGCTGCCCTAACGCGTTTCCTGGATTTGCTGACAGGCCCAACCGGCGCGCCGGTTGGGCCTGTGTTTTTAATCCTCCTATGCTGCCATTCCCCATGAATGTATTCGCGCATACATATCGAGTCTGGTACAATAATCAGGCCAGCGCAAATTTAATGTGATACAAGCATGGACGGTTTGGAGGTTCTACGTGGCGGAAAAGAGTAAGAACACCGCGGATCAGAGCGGCGGCGAGTTTCGGGCTGCGCCGGTTGCCGGGACGGCGCTCTATGATAGCGCAACCTTTGTCGGCAAGGCCATCCAATATGCGGCAATTGACGGACTGGCCGTCTTCGAAGGCGATATCATCCTCGGAACTGTGGAGGAAGTTGAAGCGAGCGCCCGCCTGACGCCGGAGGGCGCGCTGGCATCTATCGGCATCACCGGGCAGCAGTTCTGCTGGCCGAATGCCACCATCCCCTATGTGATTGACGGCGGCTTGCCCAACCAGCAGCGCGTGACGGACGCCATCGCGCACTGGGAGGCGAACACCCGGATTCGATTCGTCCAGCGCACCAACCAGGCGGACTACGTGCAGTTTGTCGCGGGCAGCGGTTGCTCCTCAATGGTGGGCAAGCGCGGTGGTCGGCAGAACATCACTTTGGCCAGCGGTTGCACCACCGGTAACGCGATCCACGAAATCGGCCACTCCGTCGGCCTGTGGCACGAGCAGAGCCGCGAAGACCGCGACACCTTCATTCAGATAAACTGGGCCAACATTGACCCGGCCGCGCAGCACAACTTCAATCAGCACATCACGGATGGCGACGACCTGGGGGCGTATGAGTATGGCTCCATCATGCATTACCCGCGCACGGCCTTCAGCATCAACGGCCAGGACACCATCATCCCGCGGCAATCGATGCCGGCGGGCGTGACGATGGGTCAGCGCTCCGGCCTTTCTGCGGGCGACATCGCCGGCGTACACACGATGTATCCCGGCGGCACGGTGACGATCAAAGAGGTCGCTAAGGACCCGCTCACCGATCCGGTACACACCCGCAAGGAACTCATCAAGGATCCGATCCAGGACCCGGTGACGATCAAAGAGGTGCGCAAGGACCCGGTCAGCGATCCGACCGTCAAGGAACTGCGCAAGGACCCGATTCAGGACCCCGTGACCATCAAAGAAGCGCGCAAGGATCCGATTCAGGACACGTTCAAGGAAGTGGTGCGTGACCCAATCACCATCGCCGAGACGGTGGTGCATCCTGGGCCGGGGCCGGTGATTAATCCGGGGCGGTTTGGCGATGCGCAGCCCTTCGTGATGGGCGCGCCCAGTCGGGCCGGTGGGGCTGAGCAGGCGCTGGCCGAGGCCGCGGCGCAGGTGGAAGAGCTGGCCGCCGCGATGATCGAGCTGGAGCAGCAGCGGAGCCAACTCGTGGCGGCATACGTCGAAGCGGTGCAACTGCTCGACGCGCTGCAAAGCGGGCAGATGTAAGTGATCCTCGTCGTCTCTTATCCCGACGAAGATCATACCCTCGAAGTGGTGAGCCGTCTGGAGCGGGCGGGGCGCGAGGTCGTGCAGATTGACCTCGCGGATTTCCCGACCCGTTCCGGGTTGACCATGTGTTGGGGCGACGGGCAGCCGCCGTCCTATCTGGTTGAGCATGAGGGCCGCACGGTAGACTTGCGCCGGGTGAACGTGGCCTGGTGGCGGCGCGTGCGGCCCTTCACGGTAGATGCTTCGATCACGTCGCCATCGTTACGAGCGTTTGCCCTGAGCGAGACGGGCCAGGCGGTGGGCGGGATGTTGGACGCGCTGCCGTGCGCCTGGGTGAACCCGCGCCTGGCCGATGAGGCCGCGCACCACAAGCCGTATCAGTGGGAGGTCGCGCAACAAGTAGGGCTGCGAATCCCGCGTACATTGGTGACGAACCGGCCCGACGCCGCGCGCGCCTTCGTGGAGCAGATCGGCGTGGGGCACACGGTGTTCAAGGCGTTCATCGCCTCCATCGAGGCCTGGCGCGAGACGCGGCTGGTGGAAGCGGAGGACGTGGCGCGATTGGAACAGGTGCGTTACGCGCCGGTGATCTTCCAGGAGTACATCGAGGGCGTGGACCTGCGCATCACGGCGGTCGGCGATCAACTCTTCCCCTGCGAGATTGATGCGCGCAACACCTCCTATCCGATGGATATGCGGATGGTGGTGGGCGAGTCGGTCGTCGGGCAAGCCGAGCTGCCGCAAGACGTGCAGGATAAGCTGTTGGCCTTGCAGCGCCGGCTGGGGTTATACTACGGGGCGATTGACATGCGGCGCACGCCGGATGGTGAGTACATCTTTCTCGAAGTGAATCCCGCCGGGCAATGGCTCTTCACGGAGCGGTTGACCGGGATGCCGGTCAGCCAGGCGGTGGCCGACCTGCTGGCCGGGCTGGAGGATCACCCCGAGACGGGGAGGGTCGCGTGATGCGTAAGGTTATGGGCTTCGTGATGTTGCCGCTCGATGCGCCGGAGACGCGCGCCGGGCTGGCGCTGATCGAGGTGCGCGACGTGTCGCTCCTCGACGCGCCCTCGGTCGTGGTCGCCGAGGAGCGGCTGGAGGATGTCCGGCTGGAACCGGGCGGGGCCGTGCCGTTCAGCGTGGAGACGCCGGAAGTGGCCGCCACGCAATCGCTATCGTTGCGGGTACACATCAGCATTGACGGCAGCGGCCGCGTGCAAACGGGCGACCTGCTGACGACCAGGCACTACCCCGTGCCCACCCAGGGCGCGGCCCGCCCGATGCAAGTGTTGGTGCAGGTGATCTAAGCGGAGGAGCGGCGGGGCGAGGGTGAGCGGCAGAGTCCAACACGGATTGCCGTCCGGCTCCCTCGCCCTGTGGGAGGGGGTTGGGGTGAGGGCAGGGCCGCGCATGACCGATTCTTTCGTTCCGCCCGCATCTGAGGATGCTCACTCCTCCGCTCCTCCACCCCTCCGCCCCTCCGCGTCTTTGTCGCTATCCTCATTCGTGGTAATCTACTCCTGATTGCTTGCTGCACACCATGCTTCAGGAGGCGACTCATGTCTACGCTGATCCCCGGCGACGTTGCAACCAACGGCTTGAACATTCATTATTACAGGACGGCGGATGCGCCGCGCTCCCG
>JBBQRS010000184.1:0-6081 GCA_038214535.1 Anaerolineae bacterium
CTTTGCGCGCCGCGCGATTTTGTCCGGTTGCGTTGCCCGCCCGGACATGAATTATCCGGGCTACCCAACGGCGCCGGATTAATCCGGCTAAGCCCCATTCATGGGGCGCTGCTCGGTAGCCCGGCGATTTGATCGCCGGGCGGCCACGCGTGACCCACGGCTTTGCGCGCCGTGCGGGCTTGGCCGGTTGCGTTGCCCGCCCGGATATGAATTATCCGGGCTACCCAACGGCGCCGGATCAATCCGGCTAAGCCCCATTCATGGGGCGCTGCTCGGTAGCCCGGCGATTGATCGCCGGGCGGTCACGCGTGACCCACGGCTTTGCGCGCCGTGCGGGCTTGGCCGGCGCCGTTGCCCGCCCGGATATGAATTATCCGGGCTACCCAACAGCGCCGGATCAATCCGGCTAAGCCCCATTCATGGGGCGCTGCTCGATAGCCCGGCGATTGATCGCCGGGCGGTCACGCGTGACCCACTGCGCGACCATGCCGGGCAGGTCAACGGCGCGCACGGCCTGGATACGGTTGGAAAGGACCGTAGCGGCGTTTTCCATAATCCCCAGGTCGGCGCGCATCTGGTTCTGAATGCCGGGCCGCTGCACCTTGACGGCGACCTGTGTGCCGTCTTGCAACGTGGCGCGATGTACCTGCGCGGTAGAGGCCGCGGCAAAGGGCTCAGCCGCAAAGGTCGCGTACAGTTCTTCCGGCGGCCGGCGCAGCTCACGCTGGATCACCTCGCGCACTTGCTCGGTGGGGAAAGGTGGCACGCTGCTTTGCAGCTTCGCCAGCTCCAGGCTCCATTCGATGGGTACGACGGAGGACTGGCTGGAGATGATCTGCCCCATTTTGACGTAGGTGGGGCCGAGGTCCTCGAGCATCATGCGCGCTTTGGCCGGCGTGGTGACGTCATCCAGGTCTACATCGGGCGGCAGATGCCACACCCATGCCTGCATCCGGTGGCGGATGGCATTGAGGTTCGGCCAACGCCCCAGACCGATGTCCCAACCATAGCACAGCATGGTGTTATAGACTTGCTGCAAGCGAAGGCTTTCGCGCGCCCGGGTGATGAGTGACGTACTCATGGGCGCTCCTCCCCGGTGGGCGTGAGCGGCTTGCCCTGCCCGGCGGCGTCCAGGGCCGCCAGAATGGCTTCGGCGTCCTGGGTGTCAGGCGTGGCGGGCAGCGCCCTAACCGGCGCGTACTCTTGCAACTCGGCGGGAGTAGCACGTAAGACGGTATAGACCATACCGCGATGCGCCGGCGCAGCTCCTCTTCGGAATCGGGCACAGTGGGCGCGGTCAGCCTCAACATGCTTTCCAGAAAGCCGCCGAAGAGACCGATCAGCACCCCGCCGATGATGGTCGGAATCAAGCCGGTGACGGTCAAAAGGTCGCCGGAGAGCCAGCTCAGGGTGAGCAGGATGACCGAGTTGATGAAGATGACCACCAGGCCGTAGGTGGCAAAGATGAACAGCAACGTGAGGAACTGGATCAGGGGGCGGACGACCGCCGAAACGACCCCAAACGTGATCGCCATGAGAAACATCACAAGGAAGCGCCGGTCGGTGAAGAAGATGCCGGGCGTGAGGAGCGTCACCAGCGCCAGGAGCAGTGCGTACATCAGGATACGCATCAACAACATGCGCCAGTTGAACTGCTTGATGATGAGGGAGAATTTCTCTGTCATGCTGTCAGGCCTATATTACTCCTACGTTCCGAACGGTGAGGGCAGCAGCTTATACCCTTTTCCGCGCACCGTAATGATGCGCGCCGGGTGTGATGGGTCGTCTTCGATCTTCTCGCGCAGCCAGCGGATGTGCACGTAGACCACCTGCGGCTCGCCCATATACTCGACGCCCCACACGCGGGCCAACAATTGGTCGAGGGTGACCACTTTCCCCGCGTCCAGCGCCAGCGTGTGTAACAGGTCAAACTCGCGCGAGGATAAGGCAACAGGTGCGCCGCGCAGCGTCACCGCAAACGTGTTGGGATCAATCACCAGGTCGCCCAGCGTCATGACGCTGCCGTCTTCGGCCTGGCCGGGACCGTTGCGCCCGGCGCGGCGCAAAACAGCCTTGACGCGGGCCTGCAAAACATCCAGCCGGAATGGTTTGGTAATAAAATCGTCGGCCCCGATCTCCAGCCCGACGATCTCATCCAACTCCCGGCGTCGTCCGGTGATAAAAATCACCGGGCAATTAGCCTGCGCGCGCAAGTGGCTCAGAGCCTCCAGGCCATCCATGCCAGGCAGCCCGATGTCCAGCAACACCAGGTCGGGCCGGTCGCGCACGGCAATCGCCAGGGCGTCTTCGGCATTGAACGCCGTGCTGACGCGATACCCGGCCTTTGCGAGGCTCGCGCTGAGCGTGCGTCGGATGAGCACCTCATCGTCCACAACCAGAATATGCGCAGCCATGTTGAAAGTCCTTAAAGCGGAGGCGATTGTCGCATGTTTGCAGACCGGCGCTGCGCATCATTCTAGACGAACCACGTGCATTGTCAAATGATTTCACAGATAGGCATCCGATCTTTCCCTTCGTAGTGACGGCTTCAGCCGTTGCGGAGTGCCCCCCCAACGGCTGAAGCCGTCACTACGAAGGAGGAGCGACGCGTACTCATATGCATTTATGGCTGTCTTGAGGATTCTTAAGGTAGATATGAGTTCTTTTTAAAGACCCGGCGAGGAAAACGTGCTATGTTGGCATCGTGCGTAGCATTGTGACGTGAACCATGAAAAACAATCCGATGGAGGTGGATGATGGATCTGAGCACGATGGAATCCCTGTTCGAGCAGGAGTTGATGGATCTGTACTCGGCGGAGAAGCAGATTATCGAGGCGCTGCCCGATATGATTGACGCGGCGAAGGATGAGGAGTTGAAAGACGGTCTGCGCGAGCACCTGTCGGTGACGATGGCCCAGTTCGAACGCCTGCAAGACGTCCTGCGCGAGATGGGCATCAACCCGGGCAGCAAGGTGTGCAAGGGGATGCAGGGCCTGCTCGAAGAGGTCAGCGAAATCGTCAAGGCCGACGGCGACCCTGCGGTGAAGGACGCGGCGCTGATCGGCGCGGCGCAGCGGGTAGAGCACTACGAGATTGCGGCCTATGGCACGGTGCGCCAGTTTGCCCGTGACCTGGGTTACGAGGACATCGCCAATATCCTGGATGTCACCTTGCACGAAGAGGGAGACGCCGACAAGGAGTTGAGCAAGCTGGCGATGGGCACAAAGTTCGAGAGCGGCATCAACGAAATGGCCGTCGAAAACGGGGGCGGCCAGGCGTAGGCGTATATCACGCGGAGCCGCGGAGAGCGCGGAGGAGAAAGAGCAAAAAAGAGTTCGCGTCCTCCGCGCCTCCGCGTGCCCATCCGTGTGTTCCGGGGTTACATCAGGGCCGGTTTTCCGAAACCGGCCCTTTCTGGTATCATCCGCCCATGCCACATCACACCCGTGCCGGCGCGCGTTACACCCTGCCGTTCATCCTGCTGCTGCTCACGGCCCTCGCGCTGGCGGGCTGCTCGCTGATTGCGCCGCGCGCCCGGAATGCCGGCGCGCCGCTGGAGATGGTGTACCCGCGTGAGGCGCGCGATATGCCCGCCATCCAGTACAATGACCTGCCGCGCGAGGCCAAACAGACCCTCCAATTGATTGACGACGGCGGCCCATTCCCTTATCACCAGGACGGCCAGACCTTCGAGAACCGCGAGGGGATCCTGCCCGACCGGGCGACCGGCTACTATCACGAATACACGGTGGAGACCCCCGGCTCGGACGACCGCGGGGCGCGGCGCATCATCTCGGGCGCAGAGGGCGAGCGGTATTACACCGAAGACCACTATGACAGTTTCAAGCGGGTGATCCGATGACCGTAAGCATCAAGAGCATCCTGGCAGGCGAGGTCCCTGCCGGTATCTATCGCTATCAGGGCCGTGCGAAGCCGGAGACCTTGGCGCGGCTGGCCGAGGCAGTTGGCTGGCGCTTCTTTCACCTGGAGGGCGCGGCGATTGAGGGCAAGGCCGCGCTGATTGACGCGCTTGCCGCGGCCGCCGATTTCCCCGCCTATTGCGGGCGCAACTGGGATGCGCTGGAGGAGTGCCTGCGCGACCTGTCGTGGGCGCCCGCGCTGGGCTATCTCATCGTGTGGGACGATGCGCGCGTCCTCGCGCAGGCCGACCCGCAGGCGTTCGCTATCGCGCTGAGCATTTTCAACACCGCCGCGCGATACTGGGAAGCGCAAGGCCAACCCATGACACTGCTCCTCCGCCGCGCCGGGCGCGCGGAGATCACCGCGTAGGGGCGAGGGGCGGGCTGACACGGATTTTTGCACGGATTTCACGGATTGGGCGTTAGCGAAACCTTGACGATCTGAACCGACCTTCGTGGTCACCATCGCTGAGGTACGCAGTAGGTTTGCTTCAGACCGGTATTACGCGGGCAGCGCATCCCATGTGCGACCATCGAGTAAGCGACCGGCGCGCTTCTTGCGCACCCCGCCCCATTGTTTGAAGAAAAACGGTGTGTCTTGAGCTAAACATAGATCCCGGATATCTCGCACCCAGGACGCATCAAGTGCGCGTGCACCGGGGCCGGATTCACCGCCAACGATAACCCAATCAATCCCTCTCAGGTTCAAGCCGAACAACGGGCCAAGCAACGGTTCGAGGGAGAGAAATTTGGTTTGCGCGTGCGTCTGGCGCAGGCGCTCCACGCGCCATAGATAGTCCGCATTTTCCACGCTGACACCCATCCAGACATTTTCAGGCCATTCGATGACGGGATCAAGCTCCAATAGCCGGTCGGCGCGCTTTGTCAACACCTGAAACGTGTGCCACGAGGCGCGCCGCATCACATCGAACACTTCCTGGATGAATTCAACGGGCACATCACGGTGAAACAGGTCGCTCATTGAGTTGACGAAGATTGTCTGCGGCTTCTTCCATCCGAGCGGGGCTACGAGGGTCTGTGTGTGAAGGGTTAACTGGAAACCGTTGGCGTAATTCGGTTGTCCCATCGCCTGCAAGCGGCGCGACATACGCTCCGCATAGCAGTGCTTGCAGCCGGGGCTGATCTTGGTGCAACCGGTGAGTGGGTTCCATGTCGCATTAGTCCATTCGATTGCAGAGTGGTTCATTGGTTTTCCTTGTAACACCAAGTGCGTCAACTGCGTCAAGTAAACCAAATATAACACAGAACAAAGTTTCTGATAAGTAGTTTATAATGCAGAATTACAGAAATTCAATTACAGCATTCTCTGGATATTTGTGATTTATTCTCTTGGTGCCGTCCGTCTTAATGTCTCGAACAGATATATGTGATTCATCTTCCAGTAATCTCAACGCTTTTTTTGCATGAGAAGCAGTATAAGGTGTCTCATTTTCAATAAACAAGATTACCTCCTTGATGGGGAGGGTCTTACGGGCAAATGATCTTAGTAGAACTGCTGCGACCTCGTGTATTACATCAGACTTAAAGAGCACCAATTGAGATGGGTCAGTCGCATCAGAAAAATTAAAACCACTGGATGGATTGACTGCCCAGAACGATTCCTTCATCTTAGCATGACCTAGCGGGTGTTTGCTGGCAAAAAAGAGATCGTAAATGGGTTTGTTGCGACTATCACGCATCTCAAAGTATCGTACATATGATGCACAAGATAAGAGTTGCTTCTGATATAACATTCTTAGGTTATGGATCCGATTTGTTGGGTGTTGTGCAACGTTTAGCACCTCATCCGTGCCGAACAAATCTATGATGTGCTGTCTTGTGGTAGCATCCGGATGCTCTAGAAATCGATTAATGTAATTCTGCATGATATTCACAAAGACTTCCGTTTTGGGGCTGGAAAGAAGTCTCTGAACTGTCTGAAAAGGTGCACCCTTGAAGCCAAAAGGATCAACAAAAGCAAAAGTAGGTACTATGTGTTTACCGCGTGAGTCAAGGTCATCTAGTGGGTCACTTGTCTTGAGTATAGCCATTGTTGTGCGTCAAGGTCATGTCATGCTGAACGGGTCGAGTGGCCAACTCACACGACGACGAGACCTCAGTGAAGCATCTCGTCACGGCAGAGAGACCCTTCACTGGTGGC
>JBBQRS010000185.1:0-6070 GCA_038214535.1 Anaerolineae bacterium
TGCTGGGCGGCTGGCAGAAGTCACTTTCGACGGAGAAACCGTCGCCGTGAGGCGACGTTCTCGGGGCCGGGCCGGGGTCGCCCGGGTGGTGCGCGGCGGGTCCTGGAACAACAATCAGAGGAACGCGCGCTGCGCCTACCGTGACAGGAACGAACCCGACAACTTCAACAACAATCTCGGGTTCCGGGTGGCCCTCTCCATACCAACTTCTCGTGGCCGGAAAAGCCCGTCATCCACGGATGCGGGACGGAGCCGAAGAGAAGATGATAGCCTGGCCTGGTCCCGGTCGCGCCCGCGCTGGTCACAGGGCGGCCGGCCGAATACCCAATGCCCCTGCGCCCCGTCTGCGTTTCAGGCGCGGCGCAGGGGCTTCTCAAGACAGCCCTATCGTTCGTAGTGCGCCCGTCAGGGCGCGGGAGGATACAATGACCGAACAGGAACGTAAGATAGATACGGGCGGCGGCAACTACTATGAGAGTAGTATCCGCGTCGGGCCGCGGGGCAAGTTCGTCGGCGGCAACGAGGTAACGCAACAGTTTCACGCGCAGCAGGGCGTCACCCTGGCCGAGTTCACGGCGCTGCTGGCCGAGCTGCGCGGCGCGCTGCCCGCATCGGGGCTGGATGCACAGGCCGTCGAGGTAATTGACGCCGAGGCGCAGGTGGTCGAAGAGCAGGCCGCCAGCCCGGAACCGGACGGCGAGATCATCGTTTCGCGACTGGAGACGATCACAAAATTGCTGACCGCGGTCAGCGGGACCGTGGTCGCCGCGAAAGCCCTGCTGCCCACCGCTCAGACCGCGCTGGAATGGGCGCAGCAGCTATTCAAATAGGCGCGTATTTGAGTGATCGTAAGACAGCCGCTCATTGGATGATCGCGCTGCTATTGAGCCTGTTCCTCGCCCAGCCCGCCCACGCCGCGCCCAACCCCGGCCCCGGCATCTACCTGCCCTTCATCGCCGCGACGACCGGCGCGGCCTGCGCGCCGGTCCCCGGCCAGAGCTACGGCGCGCTGCACCTGGCCGCGCCGCCCACCGACCGGCCCGCGGCGATCCACGCCGACCTCAACCTGGCGTTGCGCGGCTACGTCGTCACGACGGGTTACCTGGGATTAGTGGACTACGGCGGCGGAGCCGACCCGGCCGCGCCGCAACTCGGCGGGCTGTTCGCGGATCGGCGCGCGCCGGTCTTCACGGGGGTCTATCGCGTGCGCGATTGGGATTGGGGCTGCAACTGCCGGGGCGCGCCCATCGCCAACCCGCCCGTCACCCTGGCCACGCTGGCCGCAGGTGACGGCGAGCCGGTGCTCCTACCCGATTCCGGCTACAGCATCGGCAGCGGCTACGAAGCGCTGGTGCTCTACGCCGCCGCCGACCGGGTCACGCTGAAATACACGCGGGATGATAACGTCATAGCGGGGTACACACTGCACATCGAAGGGCTGTGCGTCGCGCCCGATCTGCTGGCGCTCTATCAGGCGCTGGACGCGGCGGGACGGGCTCAGTTGCCCGCCTTGCGCGCGGGGGCGGCGCTGGGGCGCGCCGCCGGGGGATCGGTCGGCGTCGCCATCCGCGACAACGGCGCCTTCCTCGATCCCCGCTCGCGCAAGGACTGGTGGCGCGGATATTAGCTCCAATGAGGAAATCACTCGTCACACGCGGCCGCCCGGAGATAAATCATCCGGGCTACCCAACAGCGCCGGATCAATCCGGCTCGACGGATCGCGTGTGATTCGTTTAGCCCCGTTCACGGGGCGCCGTTCCCGTAGCCCGGCGATTTGATCGCCGGGCGGCTCCGCGCTGCCAAGCGTCTCGCATGTGACGCGAGATATCAGGCAACCGGCGGTTCCCCGGTGCGCGGATCCACGCCCAGCGCCCCGGCGATCTCCCGCATCAGGGCGACCTCTTCCTCGCTGGCTTCGCCCCGCCCGATGCCCAGCACCGCGGCGGGCCGCCCGGCATAGGCCACGCGCCACCCCAGGTCAATCACGTAGCGGCGATACGCGTCCAGTTCGGCGGTCTGCTTCGCGGTCAGGATGGCCACCGCATCGCTACAATAGTCCAACGCCTGCTCGCGCCAGTAATCCAGCCCCTCGTTGCGGCGCTCGTCGGAACCCGGCAGGATGAACGCACCGAGGTCGGCCTCGGAGGTCTCCGCCAGCGCGACGATCATCTCGTCGTCGGCATACATATCCCGCGCGAGCTGCAAGCGGCCCGCATCCGTGATGCTGCGCTCCGCGGATTGACCGGCGAACCCGCTATGCTCCGCCTTCGAGATCGCCACGCCCGTCGCGACAACCGCCAACCCCAGCGTGCGCCATTCCTCTGTCGTAAAGTCAGTCTTCTGCGTCATATTCACTCTCCGTCTGATCCGTCGTTCATATGCAAGATTATACCACGCGCCCCTTCGTAGTGACGGCTTCAGCCGTAGGCGCGGCTCAACGGCTGAAGCCGTCACTACGAAAGGGCTATTTCCCTTAATCACACAACCGTAAAATATGCTATAATTGTTGATATTCTTTCTTCTCACGTAATGAGGCCTGCGGCGCGACATCGCAGGCACAATCATTCAGGAGGGCCTCATGCGTCTCGAGGATTTTCCCCGCCCCAAAGAGGACAACCGCCGGGGCGTCCACTGGTCGGCGTCCATCTATCACCCCAAAGGCTCGGCGCTCGATTTCTGGATCAACGAACTCCAGGCCATGCACATCAAATGGGTCAAGCTGCTGGACGACAGCGGCGGCTCCTCCCTGGAATTGTGCCAGCGGCTCATCGCGGCGGACATCATGCCCGTCGTGCGGCTGTGGCGCGGCGAGCCCAACCCCGGCCACATCGGCGGGCGCGAGGAAGACACGATTCGCCGCCTGGTCGCCGTGGGCGTGCGCTACTTCGAGACCAACAACGAGCCCGATCTCCCCGCCGAATGGCAGGGCAACTCGATGCCCGCCAATTGGCGTGAGGTCGTCATTGATAACTTCATCATTGACGCAGACAAGGTGCTTGGGCTGGGCGGCCTGCCGGCGCTCCCCGCGATGGGCGTAGGCAGCCAGGATAACCCCGTCGCATTGGTCGTCGCCCGCGGCCGCGCCGACCTGTTCGAAAAGGGCGCGTGGATCGCGATCCACAACTACACCCTGAATCACCCGTTGGATTACCCCTACGACGCCGTCAATCAGCAGGGGACGCCCCTTACTCAGGAAGAATACGACAAGTTAGCGCCGTGGGGCTGGGAAGGCCGCCCGCGCGAGATGATCAACGGCTGGCGCGCCACGGATAAGAACCCCGGCGACACCCTGGCCGACGACGCCAGTTGCTTCCTCGCCTTCCAACTGATGGATCAGATGGTCGTCAAGACTCTTGGCTATCCCGTGCCGCTCATCAGCACCGAGGGCGGCCCGGTGGTCGGCTGGAAAGAAGACCGGCGCTATCCGCGCGTTGACCCCTTCCTGCACGCCGCCGCGATCGTCGCGATCAGCGATTTCATGCAGGGTAGCCGCGCAATCAACGGGATGCGCTGCCCCGACAGCTACTTCGCCATGTGTCACTGGCTGCTGGGCAATTATCGGCTGGGCTTCCTCTCGCCCGGCTGGGAGAGCCAGTCGTGGTATACCGATTGGTGGAACGGCGAATTCAATCTCAAGGGTGAACTGCCGGTCGTAGCGGCCCTCAAGGCGATGCCGAACCGGCCGCGGGTCAAGGGCGGTTCGGCGTCCATCGCCGGCCGCACCCTGCGCGCCGATACCGGCGATCCGTTGCCGGGTCTCGATGTGAAGCTCGTCTCGGGAGCGCGGGAGATCGCCGTAACCACCACAGACGCCGCGGGCAAGTTCAAGTTCGAACGCCTCGCCGCAGGCAGCTACGATCTATCGGTTGTTCCCTGGGGCATCGTCCGGCGTGGCGTTGTGGTGACAACCGAAGCCGCCCCCGCGCTGGAGATTCGCCTCTCAGGTGGGCGCAGCAGCACGCTCAGTGGGGTGGTGCTCGATCACGAGGGCGCGCCGCATAGCGGGCAGCGCGTGGCCCTGCGCCGCGGCGCGACCACGGTCGGTGAAAGCATCACCAATGCCGAAGGCGGCTTCCGTTTTACGGGTCTGCCCCTGGGCAGCTATCAGCTCCGCGTGCCGGGGATCACGATCTCGGGCATTGCGCTCGACGGCTGGGCGGGCAAGAGCCTTAAAGTGACTGCGGGGACGCCTGCGGGTTATCGCTACGTCGTCACGAAACAACGCTTGCTGTCCGCCGAAGAGACCGCGGGCCGGCGCATCTTTTACGGCAGCGTCACCGATTTCGACGGTAGCCCCCTCAACGACATCCCGATTGAAATGTCCTGGCAGAACGCCGAGCCGGGCACACAATTCCCCGTCAGGCCCACGGGGTTCGATCCGTTCAAACCCGTAGGGTACTTCGAATTCGTGCATACGCCGGGCGTGTTCCGTTTGCAAGTGGTGCAAGGCGACTGGCCGGCCGATGCCGCCGAAAACCTGGATACGGCCAACGTGTCGGGACGACAGGGCCAGCCGATTTCCTACGAAGTCTCCTTCCAGCTTCAGGCCGTGGGCAGCGCCACGCGGGTAGACGGCATGACGCCGGGCGCGCCGGAAGGCGCCCTCATCAAGCTGATCGGCGCGAACCAGGCGCTGGAAACGCGCGTGGCCGCGGACGCGTCTTTCGCCTTCAACAACCTGGCGGCGGGCGCCTACCGGCTGGAAATGCCGGGCGTGGGCGTGCTCGCCGACGACATCGTCCTGGGGCCGGGCGCGCTCTATCGGGTCATCTATCCCCTCCATAGTAAGCTGGCAGGGAGCGTACTCAACGGCCACGATGGCCTGGTCGCCGTGCTGTTTGCGGCCGCGCCGATGAACTGGACCCGCCAGGCCCCGCTCGATGCGGCCGGCAAGTTCGCCTTTGAGAAGCTACCCCCGGGACGCTATCGGCTGGAGATAGGCGACATGGTCATCTCCGATATCGAAATGACCGGCGAAAACAGCCTCACGCTCAGCCCGCTTGATCTCACACAGGGACAAACAAGCGTGCTGCGCGGCCAGGTCGCCGACGGGGGCGGTCGCCCGCAAGTTGGGACCATGGTGATTCTCCGCCGCAAAGACGGCGTCGTCGCCAACATGCCAACGGACGCCCAGGGCGCCTACAAGTTCAGCAACCTGCCGGCGGGCGCGTACTCGCTCGAAGTGACGGGCATGGGCAAAGTTGGCGCGGGGATCCGCCTGGATGGTCAGAACGAGCAGGTGCGTGATGTGCTGTGGCAACCTGCGCAACCGCGCGGCGTGATCCAGGGCCGCGTCGTGAGTAATTCCGGCGCGCCGCAGGAAGGCATCAGGGCGCGGTTATTGCGCGACGGCGATGAACTCCTTGCCGAGGCGACGTCCGACCAATCGGGCGAGTTTCGGTTCACCGGGCTGCCTGCGGGAGACTACAACCTCGCGATCGGCTCGGCCAACCCACAGGTGATGCCCGCCCGGTTGCAAGACGGCGACACGGTGACGCGAGAAGTCGCCCTGGGCCGGGGGTCGCAAAAGACGTTCGAGCGATATGTCCTGTTTGGGGCGCTGCCCACACCCGCCACCACGAGCGACGAGCGCCTCAGCATGGAGTTGCGGCTGCCGACCTTACTCGAGTTCGTGCGGGTCACCGGTGCGTCCGGGGGCTTCAGCGTCGTCGAAGCGGAACAGGCAGACCACGTGCTCATGGTGAGCGACGGCGCGTCCGCCGCCATCGCAGCGAGGCTGCGCGAAGCCGGTTGCCGGGTGACGCTGCTCTCCGCAGACCGCTCCGCGCTGATCGAGGCGCTGAAAGCGTTGATGTAACACGCGCGGTTCGCGTCTATTGGAGTCGAGGCTTCAGCCGGTTTGGCGATAAACACGCACCCAACCGGCTGAAGCCTCGACTCCGCCGTATCGGACGTGCCAGGTGCGGCGAATGCCGCGGTCGGCGTGGCGACTCTCGCAATGACTGGTCAACCGTCGTCGGTCAGCGGTCGGTATTCCCAGAGCACGCTGCCCCGCTCACGCGTCGTAATACAACGTGAACTCATACGGGTGCGGCCGCATCCGCACCGG
>JBBQRS010000186.1:0-5990 GCA_038214535.1 Anaerolineae bacterium
GACACCGCCGCCCCGGCGCCGCCGCGCAAACGCACTAGACGCCGCACATAGCTGCACAAGCAAGTGGTCGGCTGGTCGCTTCTGCTTCGGCGCGCCGGGCGCCGGTCAACCGCGGCCCATGCTGACCGGCGCCCAGTCAGAAGCCCCGCGAAACACACCTTCCATCCACTGGCCAGGGTGGTTACGGCCCCACTCAGGCCTCGGACGGCGCCATTCCCGCCGCCCCCATGTCCCGCCCCCAGCCTACATTTAGAATTCCTGCGCCACACAGGCATGATTGCAGATCCCATTGCACAGCCAGCGGAGTGCGCATCCTCAGATGCGCAACGGTGCAACGAAGACCCGCACTCCGCAGGGGAGGGAGTTCAGTCGCCCAAGCGGCTGTCCACAAATCCCGGCGCGCCCTGCAAGAACGCGCCCACCGGCATCGGCTTCTTCCCGGCAGGCTGCACCTCCTCCAGCCACAGGATGCCCCTGCCCGTCGCCACGCCCGCGGTGCGCTTGCCGTCGCCCAACACCTGCCCCGGCGTCGCGTGGGTGGGCCGCGAATCCACCCGGGCGCGCAAGATCTTCAACGGCTGGCCCTTCCAGTCGGTGAAGGCGGTCGGCCACGGCTGATAGGCGCGCGCCTTGCGCTCGATCAAGGCCGCCGATTCGCTCCAGTCAATCCGCCCTTCGCTCTTCGCGCTACGCGGCGCGTAAGTCGCCCCTGCCTCCGGCTGCGGTTGCGGCGTGATCTCGCCTGCCAACCAGCCCGGCAGCGCGTGCAACAGCCGTTCCGCGCCGAGAATTGCCAACTTCTCGCCCAGGCTGCCTGTCGTATCGTCCGGCGCGATCGGCAGCGAAGCCATCTCCAGCACCGGCCCGGTATCCACGCCCGCGTCCATCAACATAATCGAGACCCCGGCTTCGGCGTCGCCTGCCAGGATCGCCGCGGCGATGGGCGCAGCGCCGCGATGGCGCGGCAGCAGCGAGCCATGCACGTTCACGCAGCCGTAGGGCGGCGCCTCTAACACCTCCGGCGGCAGGATCAGCCCGTAGGCCACCACCACGATCACGTCCGGCTCCAGCGCGGCCAGCTCTGCGCGCGCCGCCTCCGCCCGCAGGCTTTTCGGCTGTTGCACCGTGATCCCATGCGCCAACGCCGCGTGCTTCACCGGCGAAGATTCAATCTGCCGGCCGCGCCCCGCGGGCCGGTCCGGCTGCGTCAGCACACCAACCACGTCATACCCCGCGGCGACCAGCGCCTCCAGCGACGGGACGGCGAACTCCGGCGTCCCCATAAACACCACGCGTGTATCTTCCGGTAACATCATGACCTCCGCGCATTTACTTTAGACGCAAAGACGCAAAGACGCAAGCAGCCGAGCGCGTCCTCTCCTCTTGCTTGTCGTGCGCGCTCCTGAGCGCCGGGGACAGCGCGCTACGAACGGTTATGGTCAGGTCGAGAAATTAAGTTATAATAACCACCGATATGTGCAAACGCCCGTCCGAGGTTCTATGCTGAGTAAACGCTGGATCATTCACGAGCCGCTGGCAGATTCCCTGATCAACCAGTTGAGCCACCGTAACCCCCTGCTCTTACAACTGCTCTACTGTCGTGGTTTGCGGTCGTCTGAGGAGATCGAGGCCTTTTTCGCGGGTACCGTCTTCCATTCCGACCCGCGCGCGATGCAGGGCATCGCCGAGGCCGTCGAACGTCTCTTGCGCGCCATCGAGGCCGGTGAGCCGATTGCGGTGTACGGCGACTTCGACGCCGACGGCGTCACCTCGACGACGTTGATGGTGCAAACGCTGCGGGCGCTGGGCGCGAACGTGCGGCCCTACATCCCCCACCGTGTGGACGAAGGCTACGGCCTCAACCTGGGCGCGATTGAGCGGTTAGCCGAAGAGGGAACGGCGGTTCTGCTCACGGTGGATTGCGGGATTCGCTCGCCGGTCGAGGTGGCGCACGCCAACGCGCTGGGCATGGACGTGATCGTCACCGACCACCATTCGATCCGCCGCGATGCCGACGGGTGTGATGACCTGCCGCCGGCTTTGGCCGTCATCAACCCCAAGCGCCAGGGTGATTCGCAAATCTTCAAGGAATTGGCGGGCGTTGGCGTCGCGTTCAAGCTGGCCCAGGCGTTGCTGTCCGAGTTCGAACGCGCGGATGGTCAGATCACTGAGGGCGATCTCCTCGATCTGGTCGCCGTGGGCACCGTCGCCGATGTGATGCCCTTGCCGCTGCGGGGCGAGAACCGCCGGTTGGTGCGGGAAGGATTGGCGCAACTCGCGCATCCGCGCCGGCCCGGCTTACAGGCCATGATGGATGAGGCGCACCTGTCGCCGGAGCGCGTGTGCGCCATGGATATCGGTTTCATCATCGGCCCGCGCATCAACGCCGCCGGACGCCTTGAATCGGCCATGCTCGCGTATGACCTGCTCTCCGCGCCCGATGTGTTGACCGCCAGAGAGCTGGCGACAGCGCTGGGGAGCCTCAACCGCAAACGTCAGGCGTTGACGCTCGACTTGGTGGCCCGCGCCAAAGAGAAGATCGCCGCCGAAGGTTCGGTGCGCGACCTGTATTTGGTCTCCGACCCCGAGTTCCCCTCGGGCATCGTCGGGCTGGTGGCCGGGCGGCTGGCCGAGGAGCTATACCGGCCCGTGCTGCTGGTCGAGGAAGACATGGGCGGCTCCGGCGAGTCGCGCGGCTCGGCGCGCAGCATCCCGGAATTTGATGTGACCGCCGCGCTGGACGAATGCCGCGACCTGCTGGTGCGCCACGGCGGCCACTCGATGGCCGCGGGGTTCACGGTGACGAACGAGAATCTGCCTCTATTGCGCGCCCGGTTGGAAGAAATCGCCGCGCGCGAACTGGGCGACCGTGACCTCGCGCCGACTGTGTGGATTGACGCGGAGGTCGAGCTGAGCGATCTCGATTGGGCCATGCTCGCGCTGCTGGCTGAACTCGAACCGCACGGGCAGGAGAACCCGCAACCGGTATTCGTCAGCCGTGGGCTGGAGGTCAGAGATGCGCGCACCGTGGGCAAATCGGCGCAGCATCTCAAGCTCGTGTTGGCCGACCCCGGCGCGGCCGGCCCGAAGGCGCGTATCGTCTGGGATGCGATCGGCTTCAACCTCGGGTCCTGGTACTCCCGGCTGCCCCAACGAATAGACCTGGCGTACACGTTTGAATCCAACGAGTATAACGGCGACCGGCGGCTGCAACTCAACATCAAAGACCTGCGGCCTACCGCCACAGACCCCGAACAGGATTAAGGCATATGTCATTCACGATCCCACAGAAGGACCCGGCCCCCTCCCGCCGTTTCAGCTTGCCGTTGCGCGTTGGGCTGATCTTTGCCCTCGCGGGTCTTGCCCTCGCCGTGATCGGCATCATCCGCGGCAACGTGCCGCTCAACCCCGTCTCGATCTTCCTCGCGCTCGCGATCTCCGGCCTGAGCTGGGGCGTCGTGAGCTGGGCGATTGCGACGGCGGTGGTGGACGTGGAGACCGACATCGCCGCAGGTGAAACCGATGAGTGAGTCCGTCGCCCTGGGTGATTACCGCGGCTTCATCTTCGACATGGACGGCGTGATCTACCGCGGGGACGCCGTGCTGCCGGGCGCGGCCGATTTCATCGCGGCGCTCAAAGCCGCCGGCATCCCCTACATCTATCTGACCAACAATTCCACCACGCCGCCCGGGCAGGTGGCCGAGCGGCTGGCGCGCATGGGCATCCCCACCGATCCCGGCGAGGTGCTGACTTCCGCGCAAGCGACCGCCGCCGCACTGAAGGCCGAAATGCCCGCGGGCCGCGTGATCGTCGTCGGCGAGGAGGGCATCCGTGACGCCCTGTTGCAGGAGGGTTTTACCCTGACGGACGATCATCGCAACGCGGACGCGGTGGTGGTTGGGCTGGATCGGCATTTCACCTATGCGCGGCTGCGCGAGGCCGCGCTGGCCGTGCGCAACGGCGCGCGCTTCGTCGCCACCAACACCGACCGTACCCTGCCCACCGAGATCGGCCTGGTCCCCGGCGCGGGCACGATGGTCGGCGCGCTGGAGCTGGCGACCGACGTCGCGCCCACCGTCATCGGCAAGCCATCCGCCGAGATTTTCCGCCAGGCGCTACAGAAGTTGGGGGTTGACGCGGAACATGTCGTCACCGTGGGCGACCGCCCTGAAACGGACATCCTCGGTTCGCAGGCGGCCGGCCTGAAAGCGATCGCCGTCCTCACCGGCGTCGGCACGGCGGAAGACTTCGCCGCGCTCCAACCCCCGCCCGACTGGGTTTTCGCCGACCTCACCGAGCTGCACCGCGCGTATTTCGACGGGCGGCAGTAAGCGCGGCGGTTTGGACCACGAGAGCGTTCGGACCGCGAAACACACGAAAGGGCAGGAAAGACGCAAAAGCTATCCTTTCGTGTCTTTCGCGTCCTTTCGCGCCTTTCGTGGTCCAGAGATTCCTAAACTATCCCGTTCCGCGCGATCACCTCGCTATACCACTTCGCGCTCGCCTTCGGGGTGCGCTTCTGCGTCGGGTAATCCACGTAGACGATGCCGAAGCGCTTGGTATAACCGAACGCCCACTCGAAGTTATCCATCAGCGACCACACGAAGTACCCGCGCAACGGCGTCCCCTCCGTGATGGCCTGCTGCGCCGCCTCGAAATGCCCCTTCAGATACGCGATGCGCTTGGGGTCATCCACCTCGCCGGCTTCGTTCACTTCATCCACATAGGCGCAACCGTTCTCCGTGATGTAGTACGCGGGGAAGGTGTAATCCTTCGATAACCGGCGCAGCAGCACGTAGAGCGACTCCGGATGCACTTCCCAGCCCATCTCGGTTTGCTCCTCGCCGGGGAACAACGTCTGCTTCGCGTTCTTCGCTTCGGGAACCTTGTCGCTGCGGGCGATGTGGCGCGTGTAGTAGTTGATGCCCAGGAAATCGGTCGGCGCGGCGATGGTCGGCATGTCGCCGAGTTCGACGAAACTCATGTCCAGTCCCATGGCGTCAATCACGTCCTGCGGATAGCTGCCCTTGTTCACCGGATCGAGGAACCAGCGATTCCCCGTGCCATCTGACAGTTGTGCGGCCTCTGCGTCCGCCTCGCTGTCCGACGCAGGATAGTGTACGCTCAGGTTCAGCGTGATGCCCACCTGCGCATCCGGGCTGTCGCGACGGATCACCGGCACGGCCAGCCCATGCCCCAACAGCAGATGGTGCGCGGCCAAAAACGTGTCGTTCAGGTTCTGGCGGCCCGGCGCATGTTCGCCCGTCTTGTAGCCCAGCCACGCGCTGACCCACGGCTCGTTCAGCGTGATCCAGTCCTTCACGCGGTCGCCCAACCGCCGCGCCACGGCTTCGGCATAGTCGGCGAACGCATACGCCGTCTCACGCGCGGGCCAGCCGCCCCGATCTTCGAGCGCCTGCGGCAGGTCCCAGTGATAGAGCGTGACGAATGGCCGGATCTCCGCCGCGAGCAGTTCATCCACCAACCGGCTGTAGAAGTCCAGCCCGGCGGGGTTCACCTTGCCCGTGCCATTCGGGAAGATGCGCGGCCAGCCGATGGAAAACCGATAGGTTTGCAACCCCAGGATCTTCATCAGCGCGATATCTTGCGGCCAGCGGCGATAGTGGTCGCACGCCACGTCGCCCGTGTCGCCGTTGACGACCTTGCCCGGCGTGTGCGAGAAGCGATCCCAGATGCTCGCGCCCTTACCGCCTTCTTGCCACGCGCCCTCGATCTGATAGGACGCCGTCGCCGATCCCCAGAGAAAATCCTGCGGGAATGTCACTGCCATGTGTCGAATCTCCTTTGCCTGTAGCCTCTATCATCATTAGCGGAGTGCGCACGCCACCTAGTGGGTCACTTGGCATGCTTTTAGCCATTTGTCAAACACGCTCTTGCGCCGCCGGATCGGGCGGTAGGTACAAGCGCCGGAGCCGCCGAGGGCATAGCGCCGTTGGCGACTGCGGAAGCGCCGGGCGGCGCGTTTGCC
>JBBQRS010000187.1:0-5639 GCA_038214535.1 Anaerolineae bacterium
GTGCGGCCCACGTCGGAGATGGGAACCTTACGCCCGCGCCAGGTGAAGCTTGAGGGCAAGACCTGCCCGTCGGACAGGAGGCGCACCTCTACGCGCACCCGTTCGTTGACGAAATCCGGTAGGGCTGTGGCGGTTTCAGCCTCGACCGGCGCGCCGCGGAGATGCCGGATCGCCAGGGCCAGCGCTGCTTCCGCCGACAATATCTTGTTACCGACCCGATCGGAATCCCAGAGGTGTCGCTCGCCGATCTCGACGCCCGCAGCGGCAAGGTGAATGTGTACCAGCCCGACCGGTTTGTCGGGCGTCGCGCCGCCCGGCCCGGCGATGCCGGTGACGGAAAGGCCGAGATCGGTTCCAAAGGTACGCACCGCGCCCTGCGCCATCTCCTGCGCCGTCTCATAACTCACGGCCCCATGCGTCATGAGCGTCTCGTGAGAGACACCGAGCAAGCGTTCTTTCGCTTCATAGGCATAGGCCACGACGCCGCCCGGAAAGTAGACCGAGCTGCCCGCGATGTCGGTCAACAAGCTGGCGACCAGCCCGCCCGTACAAGATTCGGCAAGGGCCAGCGTCATGCGTTTTTGCAGCAACAATTCGCCCAGCTCTGCGGCCAGCGCGCGCCCCCTGGCGAGTTGATCGTCATGCGTCGCGTGCGTTTGGGTCATTGAATATTTCCTCGCTAAAGAGACTCCGTGGATGCGCACTCCGTGGGGTGATCGGTTAGGCTTGCGTATTCGCGCTGGCGTCGGGCAACCACGCTGTGAAGCGACTGCCCTGTCCTAGCAGGCTCTCCACCTGAATTCGTCCCCCATGCACCTGAGCGATCCACTGCGCGATGGCAAGGCCCAAGCCGGAACCGCCCGGCCGCGTGCGGCTGGGGTCGGCGCGATAGAAGCGATCGAAGATGTGCGCCAGGTCTTCCGGCGCGATCCCGATGCCGGTATCCTCGACGCCGAGTTGCACCCACCCGCCGTCGCGCCGCAGCGTCAGAATCATGTCGCCGCCCGCCGGCGTGTACTTGATCGCATTATCCACCAGGTTGAGCAGTAACTGACGCAGCCGGTCGGCGTCGCCCAGCACCATCGCCTGATCCTCCGCGCCCAGACGCACATTCACGCCAACACCACTTGCCATCACCTGGGCCTGACGGTATACGTCTAGCAGGAGCGTGTCCATCTCTACCGGCTGCTTGTGGAGCGTCATGCCGGAATCGGCCTGCGCCAACAGCAGCAGATCATTGATGAGGCGGCGCATCCGGCCCGTCTCGTCGCCGATGGCGCGCAACGCCTCGGCGCGCATCTCCGGGTCTTCGATGCCGCCCCGTTTGAGCAGGTCAAGGTTGCCCTGGATAGTCGTCAGCGGGGTGCGCAGTTCGTGACTCACGTCCGCGACGAGGCGCTGCTGGGTCTGGAATAACGTCTCCAGCCGCGAAAGCATGTCGTTGAAGGTTTCCGTCAACTGGCCGATTTCGTCATTTGGGTCAACCACAGGGATGCGCTGGTCGAGGTCGCCGGTTTGCGTGATCTGGTGCGCCGTCTCCGCGATGACGTTGATCGGGGATAACGCCGCGCGCGCCAGCACCGCGCCGCCCAGCGCGGCCAGCCCCAACAGGAGCAAACTGCCGAATAACAAGACGCGGCGCGCGATGCGCAGCGCATCATCTACCCCGGACAGGCTTTGCGCGACCTGAATGATGCCAATGGGGCGATCTCCGAAGACGATCAAACTGCTGACCATCTGCATCCTGACGCCGGGGGCGACGTTGATCGTCCGCGTGTCTTGCCGTCCGGAACTCAGCAGCCCCACCGCCATGTCATCAGGCACGGGCAAAGACCGACCCTGCAGATTGTCTGATGTTTGAACGATGCGGCCATCCAGTTGTGAAATCTGGGTGAGAAATTGCGAAGAAAAGGCATCCGTTGACGGCAGGCGAGCGCGACCGGAGATCACCACGGCGAGGGGATCGTTCTCGGCCTGGATACGATCGTTCACCAGCACCAATCCGGCCACCAGCCGATTTTCCACTTCACTGAGCAGCACGCTTTGCAGCGCGACATACACGACGACGTTGAAGATCAGAAGAAAAACGGCCAGCAAGCCCGTATACCAGAGGGTCAGACGCGTCCGGATGGACATTTGGCTTAACCTGCGGCCGCCGGGCCGTCATCCCCCTTGCGGGAGTCTTCCTGACGCAGCGCGTACCCCACGCCGCGCACGGTCTGGATCAGGCGCGGCTCGCCTTCCTCCTCCAGCTTCGAGCGCAGGTAGCGGATATAAACCTCGATGATGTTGGATTCGCCGCCGAAGTCGTAGCCCCAGATGCGGTCGTAAAGCACGTCGCGGGTCAACACCTGACGGGGATTCTGCATGAAGAGCAGAAGCAGCTCGAACTCGCGCGCCGTCAGGTTGACCGGCCGGTCGCCCCGGAAAACTTCGTGCGTATTCTGGTTCAGGCGCAGGTCGCCAAAAGTCAACTCCTCCTCGGCCGCGACCGGTTGCCTGCGGCGCAGGAGCGCCCGGATGCGCGCCAACAACTCATCGAAGGAGAAAGGCTTCGCCAGATAGTCATCGGCCCCGGCATCCAGCCCGGCGACGCGATCGGCGATGGCGTCCTTCGCCGTCAGGATCAGGATGGGCACGTCATTCGCGGTGCGCAGTCGGCGACAGACCGTCAGCCCGTCAATCCCCGGCAGCATCAGGTCGAGCAGAACGAGGTCGGGCGGACGATCACGCGCGGCCGCAAGGCCTGCCTCGCCATCGGCGGCGACCTCCACGGAGTAGCCCTCATAGAGCAAACCGCGCCGCAGCAGGTCGGCGATTTGCCGTTCGTCCTCGATAACCAGGATGTGTTCAGTAGAAGTCATGGCTAATGGTGGGAGAGATTACCCAAAAATTCTCACTTGCACCCGATAATGTTGGGTACAGCAAGACATTTTAGCACTGTTGGATGCTTCGGCGCAAAGCGGCCATGTGGATGCAGGAATTCCCAATGCCCCGGAATCGAGACCTCAGCCGGTTATGATGGCAAAAAGTATGACGCGTCTGACCGGCTGCAGCCTCGACTCTGACTCATTTGGGAAGTCCTGATGCGGATTCCGCAGAACTTTGCTGGTGGTATAATGCACAGAGTCATTCCCTGACCTGGCGTCGGGGAAATAATCCTGTCTGAGCCGCTCGCCTTATTCGTTGAGGAGTGATACATGGATAATATTCAAGTGATTTCGACGCTATCCGATCGGGTAGCGGATAATGTTGAACGGGTCATCGTGGGAAAACGGCGTGAGGTGGAAATCACGATCATTGCCCTCTTGTGCGAGGGGCATCTCCTGATCGAAGATGTGCCCGGCGTCGGCAAGACCATGCTCGCGCGTTCGATTGCCAAATCTATCGGGTGCTCGTTCCGGCGCATCCAGTTCACGCCGGATATGTTGCCCAGCGACGTGACCGGCGTCTCGGTGTTCAACCAGAAGACGCGCGAATTCGAGTTCCGCCCCGGCCCCATCATGGCGCAGATCGTCCTGGCCGACGAGATCAACCGGGCCACGCCCAAAACGCAGGCGGCGTTGCTCGAAGCGATGGAAGAGCAGCAAGTCACCGTGGACGGCGTCACCTATGCGATGGACCGGCCGTTTCTGGTGCTGGCGACGCAGAATCCCATCGAGTACGAAGGGACATTCCCACTTCCCGAAGCGCAGATTGATCGCTTCATGATGCGGCTCAGCCTGGGTTATCCATCGGCAGCAGACGAGATGAGCATTCTGGAGTCGCAGCGTGAGCATCACCCGGTGATGGACATCAGCCAGGTGGTCACTGCTGAGGAGTTGGTGGCCGCGCAGGCCGCCACACGGCAGATCTACGTGGACGATCTCGTCAAAGAGTACATCGTGGAACTTGCAACGGCGACCCGCAATCACCCGGATGTCTATCTGGGCGTCAGCCCGCGCGGCAGCCTGGCGCTGTTCAAGACGTCGCGCGCGTATGCCGCACTGCAAGGGCGCAATTACGTCATCCCGGATGACGTCAAGGCATTGCTTGAAGCGACCTTCGCACACCGGCTCATCATCAGCCCCTCCGCGCGCATCAAGAACGTCGAAGCCCGATCGGTCGTCCGGCAGATCGCGTCCTCTGTGCCTGTACCGGGCACCCGGGTGCGCGTCGAGCGCTGAGGCTTTGCGCGTCTTCCTCACGCGGCAACGCGCTTCGTAGACTGAGGGGTATCTATTGGCACGCTCGTGGGGCATTTTCGTCCTCTGGTTGTTGGCGCTGATCTTTGCGTTGGGATCGCGGCGCGGGCTGGCTTATGACATTTTCTACTTCCTCACCGGCGTCATCGTTGTGGCGCTGGCCTGGGCCTGGCTGAACATCCGGGGTCTCGCCTTCAAGCGCGGGACGCGCAGCCAACTTTCGCAGGTCGGCAAATACTTCGAGGAATCGCACGAGTTGGTGAACGAGTCGCGCTGGCCCAAGCTTTGGGTCGAAGTGCGCGATTTCTCCACGCTGCCCGGCCATCAGGTGAGCCGGGTGGTCAACTCGCTGGGCAGCCGCTCCGTCTCGCGCTGGCAAACGCGGACGCTGTGTTATCAGCGCGGGCGCTTCGTGTTGGGGCCGGTGACGGTCACCGGCAGCGACCCGCTGGGACTTTTCCGTTTCTCGCGCGAGATTCCGGGGACGAGTTCGTTGATCGTGACGCCGGCGACCGTGCCGGTGCCACAGTTCAGCCCGCCGATTGGCTATCTGCCCGGCGGAGAAATTATGCAACGCCGCACGCCCTACATCACGTCGAGCGTATCCGGCGTGCGAGACTACAGCCCCGGCGATAGTTTCAATCGCATTCACTGGCCCTCGACGGCGCGCACGGGTCGCCTCATCTCCAAAGAGTTCGAGCTGGACCCGCTCTCCGACGTATGGATCTTCCTGGATATGCACGATGCCGCGCAGGCCGAAGCGCCCTGGACGATGGACGTGACTTCGATCGAGGTGATGCCCTGGCTGCAACGGCGCGCCGAACAGAGTCTGCTTCTGCCGTCCAGCACGGTCGAATATGGCGTGACCGTTGCTGCGTCGTTGGCGCAGCACTTTCTGCAAGCCGATCGTCAGGTAGGCTTCCTGAGTTATGCCCGGACGCGTGAGGTGGTCCAACCCGATCGCGGCGAACGACAGAGCGGGCGACTGATGGAAATCCTGGCGGTGATCCAGGCCGACGGCTCCATTCCCCTCGCACAAGTGCTGACCAGTGAAGGCGCACACCTGGCGCGCCACACCACGTTAATCGTGATTACGGCATCCACAGATCCGCAATGGGTCGCGGCGCTGCGAGGTCTGCGCGCCCGCGGCGTCAATGGCGTGGCCGTCCTGATGGCGGGGCGCACCTTTGGGCCGGCCCCCGATTGGACTCCCACCCTGGCCGACCTGCAAGCCAGCGGGTTGACTACCTACCTCATCCGGCGCGAAGACGACCTCAGCGAGGCGCTGGGTCAAACGCCTTACGACAAACGCTGGGCGCAGCGCAGTTAGGAACCTCTGCAGCACGCGCATCCTGGCGTGCGGGTCGCCGATGGGGGGGGGGCCCGGCCGCCAGGGTGGGCCCGCGGGAGCCCAAGGCACCGCCAGACACGGAGGGGGGGCCGGCGCGACACCGC
>JBBQRS010000188.1:0-5549 GCA_038214535.1 Anaerolineae bacterium
GTTTTTTTGGGGTGTGGGTTTAACTCGCGGGTTTTTCCTTAAACATTTAAACCCGGGTTCCCGGGGTATACCGGTTATAATTTTTTTTTTTTTTTTCCCCGCTAACCCCGCGTCTCCGTGTGACACTTCAGATGCTTACAAACCGATCTCTCGCAGCGACTGGCGGGTCGCCGTGGCGGCGTCCCGGGGTGTCATGCTCTTGAGGCGCGCCGAGAATGGCTCAACCACCACCGGGCCGTCATAGCCCAGCGTTTTCAGCTCGCCAAGGAAGGTTGCCAGGTCAATCACGCCCGTTTCGCCGGGCAAGGCGCGTTCGCTGTCTATTTGCTCGTCGGGGCCTCGACCGGCGATGCCATCGTTCAGGTGAACGAGGACGATATCCTGGTTGCGGAGACCGGCGACATCTTGCGCTTCGCCGTGCGACGTGTACCAGTGGAAACTATCCAGCAGCAGACCCACGTTCCCTGTCCCGATGGCGCTGCACAGTCCCAGCATCCCGTCGCACGTCGAGATGAAGCTGTATTTGTGCCCCTGGCGCAGGGTGTGTGGCCCGACGAACTCTAACCCCAGTTGCAGGTCATGATCGGCCAGTATCTGCGCGATGGGGCGCAACCGTTGGGTGAACAGGTCGAAATGCGCCATAAATTGAAGCTCGTCCGAAAACGGCAACATCCAGGTGGCGCAGCGGGTTGCGCCTAACTGCTGCGCCACGCTCGCCAGACGCGGCAAATCCTTCAAACTTTCCTCGTAAGCCGCGTCACCCCGACGAAACTCAACGGGGCAGCCCCAGTTCCCCACGCGTAAACTGCTATTGACGAACATCTCCTTCACATATTCGATCCCATGTTGTTCGGCGAGGCTGGCAGCCTCATCGATATTGAACTCGAGGCCTTCGAATCCCGTGGCTGCGGCCAGTTCCAGCGCATCCGGCAGCGCCATCTTGATGCCAATCGCTCCCGGCGACAGACAAGTGTACATGATGTTGAATCTCCCTTTCTGTGAATCGGGTCGGCAATTATCCGGTCAGATCAGCCTGTTGTGCAAACTGTTCGATATATTCAAGCGACTGGTGGCGGAAATAGGTATTGTACAGTTCCGCATAGTGGCCTCCGCTCGCCATGAGCTTGTCGTGCGTGCCTTCTTCCAGGATGCGCCCGTGATCCATGACGATGATGCGGTCGGCGCTTTTCACAGTCGAGAGGCGATGCGCGATCACGATAGCGGTTCGATCTTCCATCAGGGTGGTCAGGCCGTCCTGAATCTGGGCCTCGGTGAACGGATCCACGCTCGCGGTCGCCTCATCGAGGATGAAGATGGCCGGGTCTTTCAGCACGACGCGCGCCAGGGCGACCAGTTGGCGCTGGCCCATCGAGAGGTTCGCGCCTCGCTCGCCGACGTCCGTGTCGAGGCCGTTTTGCAAATCCGCGACCCAATCTCCGCCGCCGATTTGTTGCGCCGCGGCCAGAACCTCGTCATCGCCGGCGTCGGGCCGGCTATAGCGAACGTTATCGCGTACGGTGCCTGAGAAGAGGAACGGCTCTTGCGGCACAACGCCGATCTGGCGGCGGTACTCTGCCAGATCGAACGTGCGGATGTCTTTGCCGTCAACCGTCAGGCTGCCATCCTGATATTCATAGAAGCGCGAAACCAGCTTGCCCACGCTGCTCTTGCCTGCGCCCGTGTGACCCACCAGCGCCACCGTCTCGTGTGGCCGGATCGCGAGCGAGAAGCCCGCCAGCACGACCTCGTCGCTGCGCGCGGCCCCTTCTTCGGGCACGTAGGCGAATTTTACGTCGTCGAACTGAATCGCGCCCGCCAGGCGCGCCACCGGATTCTCGGCGATCTGCACAACCTTCGGTTCGGCGTCAATCAGCGCGAACACCCGCTCAGCCGCCGAAAGCCCGTTCTGGAATTGGCTCCAGAACGATGCAATGCTGATCAGGGGCCACCAGAAGAAGCCGACGGCCTGCATGAATAGATACCAGTCGCCGGGGGTCAGCACACCGCGCTGGGCGGCTACCCCGCCGGCCAGCAGCAAGATGGCCGATCCGATCCCCGAAGTTGCGCTGAGCAACGGGAAGATGGATTCGAAGACGAGCGCCTGGCGGAGGCCGATCTGATAGGCTTGCTGGTTGCGCCCTTGGAACTCATGGTGAATGGCCGCTTCCTGGCGAAAGCTCTTGGCGACCGTGATGCCGCTCACGGATTCCTGAATGAGCGCGTTGATCTCCGCCGTGGCGCGTCGGGCCTGCTGGGTGATCCGGCGGGCAACGTGGCGAAAGCTGAGCGCGATGATCGCGGCGATCGGCGTCAGCGCCAGCAGCAGCAACGTCAGCGGCACGCTGATGCGCAGCAGGACGAACGTGAGGACAATCACCAGCAAGATCTGGCTGAGCAGGCCGGTGGTCAGGGTGACGACATCGGAGAGGTCCTGCGTGTCTGACGTTACGCGGCTCACGATCTTGCCGGAGACGAACTCGTCGAAGAAAGACATGTCGTGGCGGATGGTCGCATCGAAGACGTCTTTGCGGATTTGCAGCACCACATCGCCCACGACCCGCGCCGCGAACCACTGTTGGATGAAGTTGAAGACCCACGCCGACAGCCCCAACAACAGCACGCCGCCCGTGAGCAGCAGGATGACCTGGTTGGACGGGTTCTTGGTCACCAGGTCGAGGCCACGGGCGACCAGGATCGGCCCCCCGGTCGCGGAAAGCGAGTTGAGGCTGATCGCCGCGGCGACCAGCAGCAGGCGTTTCGTGTAGGGGCGGAAGTAAGAGAGAACTCGCAGGACGAGTTCCTTGTCCGAGTAGTTGCGGTCGTAGGCCTCGGAGTCGAGGCCGTCCATGACGAAGCCCATATCAGCCTGCCGCCGCCGGGTCGTCACGACCCGCGAAGATACGACGATAATCGGCGCTGCGCGCCATCAACTCGTCGTGTGTGCCCTGATCTACCAACTCGCCTCCCCGTAAGACCAAAATCCGGTCGGCCCAGCGGATCTGGCTGAGCCGGTGCGTGATCAAAAACGTGGTTCGTTCCCGGCTGATGTTACGCATGGCCCGCTGAATCTGATCCTCCGTGGCGCTATCAATCGCGCTCGTGCTGTCATCCAGAATCAGGATGCGCGGATCGGTGAGAAAGGCGCGTGCGATGGCGATGCGCTGGCGTTGCCCGCCGGATAGCGTCTCGCCGCGCTCGCCAACTTCGGTCAGATACCCGTCTTCGAACTCGGAGATAAAATCATGCGCCTGCGCGGCGCGGGCCGCGTCTTTGATGTCGGCCATATCGGCGTCACTGCGCCCGAAGGCAATGTTTTCCGAGAGGGTCTTGGTAAACAGGAACGGATCTTGCTCGATTGCCGAAATCTGCGAACGCAGCGACTCCATGCTCCACTCGCGCACATCCGTGCCGTCCACTGTTACCCTGCCGCTGTCTGCGTCGAAGATGCGATTGATGAGCCGGGTCAGGGTGGTCTTGCCGGAACCTGTCTGCCCCACGATGGCGATGGTCTCGCCCGGCTGCGCCGTGAACGTGACGTCCTTCAGCACCGGCTGACCGTTGTAAGCGAAAGTGACCCCCTCGAAGGCGACTTCGCCGCGGATGGGTTGCGCGATGCCCTCCACGTTCTCATCCATCTCCGTTTCCGTGTTGATCAACTCCAGGATGCGGCGCGCGCCCGCAAGGCCCATC
This sequence comes from Anaerolineae bacterium, assembly GCA_038214535.1. GTDB lineage: Bacteria > Chloroflexota > Anaerolineae > CG2-30-64-16 > CG2-30-64-16 > JBBQRS01. The sequence goes on from JBBQRS010000188.1 coordinate 3,691, forward strand.
TGCACCAGATTGAAGGTGAAGATTGAAATGAACGTCGGGAAGCGCAGCGTGGCGATCAGTCCCAGATAAGCCACTACCTGACCCAGCGAGATCGCGCCGGCGCGCCATTGCAGCAGGCCAAGCAGGAACGCGCCGGCCCAGGCAAACGTGAAGACCAGCACCGGCAGATAGACCGCCTGAATCTCACCCTGTTTGACGAAGTAGTCGCGAAAGGCGCGCGCGTTGCCGGTGAACTTGTTCCATTCGTAATGTTCCATCACGTTGGACTTCACCACGTCAATGCCGCTGATCGCTTCGGCCAGACCGGCGTTCATCGTGCCGAACTGTTCGCGCATCGCTTCGCTCACCGGCTGAAGCCGCTTGTTATAATTCCAGACCGTGAGGGCCCACCCCACGTAAAACAGCAATGGCACCAGCAGCAACTGCGTGTCTATGCGCGCGATGAGGAAGAACGGCACGATCAGGCCCATCAGCGAGTCGAGGATGAGCATCAGTCCGGGGCTGAACATATAGTTCAGGGAGCGCACGTCGTTGGTTGAGCGCGCCATGATGTCGCCTATGCGTTGGCGACCGTGGAATGTCTGGCTTTTGCCCAGCAGGCTGACATACAACTCTTCGCGCGTGTCTCGTTCGATGCGCTGGGCGAGGAGCGCCACACTGTAATTACGCATGAGACCCGACATGCCCTGAACGACGGCCAATAATCCAACGGTGACGGCCAGGCTGATGAGGGGGGTGATCGTCCCCGATGTGCGGAACGACTCGGACGAGACCAGGTCGAACGTGCGCCCAACGGTCACCGCGATGGTGCTATAGGCGACGTTGTTGATGATTGCGGCCAGCAGCGCCAACGCCGGGAAGATCGGATAACGCAGCATGTGCGAAATGATCCAGCGCACCGGCCCGGATCGGTTATAGGGATATTCGTCTTCGACCGTAAATTCGCGATTCGCCACGGCTAAACCTTAGATGATGCCTTCTCGCAGGTCCTGGATGAACGGCTCGTAAGCTGTCACATCGTCGCCTGCCCGCCGGCGGTTGTAGTAATCTTCGGCGATCTGCGCCTGTTGCTCGCGGTTGAAATCGCACAGGCGTTTGCCCCGGTCGCGGGCCGCCCGTAGACCGGCAGCTCTGCCGTAAGCGTAGCCCTCGGTGCGCTGTGCGCGCAGGCATTGACCGATGTAAACGCTGCCCAGGCGCTCGTGCTGCAACACGTGTACCAGTTCATGGACGATCAGCCCCTCCATGCTGCGCCCCGCGCCATCCTTGCCCGGCAGGTTGATGGTGTGAAACGTCGTGAACGCTCGGCCACGGTTGAGGCGAAAGATGGCGTTGAGAATGCCGCCTTCGGCCACGCGCACATCGCGATAGCGGATCGCGTTCGGCCCTAACACGGAAGCGACATATGCAATTTCGGACGGCGACAGCCTGGAATTGTGCGTGAGCATGTGCCACAGGATGCGAAACGCCTCCGGTGTCCCCACCAGATCCGACAGATGCGCCATTAAAGCCCCTGCACGGGGCAAAGCCCCGGCTCCGCCTGGCTGATTGGCGTCTTGCTGTCGCGTTGCCGGCGGGGCGGCGAGCATTTGTCCCGTTGCATCGGCGAGCCGGCGCGCGCGGTCGGGCAGGTCGCGGATCAGGTTCCGCGGCCAAAGCGTGAGATCGCCGGCCCGGTCGCCCAGCCAACCGGATGCTTTCGAGAGAGCACTTTCACCCATCATCTTTCATCCACAGACCACCGATTATATCACAGACGCGGAAGATGGCAGGGGAAATACCTGCGGACGTGAGCGTGGGGTTGTTTGTGCGTGCGCGGGTTTTGATGCGACCCCCGCGGGAGTCAAATAGAGGGGGTG
>JBBQRS010000189.1:0-5412 GCA_038214535.1 Anaerolineae bacterium
CATAACCGGCGCAACCCCCCTTTCTTGGGGGGGCTTACCGGCTATTTCCCCCCCCCCCGCGCGTCCTACCCCGCCACTACGAAGGGCAAAACGAGAGGTTCAGATGCAACCACAAACCCAAACGACGTTGGATGTGATCTACGAGAACTGGCGGGGCTATCATGAAAAGCTGCGGGACTGCATCGCACCGCTGACGGATGCGCAACTGGCGCTGCAACCGGCCGCGGGCATGTGGCCGTTGGGGCAAATCGTGCAGCACATCATTTCGGTCAGGGCCGGCTGGTTCAGCGGGACCCTCCAGGATGACGACGATGCGATGCGCGCGTACATGGAGTGGGGCCAACGGGAGTCGCCGGAGCGCAGCGCGCGGGAAATGGCCCGCGGCCTGGATGAGACGTGGGCGTTCATCGAAGCTCGCTTGCAACGCTGGACGCCCACCGACTGCGCGCAGACCTTCCCGGATGAATGGGACGGTCAGGTACACGAGGTATCACGCAGTTGGGTGATCTACCATGTGCTGGAACACGATCTGCATCATGGCGGCGAAGTCTCGTTGATCCTGGGTATGCACGGCCTGCCATCCCTCGATCTTTGAGGGTAGTCTGCCGCAGCCCGGCTACTTCTTCTTCGCGGCCGCGCGCTCGGCCTGCGCCGCGGCGTTAGCCGCGGCCGCGGCCTGAATCAACGCCGCGAACGCGGCCTCATCGAGCTGCTCGCCCTCGTGGATGTCAAGCGCGCGCCGCGTGTTCCCCGTCAGGCTGGAGTTGAACAGCCCGTGCGGGTCGGGGACGGAAGCGCCGCGGGCGAAGGTCAGCTTCACGGCCTGCTTGTAGGTCTCCCCCGTGCAGATGATGCCGTCACGCGACCAGACGGGCGTGCCGGGCGATGCGGGCTTCTCCCATTTCCACTCCTCCACGATCTCCGGGTCCGCCGCGAGGATCAGCCGGCGCACCCGCGCCAGCGTCTCGCCCCGCCAGTCGCCCAGCTCCTCGATCTTCTGCGTGATCTTCGCGGCAGCATCCGCGCTGTTCGGTTCACTTGTTGCCATCATGATCTCTCCGATGCAAATAGATAGGAATTACTTTTTTCAGAGTCGCTGCCTGTCGTAGAATTAAGCGTACCACACCGCGATTTATTGTCAATGTCGGCGAAGAAACGAGACGCGACTTTGCAGCGGGCCTGTGCGATATATCAGGGCGTGTTTGCAAAATCCGTCAGGCAGGGTACACTCGGTCTTATGAACCGCGGAGACCGGAAAGCCCTGCGCGGCGAGGAGCGTAGATGCCCGAGACTGTCCTCGAATTGGATGAGAAGACCGCGCGGAGATCAATCCTGCGTAACCCCGTCAGCGGGCTGACCCACCTGGGCGCGGCGGTGGTCGCGCTCATCGGCTTGATCGCCTTGTTGGTCATGGGTTGGGGCAATCCCACCAGGGCGTTGTCGCTGTTCGTCTACGGGTTGAGTCTGATCCTGTTGTTCTCGGCCAGCGCCGCCTATCACCTGGTGAATTCCAACCCGGAGCGCATCAAGCGACTGAGAAAAGCCGATCACTCGGCCATCTATCTCCTCATCGCCGGAACCTACACCCCCATCTGTCTGGCTTTCTTCAGCGGTTTTTGGCGCTGGGGCCTGCTGACGATTGTATGGATCGCAGCGGTCGTCGGGGTGACAGTGAAGCTGTTCTTCATCGCGCCGCGTTGGGTATCGGTCGTGATTTACCTGCTCATGGGATGGCTCAGCGTCCTTGCTGCAAAAGTCATCTTGCGCGCCATGCCGATCAGCGCCATCGCCTGGCTGGTGATGGGCGGGGTGCTGTTCACCCTGGGGGCCGTGGTCTATCTGACCAAGAAGCCGAATCCTTGGCCCGGTGTGTTCGGCTTCCACGAAGTCTGGCACATTTTCGTCATTTTCGGTTGCCTGGCGCACTTCATCCTCATCGCCGCGTTTGTTGCAGCGCCGCAATAAGCACCTATCCGAATACTGATCGTGAACCACGGAATACACAGAACACACGGAAAAAGCAGAACATGAATCCTTCCGTGTGTCCCGTGGTAAATAGCCTCTCGGATAAACACAAAGGCAACGAATGAGGCAGCGGATGAAAAACGGATCAGCGGATGAGTTTCGTTGCCTATCCGCTGATCCGTTTTTTATCCGCTGCCCTTTGTTTCCTCGCCCGGATGATGGTACAACAGAAAGCATGAACGCGTCGCCTTATCCCGCCGTCAACGCCGTGCTGGAAACCCTGCTGGCGGAGGCCCGCGCCGCCCTGGGCGACCGCTTCGCCGGCCTTTACCTCTACGGCTCGCTGGCCGCCGGCGACTTCGACCCGGCCCGCAGTGACATTGACTTCCTCGTCGCCACCCACGGCGCGCCGGATGACGCGACCGTCGCCGCGCTGGCGGCCCTGCACGCCGACCTCGCGACGCGCGGCAAGTGGGCCGCCAAACTGGAAGGCGCATACGTCCCCCTGACGATGCTCCGCCGCCACGACCCCGCCGCGCCCGCCGTCCCCCATATTAACGAAGGGCAATTCTACCTCTCCGAACTCGGCAGCGACTGGATCATCCAACGCCACATCCTGCGCGAAACGGGCGTCGCGCTCGCCGGGCCGGATCTGCGCGCCCACATTGACCCCGTCACGCCCGATGACCTGCGCGCCGCCGTCCGTGAAACGCTGCGCGACTGGTGGGCGCCCATGCTGGTCACGCCCGACCCGCGCCTCGCCGGTGAGGAATACCGCGCCTACGCCGTCCTCAGCATGTGCCGCGCCCTGCACACCCTCGCCACCGGCGAGATCGCCTCCAAGCGCGCCGCCGCCCGCTGGGCCATTGGCGCGCTCGACCCCGCGTGGCAGCCCCTCATCGAGCAAGCCGCCGCCTGGCGCCCCGGCGCGCCCATGCCCCCCCAACCCGCAGTGCTCGCCTTCATCGCGTTCGTAGCGCGCTCGTAGCGCGCCCTCTTGCTCGTAGCGCGCCCTTCAGTGCGCCGGGCCTTGCGCGAGCATAGGACGCGGATGAACGCGGAGAACGCAGATAAAGACGAGAAGCAACGGGAATCTCCGCCCCTCCGCTCCTCTGCGTTCATCCGCGTCCCATACCCCTCCTGTCCTTCCCTCCACGCCCGACCGGTGCTAAAATAGGCGCAAACCATGCACCGGAGGCGAACCCATGCCCTACCCCGCCGTTGACCTGACCCGTATCCGCACCTATCCCGTGCAGCGCCGCGCGAATCTCGTCGCCAGCGACCAGTTCGTCCGCCCAGGCGACCCGTTGCTCCCGCTCGACGCGCCCGAGCTGGCCGAGGTCGCCGCGCGCATCGTCGCCGCGCGCCGCGCGGGCCGCCCCGTGATCTGGTTCATCGGCGGCCACGTCGTCAAGAGCGGGCTGGCCCCCGTCATCATTGACCTGATGGAGCGCGGCGTGGTCACCCACCTGGCGAGCAACGGCGCGGCCACCATCCACGACTTCGAGATCGCCATGCTGGGCCACACCAGCGAGGACGTCGCGAAGAGCATCGAGGACGGCTCGTTCGGCATGGCCGAGGAGACCGGCGCGCTGATGAATCGGGCGATCCGCGCGGGCGCGCGCGACGGCATCGGCATCGGCGAGGCGCTGGGCCGCGCGCTGAGCGACGCCCCCGACTTCGCCGACCGCGCCGACAGCCTGCTCTACAACGCCTACCGGCTCGGCGTGCCCTATACCGCCCACGTCGCCCTCGGCACGGACATCATCCACCAGCACCCCGAATGCGACTTCTCGGCCACCGGCTTCGCCACCGGGCAAGATTTCAAGGTCTTCTGCGCAGCCGTCTGCGAGCTGGAGGGCGGCGTCTTCTGCAACTTCGGCTCGGCGGTGCTGGGGCCGGAGGTCTTCCTCAAGGCGCTCAGCGTGGCGCGCAACCTGGGCCACCCCCTGCGCGAGATCACCACCGCCAACTTCGACCTGTTGCCCCTCTCGGGCGACTACCGCGTCCCCAGCCCGAAGGACGACCCGGAGTACTACTATCGCCCGAAGAAGAACATCGTCATCCGCCCCGTCTCCCTCGGCGGCAAGGGCTACCACATCACCGGCGACCACCGCGCGACCATCCCAAATCTTAGCCACGAATTACACGAATTAGACGAATCAGAAGAAAAATTCGATAAATTCGTGGAATTCGTGGCAAATCCTTTGGCCGATGCCGCCCAACTGATTGCGCGCGCGTTCCGCACCGGCGGCGTGCTCTATCTGTGCGGGAACGGCGGCAGCTTCGCGGACGCGCTCCACATCAGCGGCGAGCTCAACAAGCGCTTCGTGCGCCCGCGGCCGATACCCGCCGCGCACGCCGCGCGCCTGCGCGCCCTGCCCAACGGCGCGATGCTCGCCGAACGCCTCGAAGTGGGGATGCGCGCCGTCGTCCTCGGCTCGAACCCCGCGCTCAGCAGCGCCATTGACAACGACAGCCCGGAGAAGGGCCTGGCCTACGCGCAGGAGCTCTACTCGCTGGCCCGCCCCGGCGACGTGCTGCTCGCGATCAGCACCAGCGGCGAGGCGACCAACGTGCTGAACGCGGTCACGGTGGCGCAGGCGCTGGGCGTCACGGTGATCGCGCTCACCGGCGGGCGCGACAGCCGCCTCTCCGCCGCGGCCGATCTCGCTCTGCGCACCCCGCCCGGCAGCACCGCCGAGGTCCAGGAGCACCACGTCCGCATGTATCACGCGCTCTGCGACCAACTGGAAGCCGACCTGGTGGGGAGTTAGCCACGAATTACACGAATCAGAAACCCGGTTTCTCGGAGAAACCGGGTTTCTAGACTGAACAATTCGTGTAATTCGTGGCAAAAATCTGGAGGGGAAGATGCGAGAATACGGGTCTATCGGGGAAGTGATCCCGCGGCGGCGGCTGGCAGAACTGCTGATGGGCGTCGCGGGCGTGCGCGTCGGCGTGGTGGGCGACTTCAGCCTCGACGCCTACTGGCACGCCGACATGCTGCGCAGCGAGCTCAGCCGTGAGGCCCCGCTCTTCGTGCGGCCCATCGTCCGCGAGCGCTACTCGCCCGGCGGCGCGGCCAACACCGCCTGGAACGTCGCCGACCTGGGCGCAGCCCGCGTCGAGGCGTTCACCATCCTGGGGCGCGACTGGCGCGGCGCACTCCTCACCGCCGCGCTCGAACGGGTGCGCGTCGGGCTGGCGCATACCGTCGCCCGCGACGACTGCGCCACCCCACTCTACGGCAAGGTGATATTAGAGGCGCATTCCCCGGCGCAGGAAGACGCCCGGCTCGACTTCATCCAGCCCGAACCCTACCCCGCCGCCGCCGAGGATGCCCTCATCGCGCAATTGCAAACCGCCGCGCCCGACCTCGACGCGCTGATCGTGGCCGACTACATCACGCAGGGGGTCATCACCCCGCGCGTCCGCGCCGCGCTG
>JBBQRS010000190.1:0-5138 GCA_038214535.1 Anaerolineae bacterium
GTCATCTCAGACACGCCGAATTTCCGGCTTAAGCATTCGATAGATACGACGCCGTCCTGTGATCCACCCAGGATATCAACGATTTGTGCGCGGCGTGCTTCAGCAACCATTTCACCCCTCCCAAAATACCCTTTATGTGCATAATCGCCACTACGATACAGATTATAACACATATCCTGGGGTTTCCGTGTCAAGTTTTGTTCGCTATTGACAAGGCACAAACATTCTGCTAAAGTACTCCCGTTAGAAGTTTCAGCCGTCGCTCTTACATTCGAGATAAACCATCTCACTTAGCAGAAGGAGAATCTGATGCCCACAATTGCCTCCCGTCGAGAGTTTCTAAGGCTTGCTACGTTAACCGGCGCCGGCGCAGCCATTGCCGCATGCGCCCCGGCAGCCGCACCGACCCAGGCGCCCGCCGCGCCTGCCTCCGAACAGTCGTCCACGGAATCAACCGACGCTTCTGCGCCCGCGGCCGAAGCGGTTGAACTTAAAGTGCTGGCCGAGAACTGGGGTGAGGTATACAACCAACTGATGTCCCTCATCGGCGACGACTATATGCAAGAGAACCCCAACATCAAGATCACGTGGGAGTTCGACCCTGAATGGCGCACCAAACTGACCACGCTTTTTGCCGCCAACACGCCGCCTGACCTGGCGTTTATGCGCGGCGACTTCCTGGCCGCGGTCGCCCCGAAAGGCGTGCTGCTGAACCTGGATGACTATCTCGCGCAGGCGAATGTCAAGCGCGAGGACTTCATCCCGGCGCTCTACGACAGCAGCGTCTACGAAGGCAAGCTCTATGCCATGCCGGGCGGCGCAGACGTCTGGTCGCTCTTTTACAACAAAGGCCTCTATGAGGCATCGGGCATTCCCTCAGACAGCGCGCCTAAAACGATCTCCGAGTTTGGAGACGTATCCAAGAAGGTGCTCAAGAAAGCCGAAGATGGCAGCATCGAGCAGGCCTCACTGTGGTACACGACCGGGTGGATTCCGCAATGGATCTTTGCGTTCGGCGGCCAACTTTACGATGAAACTTCCGGCAAGATCACGGCCAACGCGCCGAAGAACGTGGAAGCCTTCACTTTCCTCAAGAACTTCTGGCAGAGCATGGGTGACGTTGATCAGTTGACGGCGTTCGCCCAACGCCCCGGTCAACTGGATGCGGGCAATCCCTTCGCGACCGGCCAGAGTGTGCACGTCTTCGATGGCTTCTGGTACTATGAGGCCATTGATCAGTATGCGCCCGATATCGAATACGGCGTCGGATACTGGCCGACCCCGAACGGCACGAAGGAAGAACAGAAGAACTGGATGATTGACGGTTGGAAATACTCGCTGCCCAAGGGGATCCCTCACGTAGATGAATCCTGGAACTTCATGCGCTACATGTTCGTGGATAAGTCGGCCCATATGGGCTGCACCACGCTGAACGGACCGTGCATCGTGGCGCAGTTCCCGGAGTGGGTCTCGTGCATGCAGGATAAGATCGGGCAGGATAACCGCATGTCGCCTTACCTCTCGGTCTTCACCGATCAGGCCACGACTGCCACCAAGTTCTTCCCTGTCATCGAAAATCAGGCGTTCTATAGCGATGAGCTAGTGCGTGTGTATGACCTGATGATTCGCGATCAGCTTACACCGCAAGCCGCGCTGGATGAAGTAACGACCAACGTCCAGGCAGATCTCGACAAGATCCGCTCCGGCGCAGCCTGATAGCCGGCTAAGAGTTCACATATCACGGGGCACAGCGCCAGGCTTCTAACTGCCGGCCGTGCCCCGTAATGTCCCTCCATCTTGTCGGTTTCAGATCTAACCACGAGGTCTACATGACTGCACTATCTTCCGCGGCGCCGCAACAGGTACGCCAAAAACGTCTCTCCCCTCGAGACAGGCGCAGCATCATTACGGGGTTGCTCTTCACCATGCCCTGGATCCTCGGAATGCTGATCTTCACGCTTTACCCGATCCTGGCATCTCTATACTATAGTTTCACCCAGTACGATATCGTCAGTGCACCGAAGTTCATTGGCCTCGAGAATTTCCGGGTCTTGTTCACGGAAGATCAGCAATATCACAAAGCCATCCAGAATACTGCATTCTATGCGTTGCTTGCGATCCCTCTCGGTTTGTTGGTTTCATTCAGCGTCGCCCTCCTGCTGAACATGAAGGTCAAGGGTCTTGCCGTCTATCGCACCGTCTTTTATTTACCCAGCATTCTGCCTGAGATCGCCGCCGCCGTGTTGTGGATGTGGATCCTGAACACACAGTATGGCCTCCTGAACCAGACCCTGAAATTGGTCGGCATTAAATCCATCGGCTGGCTCACGAATCCCACGTGGACCAAACCATCGCTCATCCTGATCAGCCTGTGGGCCATGGGCAGCAGCCTGGTGATCTTCCTGGCGGCGTTGCAGGACATCCCCCAGCATCTTTACGAGGCCGCGGACATTGACGGCGCGACCCCGTGGCAAAAGACACTACGGATCACGGTGCCCATGATCACGCCGACGATTTTCTTCAATCTTGTCCTGGGCGTCATCGGCGCGACGCAATACTTCACCACCGCGTTCGTCATCCTTGGCGCAGGCCCACTTGAATCCACGCGGTTCTATATGTATCACCTCTATCAGAATGCCTTTCGATACTTCAAGATGGGCTATGCCAGCGCGATGGCCTTGCTGCTATTTCTGTTTGTCCTGTTAGTGACGATCATCTTGTTCAAAACATCGGGCAAGTGGGTCTATTATGAGCGAGGGAGATAAGCATGGAAGATACCCTGTCTGGTGAAACCATGCTCGAATCCGAGGCCAGGTACGCGACGGCCAAACGGCAGAAGCAAGTCCTCCACACGCTTAAACGCGTGTTTGTTTACGCGGCCCTGACTGCCCTGGCCATTGCCTTTTCCACACCGTTCATCTGGCTCATCTCGACGTCACTTAAGCTGCCCGCGCAACTCTTCAAGATTCCACCCCAGTGGATTCCAGACCCATTCGTCTGGTCGAATTACCATAAGGCCGTCACGACCATCCCGTTCTTTCTATACGCGAAGAACACGCTCTACATCGCGCTGTTCAATGTTATCGCGTCCGTTATTTCCTGTTCGATGGTCGCCTATGGTTTCAGCATCGTCCGCTGGCCGGGCCGTGACGCCCTGTTTTTGGTCGTCATTGCTACGTTAATGATTCCTTATGTGGTGCTGCTCATTCCCACTTTCATCATCTTCAAGAATTTGGGCTGGATCAACACGCCGAATCCGCTGACGATCCCTGCTTTGGCGGGCAACGCGTTCTTCATCTTCCTCCTGCGCCAGTTCTACATGACCATCCCGGAAGACCTGACGGACGCCGCGCGCATTGACGGGGCGAACGACCTGCAGATTTACTGGAATATCGCGCTACGGCTTGCCCGGCCGGCGCTGATGGTTGTCGCGCTCTTCACCTTCATGTGGAACTGGAACGACTTCCTGGGGCCGCTCATCTACTTGAGTGACCAGTCGCAGCAAACGCTCGCCATCGGCCTTTACGGGTTCATTGGCCGCGCGGGGACACAGTGGGGGCCGTTGATGGCCGCCGCGACCATCATGATCGCGCCGATCATCATCTTGTTCTTCTTTACCCAGAAGACCTTCATTCAGGGCATCACGTTGACCGGCATCAAAGGCTGAGCCTTCACTATATCTGCGTAAAGAATTGACTCACGAGAAAGGACAGGCGATATGACCCACCCCGGCAAGATGGCGATGGCGCACGTGGACGCGAGCCGCACATTTCAAACCATTGACGGATTCGGCGTCAACATCAACTCGCGCTACTGGGATAAGTGGCTGCTCCCGGCGATGGACCTGCTGGTCAACGACCTGGGCGCGACGCTTTATCGCGTGGATATCTGGGGGAAGTCCAACTGGCTGGATCCCGACGGCAGCATCGGACGCGCGGCCGCGTTAGATCCGACGCATCAGGCGGAAATCCTGGACGGCGATATCTTCCGGCGCGGCTGGGGCATGATGCGCTGGCTCAACGAGCACGGCATCCAACCCTATCTGACTGCGAGCGGCATCGTGCCTTCATGGATGCTGGGCGCGGACGGCAAGACACTCGCAGACTTCGATGGCTTCGCGGACATGATGACGACGATGTTGGATTGGGCGAAGCGCAAAGAGGGGCTGGATTTCACCCTGTTTGGCCCCCTCAATGAGACGGACATCGGCGACCCCGAAGGGCCGACCGTCGGCGCGGAAGACTACACACGCGTCTGCGAGGTGCTCGATGCGAAGCTGCGAGAGCGCGAATTAGACGATATCAGGCTGGTCGTCGCCGAGCAAGCCCACTTCAACGCCAACTATCTCAAGCCGCTGGTTGCCAGCTTGCCCTTGAAAGACCGGATTGCGGTGTTCGGCCTGCATGATTACTTCGATATCCCGGAGGCGCTCTATCGGGAAGTTACCGATGTCGTCAAGAACAGCCGGCACGCGGGGAAATCTATCTGGATGACCGAGTTCGGCGACCTGGAGCAGAGCGGCGAACGGGAGTGGTACATCGCGTGGATTATGACGTCGCGGCTGTTCGATCAACTGGCGGCCGGCTTCAACGGCGCGCTGGTTTGGGACGCCTACGACAACTACCACGATCACAACGAATACTGGACGATCTACGGGCTGTTGCGCACGGGGCTTTATACGCATACCCCCAGGAAACGCTATCACGCGATGAAGCAGATCTTCCGCTTCGTGCGGCCCGGCTTCTGCCGCGTGGCGATCGAGAACGACACGCCTGATTTGCGGTTGCTCGCCTTTGCCGACGCCGACGGCAAACAGTTCACGGTGGTGGGCATCAACCAGGGCCAGATGCCTCTCCGGGTTATTGTTGACCTTAGCGGGCTGGACGAAACCGTCAGCCAGGAGGCGGTGAATTATTACCGCACTTCGGAGACGGAGAACTGCGCATTGGTCGAGCGGATGCCGGTGACCATCCAACACTGGCCTCACCGGGGCATTGACGTGTTCGCGCCGCCCGGGTCCATCTTCACCCTGACCAACGTCGCGTAAGCCCACCGGCCCCTTTGTAGTGTCGGCTTCAGCCGGTAGGGAGCCGTACAACGGCTGAAGCCGGCACTACAAAGGGCAAGACAAGATGAAC
>JBBQRS010000191.1:0-4919 GCA_038214535.1 Anaerolineae bacterium
GTTCGTCAAGCAGCAGCCTGAGCTCAACTATCGCAACCCCGAGGTGCGGGCGGCGTTGATGGACACCCTCCGCTTCTGGCTCGACCGCGGCGTGGACGGCTTCCGCGTCGACGTGCTGTGGCTGATGATCAAGGACGAGCAGTTCCGCGACGAGCCGCCCAACCCCGATTGGGACGGCGTCAACCCGCACAACAGCGTGTTGCACATTTACACGGCGGATCGGCCCGAGGTCCACGAACTGATCCGCGCGATGCGCGCCGTCCTCGATGCATACGACGAGCGCATGATGGTCGGCGAGATCTACCTGCCGAACGACAAACTCGCGACCTACTTCGGCGCGGATCACGACGAGGCGCATATGCCGTTCAACTTCCAGTTGATCCGTATGCCGTGGCAGGCCCAGACGGTGCGGAAGGCGGTGGACGCGTACGAAGCCTCGCTGCCCGCGGGCGCGTGGCCCAACTGGGTGCAGGGTAACCATGACCAGAAGCGCGTCGCCAGCCGCGTCGGCCCGGCGCAGGCGCGCGTGGCGAACATGATGCTGTTGACCCTGCGCGGCACGCCGACCACCTATTACGGCGAGGAACTGGGGATGGAGAACGTGCCCATCCCGCCGGAGATGATCCAGGACCCGCCCGCGGTAAACCAGCCCGAGATCGCCGACGTGGTGGGGCGCGACCCCGTGCGCACGCCGATGCAGTGGGACGCTTCGCCCAACGCCGGCTTCACCGAGCCTGACGTCACCCCGTGGCTGCCGGTCGCCGCGGATTACCGCACGCGCAACGTGGCGGCGCAATCGAAAGACCCGCGTTCCATCCTGAGCCTCTACCGCGCGCTCACCGAACTCCGCCGCGCCGAGCCTGCGCTGCACAGCGGCGCGTACCGCTCGCTCGACGCGGGGACCGATGACGTGTTCGCCTACCTGCGCAGCGCGCCGAATGGCACCGGCTTCCTCGTCGCACTGAACTTCAGCAACACGTCGCACACGCTGGACTTCAGCGACGTGGCCGGGGCCGTGGCGCAAGTCGCCGTGACCACTGGCATGGATCGTGAGGGCAAGATCAACCCCGGCCGCCTGATGCTCGAACCGAACGAAGGACTGGTGCTGCGGTTGGGGTAGAATGTGCTAAGGTGCAACGCACTTCCGAAAGTGCGTTGCACCTTACGCGTGTAACATTGGATATCTCATGGGTAATGTCCTGATTCTGTACGACAGCAAGACCGGCCACACGGCGAAGATGGCCCGCCACGTCGCTGCGGGCGCGGCGACTGTGCCGGGCATCGAGGTGCGCGTCTGCTCGGTGGACGAGGCCACGGCGGCCGATATCACCTGGTGTGACGGGCTCGCGGTCGGTACGCCGACGAACCTGGGCGTCATGTCGTGGAAGATGAAGCGGTTCTGGGACGAAATCTGCGACGACGTGTGGGGCAAAGTAGACGGGAAGATCGCCTGCGCGTTCAGTTCACAAGGGGGTTGGGGCGGCGGCGCGGAGATCGCCAACCTGGCGACGCTGGTGATGCTGATGAACTTCGGCTTCCTGGTTTTCGGCGTCACCGATTACGTCGCGCCCAAATTCACGCTGCACTACGGCGCCACCATCGCCGGCGAACCGCGGACCGATGCGGAAGTCGCCGCCTGCGTCAAACTCGGCGAGCGCGTCGCCCAGTGGGTCGCCGTCTACTGCGACGGCCGCGCCGAGGTACATCCGGTGAGACTACGGCAAGCGGGTTAATAAATTTGGTTTGGAATTAAAACCGTTACTCGTGAGTCAGTCGGCGCAACCTGTGTCCATCTGGGGTAATGACGACGAAGGCATGCGCCAACTCTGTTTCCGAATACTGCATCAGGACGCGTCCCATCTCGGCATGAACGGCATTCAAGGTTGATGGGAGTATGCGAAGATAGATCACGCCTGCTCCGAGTTGTCTAACAAAAACGAGATTGCCGAAGTCCCTGTCGCGCGTGATGAAGATGCGACCCTGTGCGTGAGCGAGGATCAACAATTCCTCATCTGAAGCACGAGACAAACCAAGGTCTGCGGCGCTGACAACTTCATGTCCTAGCGCGACAAGATAACGCGCCGTGGCGGCATACACGTCCTGATCGAGTAACAGCTTCATCCCGAAAGCGCCGCCAGATGTATGTCCTCAGCCGCGACTACGGCAATCGCATACTGGATACAAGCCTGCACATCCTCGATGCTCAAATCAGGATAGTAGTCCTGGATGATCGTCTCAAATGATAAGCCTTCGTTGATCAGTTCGAGGACGCTCTGAACGGTGATGCGCGTCCCGGCGACGCACGGTTTCCCGAAGTGGATCGTAGGGTCAACGCTGATTCTGTCCATGCTCAATCTCTCCCATTGGCACACCAAGTATTGATGCCATTATGACACCGGTTGCATTCCAATGCAACGATCAGTTATTGGCGAGGCCGAGCAATTCCTGTTCACCCTGTAAATCCCGTCCATCTCCCAGCGCGGCCACCATCCCCAGCGTGAGCATGAACGCGAGCGCGAGGTCGGGCAGGAAATAGAGCGTATCCACCAGCCCGTGGGCCAGCGCGTAGGCCATGCCGGCCGCCGCGCCGATCAGCAGGGCGCGCGCGTCGGGCGAGAGGGCGGCGCCCTGCAGCCGCAGCGCCATCCGCCAGAACGCGATCTCCAGCCAGACGAAGGCGGCCAGCCCGGCGATCCCCATCATGCTCCAGAAATCCAGGGCGGCGTTGTGTGCATGATACAGCAACGGCTCGCGCCAGGCGTCCGGCAGCATGTATTGCGGATAGTTCGCGTAGTAATTCCCGATGCCGACGCCCAGCAGCGGATGCGCGGCGATCATGCGGGCCGTCCCGCGCCAGATCAGCAGCCGCGATTCCGCCGTCCCGTTACTCAGGGCCAGCAACGACCCGAGGCGCGGTGCGCCCATGATGGGCAACAGCGCGATCAACGCCAGCGCCAGTACCGCGAGCGCCGCCGCGAGCCGCCTTCGCCCCGCAAACAGCGCGACCGTCACACCCGCGGCCGGCAACCCCAGCAGCCACCCGGCGCGCGAATAGGTGAGAGCGAAGGCCACCAGCATCACGCCGAAGGCCCCTGCGTGTAGCCATCTTCGGGATTTCAATGCGGCAAACGCGGCGATGCCGAATGCCACCGCGCCCACGCGCCCCAGGTACAGCCCGATGTGGTTGGGTGAGTCATAAAAGGGGACGAGCAGCCGGTTCACCCCGCCTGCTCGCTCGACGAAGCCCGGCCCGGCATACTGCCACAGCCCCGCCAGCGCCAGCGCCAGCCCGCCCAGCACAAACGCGTCGGCCAGCCGATTCAGCCTGGTTTGCGTTAGCCTCCCGAACCGGATGACGCTGTAGAGCAGCGCCGGTTGCAGTATTAGCAGGCGATACCCGTCCAGCCCGGCGATGCGATCGCGCGCAACGAGCAGGGACGCCGTGCCGCTCAACAGCAGGAACGCTACGGCCGCGTCCGCGCCGATCCACCGGCGCGCGTTGAGTGAAATGGACGCGCTGTCGCGTCGCAGCCACGTTGCGCTCGACCCGATGAACGCAGCCCACACCGCGACATCCGCGGGCGAGAAGAGCAGCGGCCCCGCAGAGACGCGCACGAAGGAAAACGGGATGCAGAACGCCGCGAGATAAACCCACGGTTCCACATCCAGCACGGCCAGCGCAAGGACAAATAGCGCCGCAACCCCTTTAATCCAGGGCTGCGGCGCGATCATCACAGCAAGTAGCGCTGCCCCTGCGAGAGCAACCCGCAAGGACTGAACGGCTGAAGCGGTCACTACGAAGCGAGCGCGCATATCTCTCCGGCCTTTGTAGTGATGGCTTCAGCCATTCAGCGCATGCAACACGAACATGTTGCCCCTGAGAGAATGATCCGCAAGGACTGAACGGCTGAAGCCGTCACTACGAAGCGAGCGCGCATATGCCTCCGGCCTTTGTAGTGGTGGCTTCAGCCACTTGGCCCTTGCAATACGAACATGTTGCCCCTGCGAGAGTCATCCGCCAGGGCTGAACGGCTGAAGCCGTCACTACGAAGCGAGCGCGCATACGTCTCCGGCCTTTGTAGTGACGGCTTCAGCCATTCGGCGCATGCAATGCGAACACGCGTTTACGCAAACGAGTTATACAACGACTGCACCTGCGCCCGTTTGCCCGCCATCTCCAGCGACCAGCCCTCCGGCAGTGCGCACGTGATCGTCACGGAGCGCCCCGCGGGCAGGTCGAAGTAGTTGTCGCTGAACACCGCATCCGTCCCGTCGAAGCTCAGTTCCACGAAGCGCGCCAACCGTCCGGCGTTGACTTCGATGTGTAGCATATCCCCGTCCTGCGTTGCAGATAGCGTCAACTCGGGCTCGTCCAGGCTCAGGTGCTTGTTCGGCACGAAGGTGGCAATGTTGCGCGCCACGACCGCGTCGCCCTGCACCAGTTCGGCGACGACCACCATGTCGCGCTTCTGCGCGTCCGTCATCTGCCCGGCGAAGTCGAGCGTTGTGACGTGAGTCGAGGCCAGCGGCGCGGCGGTCACATCCACTTCGCCGCTGTCCAACACGTTGCCGTCCAGCGTCTCGAATGTCCAGTGCACCTTGCCCTCCCACGAAGTGGTCAGGTCGCTGCTCACGTGGACGCCGATCTCCGTCCCCTTGTCCTCCAGTGAGAGCATCACCGGCGCGAAGAAGCGTTTGGCCGCGTAGTGCAGCGCCTTCCAGCGCCCGAAGTAATCCAGGCTCGACCACGACGCGACCGGCCAGGTGTCGTTGAGCTGCCAGTAGAGCGCGCCCGCAATGCGATCCATGTGCCGGCGATAATGCTCCACGCCGTAGCGGATGCCCTCCGCCTGCAACACCATGCTCAGATAGACCAACGCGGGGAAGTCCTTCGGCATCTGGAATGTGTCGGTCATCTG
>JBBQRS010000192.1:0-4834 GCA_038214535.1 Anaerolineae bacterium
CGTGCTCATATTTTTTTTATCCTCCTCTGTTTGGCCTGCCCCCCTGTTTGGGTGGGGGGTTTCGCCCCCTTGTTATTCCCCCCCCGCCCCCCCCCCCCCCACTACAAAGGAAAGATGCCCAGGACTGCGGATTTTCGATAGACACACAACGCGCAAAGGATTGCCGCATCATGGAAGACACCGCCTCACGCCGCCAGGCCATTCGCGCCTGGGTGATGTATGATTGGGCCAACTCCGCGTTTGCCACGACCATCATGGCGGCCGTACTGCCCACCTTCTACAGCGCGGTCGCGGCCAAGGGCGCGCTGACGCCGGTGCAGGCCAGCTCGGCGTGGGGCTACACCAACACGATCGGCATGTTGCTGGTGGCGCTCACCGCGCCGATCCTGGGCGCGATTGCCGATTACAGCGGCTCGAAGAAGCGGTTCCTGGCGGCGTTCACGGTTCCGGGCGTATTGGCCGCGTCGCTCCTCGTGTTCGTCAGCACGGGCAACTGGCTGCTGGCCTCGGCGCTCTACATCGTGGGCGAGATCGGGTTCTCCGGCTCCATCGTCTTCTATGACTCGCTTTTGCCCCACGTCGCGCGTCCCGATGAGATTGACAGCGTTTCGACACGCGGGTATGCGCTGGGCTACCTGGGCGGCGGGCTGCTGCTCTTGCTGAACGTGCTGTGGATCACCTTCCCCGATACCTTCGGCATGACCGCGCTGGGGGCACGCTTCGGCGTCGGCGGGACGGAGATGGCGAGCCGGATGAGCTTCTTCAGCGTGGGCATCTGGTGGGCGCTCTTCTCGATTCCGTTGTTCCTCAAGGTGCCCGAACCCCCGGCGTCGCGGTTGGCGTCCGAGCAGCGCGAAAACCCGGTGATCGGCGGCTTCAACCGCCTGATCCGCACCTTCAGCCAACTGCGGCTATATCGCCAGTTGCTGATCTTCATCGTGGCGTTCTGGATTTACAACGACGGCATCGGCACGATCATCAAGATGGCAACAATCTACGGCGCGGAGATCGGGATCGGGCAGACCGACCTGATCGGCGCGCTGTTGTTGACCCAGTTCATCGGCATCCCGTTCTCGCTGCTCTTTGGCCGCCTGCCACGCAACGGCGACCCGCGCCAGCCCTTCTTCCTCAGCCTGGTGCTCTACAATGCGCTCACCATCCCGCTGATTGGCATCGTGGCCCCACGGCTGGGCATCACCAGCGGCCCCATTGCGGTGGGGATTGCGCTGGTGAACCTGATCCCCGCGTATCTCTTCTCGCGGTTCATCGGGCAGAATTTGCTGGCGGGGCCGGCGTCGCGCATGAACACGAAGAACGCGATCCTGGTGGCGCTCGCCGTCTACAGCCTGGTTTCGATCTGGGGCTACTTCATGCACACAGCGGCGGAGTTCTGGTTGCTGGCGATGATGGTGGGGTTGGTGCAGGGCGGCAGCCAGGGGTTGAGCCGGTCGCTGTTCGGCAATATGGTGCCTCGCACACAATCGGCGGAGTTTTTTGGCTTTTATGATATGAGCTCCAAATTTGCGGGACTATTGGGGCCGCTGCTGTTTGCACTCGTCGGGCAGATGATGGGGTCGAGCCGGTTGAGCATCGTCTCGCTGATCGTCTTCTTCGTCGTGGGCGGACTGGTGCTGAGCCGGGTGGACGAGGAAGAGGGGGTGCGCGTGGCGCGCGCCGCCGATGCCGCCGCAATGATCGTTGAATAACATTTGACTTGCGGCGCAGGTTATGTTATAGTGAGCGTTGTTGAAGCAAGGCAACGGTTTATCCCCGCCTTTATTCGGTACATTCGTCCCAATTATCATTGCCAGAGGCCCTTTCGGGTGTCTCACACGGCGCTTTCAGGATTTGTCACACCACTTAAGCATTTCCGACGTTTGCGTTGGACGCGCTGACTCACATCACACTTGATCACCCATAAAGCTTGCATCGCTATGAACTCGCGTTGTTGGGGCCAGGCCTCCGCCTGAGCATCCTCGCGTGCTGCCCGATTGCCACACGGAGCCTATCTATGAATATTTCTGAAATGGAAACCAAGACCCTTGCCGAGTTGCAAGAGAACGCGCGTACGCTGGGCGTGACGGGTTATACGCGCCTGAAGAAGTACGATCTGATCATGCGCCTCTTGCGCGCGGAGACGGAGTCGCAGGGCCTGATCTTTGGCGGCGGCATGTTGGAAGTCATCCAGGACGGGATCGGTTTTCTGCGCTCCAACAAGATGATGATGCCGGGGCCGGATGACGTCTATATCTCGCAGAGCCAGATTCGCCGCTTCGGGCTGCGCACGGGCGATTTTGTCATCGGCCAGGTGCGCCCGCCCAAGGAATCGGAAAAATACTACGGCCTGCTCAAGGTGGAGGCCGTCAACGGTCTTGATCCCGAAGAGGCCAAGAAACGCCCGAAGTTCGAAGACCTGACGCCGATCTTCCCCTATCAGCAGTTGATGCTGGAAACGCAACCCTCGATCCTGGCGACGCGGTTGATTGATATGGTGTCGCCGATCGGGCGCGGCCAGCGCGGGCTGATCGTCTCGCCGCCCAAGGCCGGCAAGACCACCATCTTGAAGCAAATCGCCAATGGCGTCTCCGAGAACTTCCCGGACGTGTACCTGATGGTGCTGCTCATCGGTGAGCGCCCGGAAGAAGTGACGGACATGGATCGTTCGGTGGAGGCTGAGGTGATCAGCTCCACCTTCGATGAACCGGTGCAATCACATGTGCGCGTGGCCGAGATGGGTCTGGAACGCGCCAAGCGTCTGGTGGAAGCCGGGCGCGACGTGGTGATCCTGCTCGACTCGATCACCCGCCTGACGCGCGCCTATAACCTGACCGTGCCCGCGTCGGGTCGCACGTTGTCCGGCGGTATTGATCCGGCGGCGCTCTATCCGCCCAAGAACTTCTTCGGCGCAGCCCGCAAGATCGAGGAAGGCGGCAGCCTGACGGTCATCTCGACCTGTCTTGTGGACACGGGCAGCCGCATGGACGACGTAATTTACGAAGAGTTCAAGGGCACCGGCAACATGGAGTTGCACCTGGAGCGCCGCCTGGCCGAGCGCCGCATCTTCCCGGCCTTCGACATCGTCCGCTCGGGCACGCGCCGCGAGGAACTGATGCTCAGCTCGGACACGCTGCAACGCGTGTGGACGCTGCGCCGGATGATTGATATGCTGCGCCAGACCGGTGAGGATCCCCTCGAACCGGTGCTGGAGCGCCTGCGCCGCACCCGCAATAACAAGGCTTTCCTGGAAACGCTGGCGCAGAGCAGCGCGTAGCAGCGTAGATAGGTAGACAGGTAGGCAAGGGAAGCTACCGGAATTTAACGGGTGACCGGAGTCGAGAGCTGCGGCCGGTTTTTGCGGCAACAAGCGTCGTGTGCGTAACCGGCTGAAGCCTCAACTCCGGGTACATATTGGAATTCTTCGTGGAACAAAGCCCCTACTTTGCGCATCCCGCAGAGCGGGATTATAATGGCTCAATCGTTCGCCTGATTTACTCCGGCGACTCAGGAGCAGCGCGCGTATGCGCGAAGAAAACTTACCACCCCTTCAGCCCGCCGTCCCCCCGCAAGAGTGGGGGCCGGGCTACGAAATATGGCAGTCCTTTCGCAGCCTGCTGACCCAGCGCAACTCTGAGGGCAGTTCCTCGCTGGTGCGCGTCGGGTCGCACATCATGCTGGTGCTGGTGGCCCTGGGCGTGCTGGCCTTCAGCCGTCTGACGCTACCCGGTTGGGACATCGTGCAGGTGCGCGAGGAGACGACAGATGTCGCCCTCAATGACACGGCCCTGACGCTGGACGCCGCCGAGGCGCCGGCCGCCGAGCAGGAACTCGCGCTCGAACGCCGCGCCGTCCCCTTCACGCTGATCCCCGAACGCGCCCGCACCGAGATCGTCACGCATACCGTCGTCGCCGGCGACACCCTCTACGCGCTGGCGAAGGAGTATGGCATCGGGGCGGAAACGCTGATGTGGGCGAACAACATGGAGCAGAACCCCGATCTATTACGCCTGGGGCAAAAGCTGGTGGTCTTGCCCGTGAACGGCGTCTACTATACCGTCGGCGCGAAAGACACCCTCGCCGGCATTGCCAAGAAGTATAAGACCAACGTTGACGCCATCGTCGCGTACGAGCCGAACCATATTGACGTTAAGAACCCGGTGATCCATGCGGGCGAAAAGCTGGTTGTGCCGGGCGGGACGAAGCCGGTGGTGGTGAAGCAGGCGCAGGTGTATGGCGGGCCGGTGCCTGCCAGCGCGTCCAAGGGCTCGGGACGGTTCGTCTGGCCTACGGCGGGCTACATCACGCAGGGGTTCAAACCGCTGCACCGCGCGATTGATATCGCGGGCAGCATCGGGCGCCCCGTCAAGGCGAGCGACTCCGGCTACGTGGTCGAGGCGGGGTGGAGCAACTCCGGTTACGGCAACTTCATTGTGATTGATCACCGCAACGGCTTCCAGACCCTTTACGGCCACTTAAGCCGCATTATGGTCAGGCCTGGTCAATCGGTCGGCAAGGGCGCGACCATCGGCCTGATGGGGTCAACAGGGCGCTCGACCGGCCCGCACCTGCACTTTGAGGTGCGCCAGCGTGGCGCGACGAAGAACCCGTTCAGCTTCCTGCCCTGATCCGGGGCGCGTGCAAGTACATTACAAAAACCGGCCGCGGAGATGATCTCCCGGCCGGTTTTTTATATCAGAACCGTAATTGCTAATTAGCAAGCATTTGGCTGTACCAGAGCGCGATGAGTGATGCATGCACCTTGATCTCGAAGCCCTGGTTGGTGCGTGCACGCAACTGCTGTATGCCCATGCTGGCAAGCTGGCTGTTGGCGGTCTCG
>JBBQRS010000193.1:0-4783 GCA_038214535.1 Anaerolineae bacterium
TTTCTGGTGTGGTGGATTTAGCGGGAAATTGGGCAACCCGTGTTATGCACTTGCCCGGATAATGCCTCCACTCCGGCACCTCAACCGGCAATTGCTGTTTGGCTATCCGCTTATCCGTTCGTATCCGCTGCCTTTAACACCCGCACCAGATGATACTGCTTCTTCCCCACGCGCAGGATCACGAAACGGCCGTCCACCACCTGGCTCATGCCGACGGTTTGCGCCGGGTCGTCGGCGGCGCGCTCGTTGTTGACGTAGACGCCGCCGGAGGCGATCAGCCGGCGCGCGTCGCCTTTCGATTTCGCCAGTCCCGTCTCTGCCAGCAGGTCTACCAGCGACTTGCCGTCGCCCGCGAACTCGGTCATCGGCAGCTCGCTTGCGGGCACATCGGCGAAGATGTCCGCGATGTCCGCGACGGTCAGTCCCTCGATCGCGCCGCCGAAGAGCACCTGCGATGCCCCTTCGGCCTGCGCCAGCGCCTCATCGCCGTGTACGGTGCGAGTGAGTTCCTGCGCGAGCGTGCGCTGCGCCTCGCGGTCTTGCGGTCGCGCTTCCAGCGAACGCGCCAGCGCCTCGATCTGCTCGCGGTCCAGCCAGGTGAAGTATTTCAGGTGCTGGATCACGTCCGCGTCGCTGGTGTTGAGCCAGAACTGGTAGAACCGGTACGGCGAGGTCTTCTGCGGGTCGAGGTAGACCGCGCCATGCACCGTCTTGCCCAGCTTGACGCCATTCGCGTCGGTGACCAGCGGCCACACCAGCGCGTAGGCGGACTCGCCGCGCGACTTGCGGATCAGCTCGACGCCCGCAGTGATGTTGCCCCACTGGTCGCTGCCGCCCATCTGCAAGGTGCAGTGATAACGCTCGAATAGTTGCAGGAAGTCATACGACTGGAGCAGCATGTAGCTGAACTCGGTGTAGGAGATGCCCTCCTCGCGTTCGAGCCGCGAGCTCACCGAGTCTTTCGCCAGCATGTAGTTGACGGTGAAGTGCTTGCCCACGTCGCGTAGGAAGTCCATCAGCGGGATGGTGGTCAGCCACTCGGCGTTGTCTACCAGTTGCGCGGGGTTGTCCGCGGCCTCGAAATCGAGGAACCGCGCGAGTTGCAGCTTGATGCTCTCGGTGTTGGCCGCGATCTGCTCCCGGCTTTGCAACTGGCGCTCGGCGCTCTTGCCGCTGGGGTCGCCGATCAGCCCGGTGCCGCCGCCCGCCACCGCGATGGGCGTGTGGCCGAAGTGTTGCAGGCGCGCCAGGCCCATCAGCGTCATCAGGTTGCCTACTTGCAGACTGTCCGAGGTCGGGTCGAACCCGATGTACGCCGTGAGCTTGCCCTTGGCCAGCGCCTCGGGCAGCCCGGCGGAGTATTCCTGGATCAGCCCGCGCCACTGGAATTCTTCAAACACATCGTTCGTCATGATCGCTCCAACTCCTCTTGCATAAATCGGGCGAGTTCGCCCTCGTCAGCTCCGGTCCACAGCGCGGCGGATCGCGCCCCCTGATGCACCAGCATCCCCAGCCCGTTGATGGCCCCCGCGCCGCCCTCGCGGGCGAAATTCAACAGCGGCGTCGCCGCGTAGATCAAATCATACACCACCTGCCCCGGTCGGAACGAAACCGCGGGGTCCCAGGGCAGCGAGTCGGTCGCCGGGTGCAGCCCCAGGCTGGTGGTGTTGACGATCAAAGTCGCGTCAGCGGCCAAATCCGTCAGGTTATTCGGGAAGGCGTGGGCCGCCAGCCGATGCGCAGTTTCCGGCAGGACCCCCGCGATAAGTTGACATAACTCCTCAGCGCGAGTCACCGTGCGGTTGGCGACCTTCACCGTCGCGCCCGCGTCGGCCAGCGCGTAGACTACCGAGCGGGCCGCGCCGCCTGCGCCCAACACCAGCGCGCGCGTCCCCGGTCCCACGGCGACCCCGTGACCGCGTAGGTCAGCCAGGAAGCCGTGCGCGTCGGTGTTGTCGCCGTAGAGCGAGCCGTCTGCGCGTACCAGCAGGGTGTTGGCCGCGCCCAGCGCCCGCACGATGGGCGACATCTCCGCGAGGAAGGGGACGACGCCGGCTTTGTGCGGCACGGTGACGTTCGCCCCCGCGAACCCCAGCGCTGCCAGCCCGCGCACGGCGGCGGGCAGACGTTCGGGGGCGACGGGCAGCGCCACGTAGGCGAAATCCAGCCCCAGCGCGGCGAAGGCGGCATTCTGCATCCGCGGGCTGAGGGTGTGGGCGATGGGCCAACCCAGCACGCCCACCAGCCGGGTCGCCCCGCCGATGCGCCCGGACGTGTCTAGCGCCATCGGATGTCTGCCCCCAACGCCTGCATCGCCTCGACGAAGTTGGGGAAGGAGTCGCCGATGGCCTCCGCGCCCTGCACCACCGTTTCGCCCTCCGCGACGAGGCCGGCCACGGCGAGCGCCATTGCCAGCCGGTGGTCGCGGTGACACCCTACCACGGCCCCGTGGAGGCGCGCCGGGCCGTGGATGACCATCCCGTCGGGTTGCTCGTCAATCTGCGCGCCCATCTTGCGTAACTCCGCGGCCACCGTTGCGATGCGATCCGACTCCTTGACGCGCAGTTCGGCGGCCTCACGGACGACGGTTGCCCCGTGCGCCTGGGTCGCGGCGACCGTGAAGATCGGGAATTCGTCAATGGCGCGCACGATGAGGTCGCCGCGCGCTTCGGTGGCGTGGAGGGCGCCGTGACTGGCGAGCAGGTCGGCGGCGGGTTCGCCGACGGGCGCACTGAAGTGCGCACTACGAACGGGGGCGCCCATTGCCGCCAGCAGGTCGAGCAGGCCGGTGCGCGTGGGGTTCACGCCGACGCCGGTCAGGCGCACCTCGGACCCCGGCACGATGGCCGCGGCGACCAGCGGGAAGGCCGCTGACGAGAAGTCGCCGGGCACGATGACCTGGCCGCCCGGCGGCGGATGGAGCGCCTGCCCGCCCGCCAGCGTAACCTCTCCACCTGTGACGCCGACCTCCACGCCGAAGGCACGCAACATGCGCTCGGTGTGGTCGCGCGACGGCCCCGGCTCGATCACCGTGGTTTCGCCCACAGCAAACAGCCCGGCGAGCAGGATCGCGGATTTCACTTGCGCGCTGGCGACCGGCATTGCGTAACGGATGCCGCGCAACTCGCCGCCGCGGAGGGTGAGCGGGGCCAGCCTGCCGCCCTCGCGGCCGAGGATCGTCGCGCCCATCTCACGCAGCGGTTCGGCTACGCGCCCCATCGGGCGGCGGCGCAGCGGCTCCGTGCCGGTGAGCACTGAGGTGAAGGGTTGGCCCGCCAGCAAGCCCGCCATCAGCCGGATGGTGGTGCCCGAACCGGCGCAGTGCAGCACGTCCGCCGGCTCGCACAGACCGTGCAGTCCGACGCCGTGCACCCTCAGGCTCGGTGCGCCGTCAGGAGTTTCCCTCTCTTCGGCGGTCACGCCCTGCGCCTCGATGCAGCGCAGCGTGGCCCGGCACACCTCGGCGGGCACCCAGCCGATGATCTCGGTCGGGCCGTCGGCCAGCGCGCCCAGGATGATGGCGCGGTGGGTGATGGACTTGTCGCCGGGGATGGGGATGTCTCCCCGCAACGGGCCGCGGGGTCGGATGATCAGGTCAGGCATGGCAATGGGTCTCAGTTCTCAAAACTCCCGCGGTCGGGCCAACACGGATCGCACGGCCAACCCGGATGCGTCCACCGCGGGGTTGGTGGCGCTGATGCGCAGTCCGCAGGGTGATTGCACATGACGCAAAGTTAAAAGGTTTGCGCGGCGCGGCGGGCGCGTGCCTGTTCGAGCCGGGCGCGCAGGGCAGGTTCATCGCCTTCATCGAGCGCGGCGCGGAGCAGCTCCAACTCCGTCGCGTAGGCGTCCAGCCACGCCAGTACCGCCGCGCGGTTGGTGAGCAGCGTGTCGAGCATCATGTCTACGTTGCTCGCCGCGACGCGTGACGTGTCGCGGAAGCCGGAGGCGGCGAGCGCCCAGGTCGTGTCATCTCCCCCTGCATCCACGGCGTTCACCAGCGCCACCGCGGCGGCATAGGGCAGGTGGCTGATCGCCGCGACCGCGCGATCGTGTTCGGCGGGGTCGAGGCGCAGCGGGCGCGCGCCCACCGCTTTCGCCAGCATCGCGGCCCCCGTCAACGCGCTGAGCGCCGTTCGCTCCAGCGGGCAAAGCACGAAGACCTTGCCCCGGTAAAGATCGGGGTCGGCGGCCTCGAACCCGGCGGTTTCCTTGCCGCACATCGGGTGGCCGCCTACCGGTTGCAACCCGGCGGGCAGGTCGGCCATCGCCGCGCAGATTTCCTGCTTACTGGAACCCATATCCAGCACGAGCGCGCCGGGTTGCGCATGTCGCCCCACGTCGGGCAGCAAGCGGAGGATGGCGCGTACGGGGGCGGCCAGAACGACGGCGTCCGCGTCGCGCACGCCCTCCGCCAGATCGGTCGTCCCGGCGTCAATGGCCCCCGCGGCCAGCGCGGCCTCCAGCGTCGCCGGGCGGCGGGCGACGCCGGTGATGCGCCGAACCCCGGTAAAGCTGCGGGGGTCGGCGTCATCGGCGTCCGCTTCGGCGGCGCGTTCCTTCAGGGCCAGCGCAAACGAGCCGCCCATCAGCCCCAGGCCGACGATGCAGAGGTTGGTCATATGGTGTGTTGTCCACGATCACAACGGTAATTGGTCATCACGGCTGTCCACATGCTTCACTTCGTAGTGGCGGGGTCAGCCGCGGGGGGTTGGCCAGCGCGGCGTGAGCCGCGCCAAACAAAAATATAGGAGTGTTTTTGCCGATACCCAAACAACGAAGG
>JBBQRS010000194.1:0-4687 GCA_038214535.1 Anaerolineae bacterium
GTACCCGCTTCTCTTTGCGCTCCTCAAGGCGAACTCGAATCACCGGGGGATCCACCGCCGTCACGCGTATCTGCGGATCAGGCGACTTGACCTGCACCGGAACATCATACTCACCGGCCCTCAGGTCGGCCAGGTCAACCCAGGCGGTGAAATCACGCGCCTGTAAATTGCTCCACCGATCTTTGGGCGCCTGAATCTCGATACGCACCTCGCTGAGGATATCGCCGAAAACGCTCAAGTTCTCGGGCAATCCGAGCCGGCTAACCGCGATCGGTTCGCTGAATTCCCCTTGCGGGTAATCCTGACGCGTCGCAACGACCCAAACTGTCACGGCGAGAGCCAGGGCGAGGAGCGCAGAACCTAGGTTGGATAGCCAATTTTTCACAGGTCAAGACCCATTGCCGAACAACCGTCGTGGCCGATGGAAGGCCTCCAAAACCCGGCCCAATCTCTGAACATCTAACCTGCGCGCCAGTCGTCCATTGCGCGCGACGGAGATCGTTCCGGTTTCTTCGGACACGACAATCGCGAGGGCGTCGTTCTGCTCCGTAATGCCCACCGCGGCCCGATGCCGCGTCCCCAGCGAAGCATCGGCCAGCTCACGCGCGGTGAGCGGCAACACACAAGCCGCAGCGATGATTTGATCGCCGCGGATGATCACTGCGCCATCGTGCAGCGCCGTCCCCGGATAGAACAACGTCTCCAACAAGCGCGCCGACACAAGACCGTCAACGCGCTGTCCCGATTCGATGTGTTCCTCCAGGCCCGTGTCGCCTTCCAGGACAATCAGCGCGCCGATCTGCTCACGTGACAGGGTTTCCACGGCCTGCGTGATCTCATAGATCACCTGTTGAGCGGCCGCATCGCGCGTGCCGCGCGATAACAAGGGCGTCGTCCGGCCCAGCCGCTCCAGCGCACGCCGCAATTCCGGTTGGAAGATGACCGGTATGGCCACCAGGATCATGGGCAGAGAGTTGCGAACAAGCCAGTTGAAGGCAGTGAAACGACTGGCAGCCAGCAACGCCACGAGGAGCACGACCAGAATGCCGCGCAAGAGCGAAACGGCCTGAGTCCCTTGAAACAGGCGCAGCACGGCATAGAAGATTAGAGCAACCAGCGCAATATCAAGAGCGCTCGTCCAGGCAACCTGTTGCAACAGGTTGCCGGCTTCGTTACTCAAACGTTCGATCAGGGACTCGACCTGCACGGATACTCTACCACTCCATTAACCGGTAAACGCCCCGGAGAGACGCATGGCGAACGCCGAAAGCATCATCGCCGCCCACCACCACGGAGCGGAGTATCGTAAACGCGCGTCCATCAAAGCGTGTGAACCCAGACGCCCCGTCACGCGCAGCGTCGGAACCAACAACAGGGCCGCCATCAAAATGGTCAGCCACGGCGCGCCCATGCCCACCGACGCGCCGAGCGCCAACGCCTGACCAACCCAGAGCAACCCGGTGCGTGTATGGGCTGCCTCGACGCGCAGCACGCCCCATTGCAGAACGGTAAAAACAACCGCCAGGAGATAAGACCACGACTCGAGTTGTAACAATTCCGCCGGTGCGCGGCTGCCTGCCGAAGCCCCCAATAACCAGGGCAACCCCACCGCCAGTATCGCCAGCGGAAGCGCCGCCGCGCCTCCCCGCCGGGCCAAAAGCCACGCCGCCAGACTGACGCCAACCGCCAGCAGGCTGAGCACCAGCGCGATCTGCCCCAACAACAAGCTGAGTGCGCCGGACAAAATCAAACCGATCGCCAGATCGTGCCAGCCGGATCGAATTGCGCCGTCATCCGTTCGCTCGATCAACGCGTCGTTGAGGCGGGTAATCGGCGCGCCGGGCATGGCATAGGGCAACAACACCTTGCCGGCTCCCACTGCCCTGGGGCTTGCCCCCTTCGAGCTGAGCCGCCACAGCGCCCCCCAGGCCAATTCAGCCAGCAGGACCATCGCAAACAACCTGAGCAGCGCGCTGCCTTCAAGATAGGCCGCGCCGCCCGCAATTGCGCCCGCAAGCACCGACCACGCCGGGCTGATGCGCCACGGCGAACGCGTGACTGACAGCCGCAGATGGACAATCGGGCCGGAATTCCCGGCCTCTGTGGCCTCGACCCTGGAAGCGGCTGTGACCGGAGGAGCCTGACTCACGAGACGAGGTTCCCGGCAGCCACCTGGGGTCGCGTCAATAGCTTGCTGCGCCCGCGCATCGCGGACTGCCGCGAAACGTCACGCGTCCGATTTCTAAAACTGAAAGACATTAACAGGTATTGTAAATGCGCAATCGGAGATGGTCAAGTGATATTGTCGTCTAAAGACGCAGCATCAGCCGTCAGAAGATCGGCATCATCCGCGCGCAGGGTCTTCGCCGGATACGATTGCGTCCCAAAACGCGTCAATACCACCGCGCCCAGGCCCAAGGATGCAATCAAGAGGCCAATCAGACCGCCGAAACAGGGTGGCAGACGAGAGAGAAACGTGATGAGAAACACGCCAATCGCGGCCTCGAGGAACGAAGCCACGTCACGCACCCGAAACATAGACAACAGTGATTGCCCGACCCAGAGCCCGACCGCGGCCCAGCCAACCAGCACAGCAACCGCGGCCGCCAGCCAGACGAACAACCCGAGGCAACAACAGATCAAGAGGACAAGGCCCGCGAGGGCAGCCATCGCGAACGAGAAGAAACCGACGATAAAACTCATCAGGGGTTGAGAGGCGACGGTGTTCGCCACCCGGCCGACATTCCGCGGCGCAATCAATACCGCAAGCGCCGTCGCAAGCGCCATGACAAGCGACCAGCCAAGCGCCTGAATCGGCCACAAAATGAATGACCAGGCTTGCGGCGGTTTGGGGGCGTTGGGCACGGGCAGGGCCGGCGGCGCGATGGGAGGGGTCAATCGGTTCGGAATCGGGAGCGACTCAGTGTCAAAGAGGTCGCCGTCCACCGTCGCCCCCGGCGATCTGCTGACCGAACTCCCGATGCCCGCGACGCTGCCCCGAACCACCGCGCTTTCGTCGAGGGTGATGCTTCCGCCAAACACGACAATATCGCCGGTCACTGTGCCGCCAACCCGCAGCCGTCCGCCCAGTACGGCGACATCGCCGTCTACGAGGCTCTCTGTCCCCAGTTCAGCATTGCCGCCGATCACGGACAGGTTCCCGTTAATTCGCTCGCCTTCCGCCAACACGAAGTTTTGCCCGACAATCAATCGGTCTCCATCGGGGCTTTGCGCGAGCACAGCCGGCGCCGCCCCGAAAAGCAGAACCATACACACCAACACGGTAATCACGACACGCCGATAAATCATGGGCAACAACCCGACTCCCCTTATATCCTGCCCGCGCTCAGCGCGCCGTCGCCTTGTGCGCCGACCGCGCTTGTGTGCGCCACAAAAGCCAGAGCCACGCAACGAGCAGGCCGCCCGCCAACGTCAGATAAACACCCGCGCTGAGCGCCACGCCCTGCCAATCAACGCTGCGCACCACGGTCGCAAACCCGCGTAACGTCCACATCATCCCCGCGGATAACCGGGCTGCGCCCGACAGGACCGTCTCAACAATCAGGGGCTGTTGTGACCAACCGAGATATAAGCCCAGGGTCGAAAGCATCAGGGCAAAGAACAACAGCCCTACACTCGCAAGCGCAAGGGCAATCCAGTGGGTTCTTCGCTTACGCGCATCAACCATCTCAAGGCGAACCGCCAGCCCGACCAGCAGGTTGGGCGGCGGCGTAACCATCGGGGTCTTCACGAACAGTCGGTCGGCCGCCTGCCAATCTTCCCAGGTTGCGGCACACATCGGACACGAAGCCAGATGCGTGTGCAATTTTGCCGCTTCGGTCGGCGTAACTTCTCCATCAAGCGCCGCTGACATCAGCAAAGTCATATCTTCGTGCATGTTATCCGGCTCCTAAGACTTCAAGTAAGACAGGCGTTGTCGCCTGCGCCCCTCGCGCCAGCTTCTGCCGCGCCCGGTGCAGCCGGGTCTTCACCGCTTGCGGCGTCAGCCCCATCACATCGGCGATTTCTTTGTAAGAAAGGCCATGCCAGTAATGCAGGATCACCGGCGCCCGGTATTCGGGCTCCAGCGTAGCCACCAATTCCTGCACCGCGTCGCGCGCCTCGTGACGCAACGCGGTGTCCTCGGGCAGCGGCAGCCGGCTCGGCAACTCAAAGCCATCCGATGTTTCATCGAGCGAGAGCATCGGTCCGCGTCTGCGGCGCAGCCGATCAATGCAATAGTGCGCGGCAATGGACAAAATCCAGGAAACCAGCGCGCGTTCCGGGCGGAATGTGTGCATCTTGGAGTAGATCCGCACAAAAGTCTCCTGCGTGGCGTCTTCAGCGTCGCAGGCATTCCCCAACATGCGATAACACAGGTTATAAACCGGTAACTTATAGGCCTCTGCAAGGCACGTGAAGGCCGCTGCGTCTCCTGCCTGCGCTTGCCGCCAGCCACTCCAGTTCCTGCCCGTTTACAGGTGTACTCACATATCCTCGATATCACTATCCCAACCGCACACCGGTCTTACTTCAACATACGTCAATAGGACTTACGCAAGGACCATCTTGATGGTCGGCGATTTGAGTTGTTGCCGCAGATAGTCGGATAAGAGGCCGTGTTTCACCTGATAGATGGTGCGGCCGGTCTCTTGGGCGACCTGTTTGAGCCGGACCCAGACCAAGA
>JBBQRS010000195.1:0-4659 GCA_038214535.1 Anaerolineae bacterium
TATTGCGACCGTTGCCGCGTGCAGTTCCAGGCGTGGCTACGCGAGCATTTCGAGACGCTCGACGCGCTCAACGCCGCGTGGTCCACGGCCTACTGGAGCCAGACCTACACCGACTGGGCGCAAATCCCGCTCCCCATCGGCGGGCACAACCCCGGCCTGCTGCTCTCGCACCGGCGCTTCGTCACGGATTGTTATGTCAAGTTCCAGCGCATCCAGCTCGATGCCCTGCGGCCACACCTGCCCGAAGGCGTCTGGACGACCCACAACTTCATGGGCTGGTTCCCCCTGCTCGACAGCTACAAGCTCACCGCCGACCTCGACGTCGCCTCGCACGACTGGTACATCGGCACGGGGCATCACGACCATACGATCAACGGCGCGGTGCATGACCTCACGCGCGGGTTCAAGCGGCAGAACTTCTGGCTGATGGAGACGCAGCCCGGCAACGTCAACTGGTCTACCGTCAACAACGCACTCGACGCCGGCGAAGCGCGCCTGATGGCCTGGCACGCCGTCTCACACGGGGCCGACGCCATCCTCTACTGGCAGTGGCGCTCGGCGCTCGGCGGGCAAGAGCAATATCACGGCACGCTGGTGGATCAATCCGGCCAGCCGCGCCCCTTCTACGGCGAGGCCCGTTGGATCGGCCGCAACTTCAAGAAGATCGCTGACCTGCTGGCCGGCGCGAAACGCCCCGCCCGGGTCGCCATCATTCACGATTACGACTCGCGCTGGAGCCTCGACTGGCAGCGCCACCACGTAGAGTTCGACTACGTGCAGCATCTGCTCTCCTACTACAAGCCGCTGGCCGCGCGCAGCATCCCCGTGGACATCGTGCCGCCCGACGCCCCCTTCGACGGCTACAAGATGATCATCATTCCGGCGCTCATCATGGCCGATGAGGCGTTCGTCACCCGGCTGAAGGAGTTCGCCCGGCGCGGCGGCCACGTCCTCATCACCGCGCGCAGCGGCGTCAAGGACGCTGAGAACGCCTTATTACCCACGCGCCCGCCCGGCCCGTTCGCCGAGATGGCGGGCATCGAGGTCGAGGAATACTACGCCCTGCAAGAGCCGGTCTCGGTCAAGGGCAACTGGTTCAGCGGCGAGGCGCGCGTGTGGGCCGAGCGCGTCAAGGCGACCGGCAAGACCAACGCCACCGCGGCCCGCTTCGCCAACGCCGGCGTCTGGCTCGACGAGCAACCCGCGGTGGTGGTCAACGCGCACGGCACGGGCATGGTCTATTACATCGCCGGCTGGCTCGACGACGCGTCCATAGACATGGTGCTCGAGCGCTTCATGCGCACCGCCTCCATCCGCCCGCCCCTCGAGGCCCCTGCGGGGGTCGAGGCGACGCGCCTGGTCAATGCCGCGGGCGAGGACGTCTACATCGTCATCAACCACACCACCGCCGAGCAGGTCATCAAGCTCAAGTTCCCCACGCTCGAGCACCTGACCGGCGCGGAGAACGACGAAGGCCCGCTCACCCTCGGCCCCATCGCGGTCGCCGTCCTGACGAAGGTCGTCCGCCCCGAACCGCCGCCCCCCGCCGAGGAAGCGGTTGTGGTGGTGGATGAGGCGATTGTAGAGGCGCCAGGTGAGGAATCACCGGCGGAGGCAGCGCGCGCAGATTCGGACCACGAAGACACGAAGTAACACGCAGATCGCGAAGGGCCGCCAGACCTGACAGGTCTTCGCTACCCG
Organism: Anaerolineae bacterium; assembly: GCA_038214535.1. Lineage (GTDB taxonomy): Bacteria > Chloroflexota > Anaerolineae > CG2-30-64-16 > CG2-30-64-16 > JBBQRS01. The sequence goes on from JBBQRS010000195.1 coordinate 1,702, forward strand.
CGTCCGGTTCCCTCTCCCTGTGGGAGAGGGTTAGGGTGAGGGTCTGGTTCTCTTCCTATGGATGTGAGGCGCCTCGCCCTTCGCGCTCTTCGCGCTTCGCGACCTCCGCGCGCCTTCGCGCCTTCGTGGTCCAAACCGCCGGCCCGCCTTCAACTTTACGGCGCGGTCTGAATCTCGTAAATCGTCATAGTGGCGCTGGTTTCGTTCGACACCAGCAATAGCGGCAACCCCGTTGGGCTATTCGCCGCAACCACAAACGCCAGCCCCTCCGGCGCAACATCCAGATCTGAGCGCACATACTGCACGAAGGCCGGCGCGACCGGGTTCGTCATGTCATACACCAGCACGCCGCCGCCGGCGCGCTCCAGCCCGGCGCGCTGTGATCCTTCGTCCCCAGCGGCAGGATGTTCGTCACCAGCGGCAAGCTCAGGTCAACCACGGCCACCGCGTTGTTCTCTTGCAGCGTCACATACGCCATCTGCGAATCAGGCGACACGGCGATGTACTCCGGCTCCAGGTCTTGCGCGACGCCGGTCGCGGCGTAAGGCAGTCGCCCACCAGCACGGGGTGCGCCGGATCGGTGAGATCAACCACCTGCACCGTGTCGCTGCCGGTGACGTACAGCCGATTCGTCGTGGCGTCAAACGCGGAAATCTCGGCGCCCGTCCCCGTGTAGCGCCCGATTTCGGTCAAGTGAATGGGGGCATCGGCGTTCACCGGCAGCGCCACCGACAACAGCGCGACCAGCAACGCCACGAGGCCCAGGCGGCTCAAAACTCTGTGCGAATGCATCTGTCCTCCTGAAATGGGTCTGATGGATAGCAACGGACTGGCGTGCTCATTAAACCCGGTCCGGGGTAACCCCGATTTAAGGACGCGTTAACTTCCCTTCACATCGCACGTGTCATCATCCGCGCCATCCGCCATCCGCCATCTCCCACTTGCATCTCACCGTCTAATCACGTATAATACAGGAGCAAGCAGCCCACAAATCTAATTCAGCGTGACGCCGGGGAGCGTAGACCATGTATATCATCCATTCAGCCGATGGCACGGAAATCGCCTGCCGAGACGCGGGCCAGGGTTCGCCCGTGCTGATGGTGCACGGCATCGCGACCGACGGTACGCGCTGGGAGCCGCTGCTGCCCATGCTCAAGCCGCACTTCCAGATCTACATGATGGATCGCCGCGGCCACGGCGCGAGCGGCGACACCCCGCCCTACGCCATCGAACGCGAGTTCGAGGACGTGGCCGCGGTCGCCGACTCGATTGACCGGCCCATCGCCATCGTCGGGCAGGGCTTCGGCGCGCTGGCCGCGCTCGAGGCGGCCCGGCGCAGCGAGAACGTCCGCAAGCTGGTGCTCTTCGAGCCGACCGTGCGCACCGGCGGCGGCGTCGAGTTCTACCCCGAGGGCGTCATTGATCGCATCGAGCAGTTGCTGGCCGCGGGCCGCCGCGAGGAAGCCATCACCCACCTGCTGCGCGAGCTGTTCGGCGTCTCGCTGGATGAACTGGAGCGGATGCAGCGCCAGGTCGTGTGGCAGCGCCGGCTCGACGCCGCGCCCACCATTCCCCGCGAGCTGCGCGCCCAGGCCGGTTACACCTTCGACCCCGCGCGCTTCCGCGGCCTCAACGTCCCCACCCTCGTGGTCGTGGGCGGGCGCAGCGTCGGCATGGTGCAGCGCCAGGCCGCGATCGTCACGAACGCCATCCGTGGCGCGCGCGCGGTCGAGCTGGCGGACCAGGGCTACGGGGCGATAGATGGCAGCCCCGGCGCCTTCGTCCGCGAGGTCGTCGAATTCCTCCGCGACACGTGGTAAACGCCGCGTGGATTGACGCAAATTCGGTTCAAACGAGATACACTCTCCGATTTGCATATATTTACAATAGCATTTATACTAACTATTACTTGTCCGTGTGGTGACGCAGACCTCGCCCGAACTCCGTCGCACATCCTGAGACGAGATTGCATACTTAGATTGGAGTGGAAATGGAAAACAGGTTGTACGTTGGAAATCTGTCGTACTCAACGACAGAAGAGGATCTGCGAGAGTTGTTCTCGAACGCCGGCACGGTGAACTCCGTGTCAATCATCACCGACCGCGACAGCGGCCGCTCGAAGGGGTTTGGCTTCGTTGAGATGTCAAGCCAGGCCGAAGCTGAAAAAGCAATTACCGATTACAATGGTCAGATGATGCAAGATCGCGCCCTGACCGTCAACATCGCCCGCCCGCGCGAGGAACGTTCCCGCAGCGGCGGCAGCGGTGGCTATAACCGTGGTGGCAGCAGCAGCGGCGGCAGTGGCGGCGGCTACAACAGCCGCGGTCGCTACTAAAACCGACCCAATCGCGACGGCTCGGTCTCGGGCGGGCTGCCGGCCCCGAACCGCGCGATACTTACGTAAGTAACTAACTGACGCCCTGTGACGTAACCCGTCGCAGGGCGTTTGCGCGCCCCGGGGGTATTTGGGCCACGGGACCGTCTGGATCACTAAAGGCACGAAAGGACGCGAAAGACACGAAAGGCTTTCGCGTTCCAACCCCTTCTATGCTATAGTACCTCCCGGCGGAACCCACCCACCCCCGCCACGAGGCGCGTATGCCCAGGCTCACCAATCCACAAATTGCGCAACTGCTGGATGCCATGCTGGACGCGTTCGACTCGGCCGCGCTGGACGAGTTGCTGCAATTTCACTGCCCTCGCCCACGCGACCAGATCGCCGCGCCGGATGACAACCTGCGCACGGCGACGCGCAAGGTCATCAACACGGCCAACCGCGAAGGCTGGATTGCCGACCTGCTGCGCGGCGCGGCCGAGATGCGACCCCGCCTCGCGGCCTTGCAGCCGCTGGTCGCCGAACTGCTCGCATACGTCGAGCCGCCCCCGCCCGACCCGGCGCAGCCGCCCCCAGCGCCCGGCCCGCTGCCGCCCGGCTCGCGCCCCGGCCTCCCCCGCAAC
>JBBQRS010000196.1:0-4651 GCA_038214535.1 Anaerolineae bacterium
GCGGGGGCCTGGGAGATGCCCGTCGAGGCGGTTGAGATGGCGAGTTTGCGCGCATACGTGTCGCCGTGGATCTGCTCGGTAGAACGTTCGTTCAGCGTGACCTGGGCCGCGGCCGACCAGTTGGTGAGGGTGGCGCTCTCGGACGGGCCGTCTACGAGGAGCTCCGCGCCCAGGGTGGGCGCGTTGGCGGCGCGGCCGCCCGCGGATACGGTCCACGTGGAGGCGCACCAGAGGGCGGGCAAGGGGCCGGGCGTATCGAAGGGGTCGTTGAGGGCGTTGGCCTGGCCGCTGCGGCGCGTGAAGCGGGCGGGAGAGGTCGTAAGTATCGGCATGTTGCACCTCCAGGGAATTGCGAATTACGAATTAGGAATTGGGAATCAGGGATCAGGGATTGGGAATTTGGACGCGAAAGTCTCTTGGCGGTAATTCCTAATTCCTGATCCCTGATTCCTGATCCCTAATAGCCCACCGCGTCCACGTGGTAGATCACGCTGTAGCCGTGGGCGTTCGCGCCCGACAGGTTCAGCAGAAGCGCGGCGTTCGGGCCGAGTTGCAGCTCGCGCTGGGGTGCGAAGTGCAGCGCGAGACCGTCGCCGGGTTCCTGCGCCAGGCAGCGCAGCACGGCAGTCGCGCCGCCCTTGACGATCATCGTCGTCGCGACGGCGCTCTCGTTCTGCAGGATCAGCGCCGAGACGATCAATCGCTTGCCCGCGCCGGGCGCGGCGATCAGCGTGTTGTCGCCGGAAGCCGCCACGGTTCCGGTCGCAGTCAGTTGCGGGTTCGCCACAGGTAGCGTCATGTTATCCTCCTGTAAAAATGTAAGATGATATCACGCGGAGCCGCCCCCGATCAGGGGGCGGCTCCGCGTGATACATGTCCGTCAGATGCGCAGCGTCACGGCAGCGGACGGCGCGAGATCCGGCGCGCGGTCCAGCGCCACGTCATAGCCGAACACCGCCAGCAGCGCGATGATGAACACCAGCGCCGCCCCGATCAACTTGCTCCACTGTTCCTTGGTTAGCTTCACGATAAAACCTCCCTCACCCCAACCCTCTCCCAAAGGTCTCCCGGAGGGAGAGGGAGCCATCAGCCATCAGCCTACGCCACGTTCGCCTTGTACAGCCCGCGGTGATCCATCGGGCCGGCGGCGTAGAACCAGCGCACCTTCACCGGCATCACGTCGTTGGTGAACATCAGCCCCGACGCGGGCGACGCCACCGAGAAGACCTCCGGCGTCCCCCCGAAGCGGAACCCCAGCCCGACCGCCGGGTAGAGCCGCGGATCGGCCACCGCGGCCCAGTCGTTGGCGTCCGTCCACAGGTCGGCCACGATCACGCGCCGGCGCGCCGCGGCCAGCCGCGCGTCGTGCGAGTTACCCTCCGACTCCGGGTTGACGTCGTTGTTCGCCGTGCCCGGCAGCCCCTCCGAGGCGAAGAGCGCCACCGCCGTGCCCTCCAACTCCGGCGGGACGAGCAGATAGCGCGGGCTGGTCAGCGCGCCCAGCCGCTCGCCGCTATTGAGTTCCGTCTGCTTGCGCATCGCCAGCCGCGCCGCGGCCCAGCTTGCCGCGCTCAGCGCCGTCGTGCCCAGGTTACCGTGGTCGGCGTGGAACAGCGCCTTGCCGTCGGCGAGCGCCGGCCCCACGCCCGCGCTCTCGGTGAAGACCGCCGAAACCGACTTGCTCAGCGTGAGCCAGGCGGCGTGGGCCAGCGCCCGCGGCGCGGCGCGCAGCCGCCCCACGTCATCGGTGTCCATCGCCTCCAGTGTCAGCCCCAGATAGCCGCCCTTCTTCACCCAGCTTGCCGTCTGGTGCGCGTCGTCCCACGTCAGTTCGGTGTAGGCCGCGCCCTCGGCCACGGTCGGCAGCTCGCCCACGCCGCCCAGCATCACCCAGCGCACCTGTTGCAGCGTGTTGAAATTCTCCACCCGGCAGATCGGCTCCCACCAGCGCGGGTAGTTCTGAAACTCCTGCACGACGACCTTGTTCATCACGTTCGCGACGATGCTCGCCATGGTGGTCGAGGTGACGTTCGCCAGCATCACGCGCTCGCCGTGGAAGACCCCCGCCATCTCGTAGTCGCCCGAGAGCGCCAGGTAGAACTCGCGCACGCCCGACAGGGGATGCACGTCATTCGGGCGGCGCGCCTCCATCAGCGCGGCGAACGCCTCCGTGAGCTGATCCACGCTGTCGCGCATCCCGCTCGCCTGTGGGTGACCCGCCACCGTGCGCGGCCGCAGCGTCTCGGCCCACGCCTCGCGCGCCGCCTGAATCCGCCCCTTGAGTTGGCCCGCGCTCCAATCCGCGGGCAAGTCCGCGCGCACCAGCCGCTCGAATGCCGCGGGCAGCCCCGCCGCGCCCAGCGCCGTATCCAGCAGCAGCGCGCGCTCCTCCGTCCGGGCATCCGTCGCCAGCGTCACCGCCTCTTCCGTCCCGATTTCCCGTTCTTCCGTCACGTCCCCCTCCTTGAACTGTTGCAATCCGACCGCGATCGCTTTGCGTCCCGCATCCAACGCCGCGCCGCCCAGCGCGCCGCTGAACTCGCCGCCCGCCGCCGGGCGATGCACCGCGTCCACCTGTTCCACCTCCACGATCTCGCGCACCTCGCGCACGCCGTCCGCGCCCGCCGGGCCGCACGTCACGCGCACCACCGCCGAGAGCCCGATGTGCGGCGCGACCCGCCCCGCCGCGCGGTCGGCCAGCACCCGATCCACCACTTGCCCGAACCACTGCGCCGCGGGCGTCGGGTAGAGCACGTACTCCCCGACGATCGCCCCCTCGGCCTCATCCCAGCGCGCCGCGCGCACGGTCCCCAGCAGGTGTTGCAGCCCCGGATAGCCGTGCTCGCCCGCGGCGGGCGGGGGAGGGTTGAGGAAGCTCGCCTGCCCCTCGAACAGCCCCGCCGCGCGGCGCACCACCTCCGGCGCGGCCCGCAACCGCTTCCCCGCCCACTCACCGGGCCGCATCAGCACCGCCCGGTACGCCGCGCCCTCCCCCACCGCCAACACCCCATCCAGCATCACCCGTTCCATGCCCACTCCTTTCAATTACGAATTAGGAATTACGAATTGCCGCATCAGTTCCCTTTCCCAATTCCTAATTCGTAATTCGTAATTCTCATCCTTCGCCCGCGAATTTCAGCGCCAGGCGCAATGCCATCTCCCGGAACTCCGGGCCGTCGTGGCCCAGGTCGCGGAGGGTGGCGAAGGTTTGCGCGATGTTCGCCGCCGCCTGCGCCAGCTCCGCGTTGTCCGCCGGTGAGATGTCGGGCGCGGCCACGCGGATCGCCGCGGGCGCGATCTCCGGCCCGGCCACGCGCCCCAGCCGCGCCGCCCGGTTATAGGCGGTCGCGGCGATCTCCGCCAGCATCCCCGCGAAGAAGGTCTGCCGGGCGCGCATGAAGCGGGCGCGCTGCTCGGCCATCGCGGTCGCCGTCGCCAGGTTCGCATCCTCCGCCTCGCCCAGGTCCACCAACCCGATGCCCGGCCCGCCCGCGGCGATCATCCAGCGCAGCGCGCGCCCGTCGGCCGCGGCGTCGTTCGCGTTGAGCTTCGGGGCCAGCGGTTCCCACGTCTCGCCGTCGCGATCTACCACCAGCACGCTGCCCGATTCGGGGGGCCGCCGGTACTGCTCGGCCTTCGCGGCCACGCGCGCCCCCGGCACCCGCACGATCCAGAGGAAGGTGTGGAGCACCGAGTTCAGCCGGGCGCGGTCCTCCAGCCAGCGCGAGTAGCGCCGCAGCCACGGCAGCACCGGCGCGAGGTCGCTCTCGCCGCGCAGCGCGCCCACGGGCCGATTCACCGCGAAGTGCAGCATCACTGGCGGCAGCGCGCCCGCAGCGTCCGCGGCGTCAGCCGTCCACGCCGCGGGGTTCGCCGCGCCCGGCCACGCCCGCCCATCCCCCGCCGCCGCCCCCTCGTGATAGACCAGTTCCGTCTCGTAGTCGTCCGGCGCGGTCTCGATGCGCGCGATGGCCCACGCCGGGACGGTGCGCACGTAGCTCATCCCGTCGGCGGGGTTGGTGTGCAGCGCGATGAAGAGCTCGCCCGACCGCGACAGTTCCTCGCACCAGGCCAGTTGCCGCCGTGCGAGCGCGTTGGCCGGATCGGCGGCGAACCGCGCCAGGAAATCGGCCACACCCGGATCGTCCGCCCCCAGGGTCAGCCCGTCGCCCACCACGTAGGCCGAGGTCAGCCCCACCAACCGCCGCGCCAGCGGGTTCACGCGCCACGCCTCCAGCGCGCTCCCCATCTCGTCCGCCAGCTCATACCAGGGCCGCTCATGCGCCGCGCCCCCCAGAAACCCGCTCCCCAGAAACCCGGTTTCTTGGAGAAACCGGGTTTCTACCGCGCGGGTTTCTGCCGCGCGCAGGCCATCCCCCTCGCGCCCCGGCGCCACCGCCATCACCCGCGCCAGTCTCTCCCGTACCCCCGCCAACCAGCTTTCCGCCATGTGTGCCTCCTTTTATTCACCACGAAGGAACGAAGAAACGAAGGGAAACAAGTATCTATCCGAAAACTGCGCGGCGCTCTCCTTTGTAGTTGCGGGGTTTGGCGGGGTGCGGCCAACCCCCGCGATATCCCCAACAACGCAGGGCCTGGGTGGTGCTAGCCGGGGGTTAGGGGAGTGGGTAATAAAATAATGACATTGTGG
>JBBQRS010000197.1:0-4646 GCA_038214535.1 Anaerolineae bacterium
GCCAGGGTTGCTGTCGATTCACTCGCCTGGGTCGGCGCGATGACGACGGCTGTCGGATCGGGCGCGCGGGTCGGCGCCTCCGTAGGCGCGGCGATGGTTGGCGCGACGTCTGTGGGTAACTGGACGGTTGTTGATATGCCGAGGCAGCCCGCCAGGGCCAAGCTGAGTAGCAGGAAGACGAAAAGCTGTTTAAAATGCATCGGTTTTCAAATCCTGCGGTGTCGCCCAGAAATTCACATCTCTGGGCGACACCGTGTATGTGCGATCCCGACGAGCGCGATTACGGAGTCGGTGTGACTTCCGGCGTCGGCGTCGGCGGGTTCAGCAGTTGCTGGATGGCTGCTTCGAACTTGTCCGCCGTGAGCAACCCCTGGATGGGGATGCCTGCGTTGATCTTGGTGTCCACGAGGACGAAAGAGGACGGCTCGACGAAACCAAGCTGTTGAGCCAGCGCGCCTTCGGTCTCGATTTGTGTCTTATAGCGCCCTTCGGTGATGCACGTTTCGAGCTTCGCGGCGTCGAGGCCAACTTGCTCACCGTATGCCAGCATCGCGGCCAGGTCGCCATCCTGCCACTTGTCCTGCTCCTGGAACAGCAGATCGCGGAACTCCCAGAACTTGCCCTGCTCCAGCGCACAGAGCGACGCCAGCGCCGCGTTGGGCGAGACGATCGGGTAGAACTTGAACACCTCGCGCATCTGGCCGGTGTTGATGTATTTCTCCACCAGCATCGGGTCTACGTCCTGGAAGTGCATCAGGCTTTCGTTATATTTGAAGTCCTCGAACGCGACCAGAATCAAGCGCGCATCGGCCTCGCCGCGGGTCGGGCTACCGTCGTAGGTCATGCCGGGGCGTTTGGGGTCGGCGTCATATGGGGCGACGCCTGCGGGCAATGGGGTGGGCGTCGGCGGCGGATGGATGCCCTGTTCGGCTTTGGCGATGGCGTCCTGGAACTCGGTGAACGGATACGCGCCGCCGAGGAACCAGTCGTTGATGTAGAACGAAGGGGTCCCCGCGATTTCGAGCTTCGCAGCCTCGGCGAGGTCTTTGTCCAGGGCGGCGGCCGTTTCGGGCGCAGTGAGGCACGCGTCGAACTTCGCCCCATCCACGTTCAAGGCCATCGCCTGATCGCGGAACATGCCGGGGGCGTCCGCGTCGCTGCTCCACACGCTTTGATTGGCGAAGAGCCAGTCGTGCATGCCCCAGAAGAGCGCGGGGTCTTGCTGGCCCGCGCAATACGCCGCGCTCGCGGCGGGCAGCGCGTACGGGTGGAAGCTGAGCGGCAGGTTGCGGAAGACGTGTTTCACCTTGCCGGTCGCGATGTAATTCTCATCTAGCAGCGGGCCGGTCTCGGTGGCATGGCGTCCGCAGTATGGGCACTCGAAGTCCGACCACTCGACCAACGTGACCTTCGCGTTCGGGTCTCCCCGAAAGAAGTTGCCGTCCGCATCCACGCCCATTGGCACTTCACCCGTAGGGGCGGGCGCGGGGGCTGTCTCCGCCACGGCTTCGGTCGGCGCGACGGTAGCTGCGGCCTCAGGTGCGATGGTGGCCGCGGCTTCCGGCGCAGCGGTCGCGGGCGCAGTGGCCGGCGGCACGACACAACCCCCAAGCAGCAGGGCGGTTGCGATCAGCAGCAGCAGTACAAGGCGCATTCGACGGACGGTAAGTGACTCAGGCGACATGTCTCTCTCCTTGGTGATCGTTTCAAAGACTGCAAAATACGGAGCGTCTATCCGAAATCGCACGGCGGCCCAATTTTCGGATATATTTTAGAATTATACTCGACAGACCTCGCAATCGCATAGCTGCTATTCGGAGCGCGCATCGTTAGATGCTATAATAGGGGTTAATTCTTGCGTCGGACTCGGAGAGATGTCGCTTTTCGTCGGAAACAATCTGGGGAAAGCCTTTGGAGCCCTCGATGTCTTCGAAGGAATTGACGTCCGCATCGAGGCGGGCGACCGCATCGGGCTGGTGGGTGCAAACGGTTCTGGGAAAACGACCCTGTTGCGCATCCTGGCCGGCGTCGACGCGCCCACGACCGGCACGGTCAACAAGCAACGCGACCTCACATTCGGCTACCTGCCGCAAGACCCTCCACCGGCGGGAGACACCAGTCTTTACGAGGCGATGCTGGGGGTTTTCAGCGCATTGCGGGCGCAGGGCGCGGCCTTGCGCGACCTGGAACATGAACTGGCCGATGCGGCTCATCAGGGCCGCGCGGATTATGAGGGGTTGCTCGAAGCGTACGGCCGCGCGCAGGCGGCGTTTGAGACCGCGGGCGGCTATGAGTATGAGTTGCAAATCGCCCAGACGCTCAACGGGCTGGGGTTCGCGACGGATGAGTTTGACAAGCAGTTGGCGCACCTGAGCGGCGGCGAGCGAACGCGTGCGCTGCTGGCGCAATTGCTGTTGCGCCGCCCCGCGCTGTTGCTCCTCGATGAGCCGACCAACCACCTCGATCTGGAGGCGGTCGAGTGGCTGGAGGAGACGCTGCTGCGCTGGAAGGGCGCGCTGGTGATCGTCGCCCACGACCGCTATTTCCTGGATCGCGTGGCGACGCGCATCTGGGAGATGGAGTTCGGCGACCTGGACGTGTACCGCGGGAACTACTCGCACTACGTGCAGCAGCGCACCGAACGCCGCGAGCGTCTGCGTAAAGAGTGGGAGGCGCAGCAGGAGCAGGTCGAGAAGACCGAGGAGTTCATCCGGCGCAACCTGGCGGGCCAGCGCACGCGCGAGGCCCAGGGCCGCCGCACCCGGCTCGAACGCTTCCTCCACAACGAGGCGATTGACCGACCCCGCGACGAGAAGCGGATTCGGCTGGGTCTGACGACGGACATCCGTTCGGGCGACCTGGTGATGGCGACCAGGGATTTGGTGGTGGGCTACGCCGCGCCGCTGTTCGCCGCGCCGAACCTTGAGGTGCGCCGCGGCGACCGCGTGGCGCTCATCGGCCCGAATGGGGCCGGCAAGACGACCTTGCTCAAGACGATCCTGGACGATATCCCGGCGTTGCGGGGACGCATACGGTTCGGGGCCAGCGTCCAGGTCGGCTATCTGGCGCAGGCGCAGGCCGGACTCAACCCGGAACAGACGGTGTTGGATGCGATTCTCGACGTGCAGAACCTGCCGCTGGCGCGGGCGCGCAATTTCCTGGGGCAATTCCTGTTCAGCGGCGATGACGTGTTCCGCAAGATTAGTACCCTCAGCGGCGGCCAACGCAGCAGGGTCGCGCTGGCACGGTTGACCTTGAAAGGCGCGAACTTCCTGCTGCTGGATGAGCCGACGAATCACCTGGACATCACATCGCAGGAGATCTTCGAAGACGTTTTGCGGCGGTTCCCCGGCACGGTGCTGCTGGTCAGTCACGACCGCTATCTGGTGCAGGCTATTGCGACGCACATCTGGCGCGTGGACGGCGACGCTCTGCGCGCGTACAAAGGCAATTACCAGGACTATTTGCGACTGCGTGAGGCGGAGGTCGCTGCAAACGCCGAGACCCCGGAGGAAGACGGCGCCGCGGAGGCTGATGCAGAGGGCGAACGGGCGCGCTCGCGCGAGGAGCGTCGTCAGCGCAAGGCGGCCCAGAAGCAGGCCGAACTGGCTGCGGCGATGGAGGCCGAAATCGCGCGCGTCGAGGCGCAGCTCGCGCAACTCAGCGCCCAGCTTGAGGCGGCCAGCGTTAGGGGCGATGTCGGGCGGGTACAGGAGTTGGGGCTGCAATATCAGCACATGGACACCGAATTACACCGGCTGATGGCGTCTTGGACGGAACTGGTCTGACCCGATGGCCGTTCAACCTGCGCGACCGGTGGTGGTGGGCCTCACGGGCGGCATTGGAACCGGCAAGAGCAACGTGCTCAACATGCTGATCTCGTTGGGCGCAGAGGGGATTGACGCCGACCGGGTGGCGCACGCCGTGATCGAGCGGGGGGGCGCGGCCCATGAAGCCGTCTTGCGCGAGTTTGGCCCCACGGTGATGGGGCCGACCGGCGAGATTGATCGCGCGGCGCTGGGCGCGATTGTCTTTGCCGAACGCGAAGCGCTGCGGCAACTGGAATCTATTATGCACCCCGCGGTGGCCGACGTGATCCGGGAGCGCGTGGCATCCTCTGAAAAGCCGATGGTCGTGATCGAGGCCATCAAGCTGCTGGAAGCGGGGTTGAGCCGCGCCCTGTGCGACGAAGTGTGGGTCACCCGCTGTTCGCCCGCGGAGCAGGTCGCGCGCCTGCGCGAAAGCCGGGGTATGTCGGTTGAGGAGATTCGCCGGCGCGTGGCGGCGCAGATGCCCCCCGAGCAGATGGTCGCTCAGGCAGACCGCGTGATCCAGACCGAGGGGACGCGCGCCGAGACCGGGCTACAGGTGCTCGACGGATGGGCGGCGTCGGGCCAGGCGTTCCCGCCGCCGGAAGTGCGGCTCGCCGGGCCGGATGACGCCGAGGGGATTGCCGCGGTGCTCAACGCGGTGGTGCGCGAGGGCGGGCGGACGGCGATTGACCGCACGTATACGCCCGCGCAGGAGCGCATTTTCTTGAAGGGTCTACCGGCCCGCGCTTTCCTGGTTCTGGCGAAGCTGGGGAATATCGTGGCCGGTTTTCAGGTGGTTGAGCCTTACGCAAGCTATACCGGCGCGATGGATCA
>JBBQRS010000198.1:0-4588 GCA_038214535.1 Anaerolineae bacterium
CAGCACCGAATCGCGCGTGATGCCCGGCAAGATGCTGCCGGAGAGCGCGGGGGTGACGATGCGTTTGCCCTCATAGACGAACGCGATGTTCATCGCGCCGACTTCCTCGATGTAGCGCCGTTCCACCGCGTCGAGCCACAATACCTGTTGGTAGCCCTTCTTCGCCGCTTCCTCACCCACAAACAGGCTGGCCGCGTAGTTGCCGCCCGTCTTGGCCGCGCCGGTGCCGCCGCGCACGGCGCGCACGTACTCGCGCGAGATGTAGACCGGCACGGGGTTGAAGCCGGTGGCGAAATAAGGGCCGACCGGGCCGACGATGATGTAGTGGATGTAGGTGTGGCTGGCGTGGACACCCAGCGCCGGGTCGGCGGCGATCAGCACGGGGCGAATGTAGAGCGACGAACCCTCATCGGAGGGAACCCACGCCTGCTCGAGCCGCACCAGTTCGGCGATGGCCTCGAAGTGTTCTTCCGGGTCTACCAGCGCCATGGACATGCGCTGCGCCGAGCGGTTGAAGCGCGCGGTGTTCTCCCACGCGCGGAACAGGTTGACGTTCCCGTCGGGCCGGCGATAGGCCTTCAGCCCCTCGAAAATCTCCTGCGCGTAATGCAAGACCGCGGTGGCGGGGTCGAGCGATAGCGGCCCATAGGCGGTGATGCAGGCGTCGTGCCAGCCTTCCTCCGGGTCATAGCGCTGGATGAACATGCGGTTGGCGAAGGTCTTGCCGAAGGTGTAGGTCTCCGGCACGGGTTTGAGTTGGCTCTCGTCGAGCGTTTCGATGGTGATCTTCATATGATGATTCTCTTCCTCTCCTGCTTTGGTGAACATATGGTACGCGTTTCCGGGGAAGAGGTCAAGCGGGGAGAAGGAGACAAGTAGATAAGAAAACAAGTACACAAGGAAACAAGGAGACAAGGAGACACCACGAGGTTGCTTGCTCTTCCTTGTCTTCTTCTCTACTTTCCTTCCCTGATCGCCTCCAGGAACCCCATGCCGTGCTCCGTGTCCGGCTCCAGATAACTGCCTTCCGTCCACTCGTTCCAGGCGTTGACCGTGAGGATGCGTGGGCCGTCGGGCGCGGCGAGCAGGCGGCGCTTCACTTCGGCCAGCGCGGCGGCGAACCGTGCGGGCGTGGCATCGGCCAGCACCGGCGTGAAGGGATAGCCCACGTTAAGATAGCCGTCGGACTGGACGGTGCGCGGGCTGGGGTCCCAACCGACGGTGACGTTGGGGTGATAGGGCAGGTCGAAGCCGGCAGTGACCGAGTCCCAGTAGGCCAGATAACGCTCGAAGGCGTGGGTGTAGTTGGTAGTGGGAAACTCGCGCAGCACGTTGTGGTGCATCCAGACGTATGAGGTGAGGCTGTCGAAGCCCAACGTTCGTACCAGCTCCGCCGGGTTGCGCACCGCCGTCTCACCGGGCAGCAGGCCGGCGCTCCAGATCACGGCGTTGAGGTGGACATCGGGCAGCCCGGCGCGGACAACCTGGTCGCGCAGATAGTCAAGGGCGTCGCGCGCGGCCGCGATGCCGCCCAGCCCCTCGCGGAACTTGCCCAGATCGTAGATCGAGAAGTAAGGCCGCCCCTCGATGCGCCAGTAGGATGGATGCGCGAAGTAGCGCTCGATGAGGACGCGGACGATGGTCTCCCAGCCCGGCCGCGAGATCGCGCCGGGATAGAGCAGGCGCGGCGGGTTGGCGGGGCCGCCTTCGCTCAGCTTCGCCGGGTGGATGTCTACCCAATCGTGGTTGGCCCACATCAGCGCGAATTTTAGGCGGTCACGGTTCGGCGCACCCAGGAAGCCCACATCCAGCGCCCGTTCGAGGAACGGGCCATCCTCATACCAGTACCAGTCGAAGAGAAAGGCCGTGACCCCGTGGTCGGCCGCGGCGTCAATCTTGCGCGCCATGACGGTGGGGTCGCTCTCATCCAGCTCGCCCCACAGCGGGACGCGCGGTTGGCGGTGGCCGGGGAAGTGCGGCTTGGCGCGCCGGGTCAGCTCCCACTCAGTCCAGCCGGGGCCGTGGACGCGCTCGTTGCGCGGGTCGGGATGATAGGAAGGGAAGTAGTAGCAGGCGATTTCGAAATCTGTTGCTGCGGTCAAGGTGATTCTCCGGTTGGATGTGCCGTCACATGATTCTTTGTAGTCGCGGCTTTAGCCGCCGTATGCCGCTCCATGCGGCTGAAGCCGCGACTACGAAGATGGTTGGGTGATGTCTTTGGGCGCGAACACGACCTCGCGGAAGTCGCAGATGGGCCGGTAGCCGATTTGCTGATAGATGGCGTTCGACGTGGGGTTATCCAGGTCGGTGAAGAGGGTACAGTAGTCGAAGCCCTCGGCCAGCAGCGCCTCGCTGAGGGCGGCGACGCAGGCGGAGGCGTAACCGCGCCGCCGGAGTTCGGGCGGCGTGTAGACCGCGCTGACGGTGACTCCGTGGCGGGTGGGGCGCGCCCGCGCCGCCATCGAGACCGGCTCGGCGTCCTCCCACAGGTAGAAGTTGCCCTCGGCCACACGGCGCACCGTCAATTCAGGAGGCGTCGGCGGGTGGGTGGGGGCGGCCTCGAGCTGAAAGGCGTCGCTCCACGCGACGATGCGGTCGGCGTCGCGCGCATCGGCGCGGCGCATCTGGCCCGGCGCGAGGCGCGGGGGGGTGACCTCGCGCAGTTCGTAGATGCGCTGGCGAATCCCCTCACGGCTCTGCGTCCCCGTCAGGCGCGACCAAGCGTCCGCGAACGCCGACGCGGGTCGAGTCGGCCCCAGCACCCCCGGCACGGGCAGGTCGCGCGCGATCAAATCGCGCGCCAGCAATTCTACCACCGCGCCCATATCCTCCCGGTCAGTGGCGACGATCACGTTGTGCGGCGGGGTGAAGAGCGCCGCCAGCGCAGGGCCATCCTGGTCGTAGACCGCGGCGAAGATGGGCGGGTGGTCGCTATAGCTCAGCGGCGCGCCCACCAACCCACCGGCCAACCCCAGGATCAGCGAGTTGGCCGCCTCTTTCTGCTCCAGCCACGCCCCGACTTCACTCAGGAACTCGGTCGCGGTCGCATAGACTGTTGAGTGCATCGGTTATTCGTCCGATAGGTCTGCTGTGTTGGCCCGGCGCGCAGGGCCGGACGCGTACTCGCGCGCGTCCGGCCCCGGGGCTCTACTCACTGCTTAGTTCAAGTTCAGCGTCGTGATGCAGCTCGCCCAACCCTATGCATCAAGCGTATGGATCAAGGTAGCTGGCTGAGTGCTAACACGGCCAATGCCTTTTCTTTGGCTTGCTTTTCATCCGGGGTAAGCTCATTGACCGTGCTGTTGAGCATCGAGAAGTTCAAATAGGTCTCGCCCTTCAGAACAAACAATACGGTATTGTCGGGGCTGGCGTTGTAGAAGGCCCGATCACCCAACCCCGAAACGACAAGCGCAGAATCGCCAAGGTTGGCAAGCGCGGAATCTATGAACTTGGTGCTTTTGACATGGTATATCGCGTCGATCTCAGCCTCGAAATCCGCGGTTGTGTATTGACACTTGGAGCTACCTGCATCGGTGCTTCCGGTCATGTCTACGACAGGAACTTCCAACACCTTGCTGACAGCATCTTTTGTTAGCAAAGCACAGAGGTCAACGGTGTTAGCCGCTGGACTCACGGGTTGCGAGACCGCAGTCGGTTCCGGCGCGCTGGTCGGTTGAGCCGCCGCGGGTGCGGCTGTGGGTTCCGTAGCCTTCACCGCCCCCGCGACCTGAGTCGACGCGGTCGGCTTGGCGTTGTTCTGGCCGCCACAAGCTACCAACAGCATCATTGCCGCCACAAAAACCACCAACTTTACTGAACCGAGTAGATGTCTCATTTGCACTATGTCCTTCTGTTATGACATATTCGTAACGATTTTGTTCTATAGGTGTACTCCTCACAGCACGGAATTGCTGTATCTGCTCTTACAAACGGCATCGAGTTGGACGCGGCGATCCCGTACCGCTCGGCCAGGTTCGCTAGCAGGTCGTCCACCTCGCGCGATGTCAACCCCAGGATCAGCGAGTTGGCCGCTTCCTGCCGCTCCAGCCACTCCCTAACTTCGTGCAGGAACTCGGTCGCCGTCGCATAGACTGTTACGTGCATCTGCTATTCGTCCGACAGGTCTACCAGCCAGTCTTCGGTGTTGTGATGGTCGCCGTGCGCCTTGGTCCGGGCGCGGAAGCCCAGCGTGAAGCGCATCGCCGCATTGCGCCGGGCCAGCTTGAGCAGCAGCCGGTTTGCGCCCTGCTTCAAGTGTACCGGCGCGACGGTGTTGAACGGCGTCCAGTCGAGAGCCTCATCGGCCTGCGCAACCAGTTCGCCGTTGACCCACAGCTTGAAGCCGTCGGTGTTGCCGATCACGATCCAGGCGTCGCGTGCCACCGGCGAGACGACCGTGCGGGCGAAGTAAGAGATGTACGGGCCACGCAGCCCCACCAGCCGCTTCGGATCCACCTCGTGCTCGTAGCTCGGCACGATGGCAGGCCGTCCAAGCTTTTGCGACCAGGCATGATAGAGCGCGTCTACGTCCGGCTCCGGCTCGGCGATGTAGGCGCGGTCAAGCGACGTGTAGTGGTGGTTGAAGCGG
>JBBQRS010000199.1:0-4549 GCA_038214535.1 Anaerolineae bacterium
GCACCCCGATATCCAGAGCGCGTTCAACTCCGCGCATCTCATTCGCGGCAACGCCATCCTGACCGACTTTTACGATGATCCTGCGGCGCTCGATCTGCTGCTCGACAAGGTCACCGATTTCATGGTCGCCATCACAAAGCACACCAAAGCGGCCATTAGCGATGATCCGGACTGGTTCTTCGACTGGGGCGCGCTGTGGAGGGGGGCCGCGCGCATCAGCAACTGCTCCATGCACATGATCTCGCCGCGCTTCTACCGCGACCACGTCCTGGCGCGGGACATCCGCTTTTTCCACGAGGTTGGCGGCGGCCGGATGCACTACTGCGGTACGTCGAAAGGGGTCATTGACGAATTCTTCGAGGTGTCCGCGATTACAGGTCTCGACGTGGACACCCGGCTGCACGATTTCTACGCGTTGTGTGACCGCGCCCCGGCCCACGTCGTGCTGACGCAGACGATCCCTTTCGAACAGGATGCGGCGGAGATTCGGCGCATGTTGGCCGGTGATTGGCCGGCGAAGCGTAACATCATCGTGGCGGTGCAGGCGAATTCGGTGGCAGCGGGGCGCATGTTGCTGCAACGCCTCAACGCCTCGATACCATACTGAGTGCCTCGACATCGGCCATGAAAAGCGCACCGCGCGGGGTCTGATCGAATTCCAGCGCAATTTCGCGGATGTCGGTCAGGTCAACCCCGGCGAACGCGCCCAGCGGCAGACGTATGGTCGTCAGCGGCACGGGGCTGGTGAAGAATCCAGACCCCAGGGCTGGGTCATCTTGCCATAGGCCGGGCGGGAATTGCAGCGCCGGTTCGTCGGGCCGCGTTGCCACGCGGGCGTTATTTCCTCGCCCATCGGTCAGGCGGACGGTGAAGGGCTGAAACGCCATGTCGGCATTGAGGGCTGAAAGCGGATCAACCGCCGCGCGCAGGCTGAGCGCCTCGTAACCGCTCAGGTCGCCGGCGCTCTGCGGCAGGGCAAAGCGCAGCGCAGCGCCCTGTTCAGCCCATGAGACTACCGCATGAGAGGGCTGGCCGGGGATCGTCACGGTGTTGCGGTGACACGGCTCGCTACCCGGCAGGGTCGCGGGTGAGTAGAATCCCTTTGGACAGAAATGGGTGACGACGCCATCCGTGGTCACGTCGCCGCCCAGGAGGTTGGTCGCCAGTTCCTCCGCCGCGGCGGGCCGGAAGATCACCCGGCGGTCGGCTGTGGGCGCGAGCACGGCCACGCGGGCGGGCAGGCCATAGAGCACGTCCGGCGCGGGCGTCGTGGTGTCCAGCCCCAGGCGCGCCCCGGCGGCGACCATCGCCTGCGAATCCTGGCCGAAAAGCAATGTCAGGAAGTCGGCGGCGTACTCCACCAGCCAACCCTGCTGCGCCTCCGCTGCCAGCAACGATGCGCACTCCGGTCGCCCCGGATTGCCGAAGGGGTCGCCGGGCAGCAGCTCGTTGAAGGCGTTGTGGTTGGCGCGTTCCAGCCAGGCCGACGTGGCCCATGCGGTCTCCTGCGGAGCCAGCCGCGCCCCCTCGTAAAAGAACTGCCCATCCTGGCTCACGACATCTCCGTCACAGGCGGGCAAGATCGCCGCCAGCGGCACGGCGGAACCCATCCATGGATCCACCGAAACGGCCGCGGCCGCGATCAGCAGCACCCCGGCCACCGGGCCATACCCCCGGCTCGCTGCCAGCATCTCCGGGCTGTTCGCCAGCGCAAAGGCAGCCTCGCCGCCGCGCGAGTGGCCGAAGAGCGCCAACCGGCCCAGGTCGGCGCGACCGGCCAGTTCGACGCCGAAATCGTTGGGGCCGCCGGCCGCGGCCGCGGCCAGCGCTGCAGGTGCAGATCAACGAGTTGCCCCAACCGTTCGCCGCCAACCGGCTCACCGAAACCGAAGGTGTTCTCGGCGTTGATGTTGATGGATAACGCCACATACCCCTTGTCCGCTAATTCACGCACCAGATATGCGAAACCCCGATAGTTGGGCTGCTCGACATCGGCTGCGCACGGCCAGCGGTCTACGCTCATCTCATCCACCGGGCAGCCGGGATGGTTGCCATGCAAGATCACCACGACCGGGTACGGCCCGCCCTCCTCCGGCGCGGCGATGATGCCGTTCAGGCGCACCGGCATGTTGCGAAACCGGCTGTCCTCGGGGAAACGCGCCTGGATGATCGTTGCCTCGCCCAGATCGTACTCGACGGACGGGGGAGGTCGCCGAGGATCGCGGTTTCCGGTGGCTGCGCGACCGGCATCGCCGGTTCGGCGGGCGGCGGAATGGGCACGCAGGCCGCCAGTAGGATGAGGGCAATCGTCACAGGGAGGATGATCCTGCCAGCAAGCGGCTTCATAGGGTACTCACTCTCCAATCACGCGGATGCCGGGGGATTATTTGCCCAACAGGGTGGCACCCCACACGATGATTGCGCTGACAGCGAACAGCAGCAGGTCGATCTTCCATGGGTTCGCGCCGCTATACTTGCCGAATCGGTAGCCGGAGCACGAGGGGTATCAGTGAGGGTAACACGGCGATTATTGCCACCAGTACGCACGCAAACGCGCCGGCCACATCGTCGCGCGTGAACGTCACCGGCTGGGGGTGACTATCACGCAGGTGCTCGAGCACGTCTGCGTAGAGTAACCGGCGCTTTTCCAACTGAGCGATCGGTTCAAGGATGTAATCCAGTTCTTCTGCGATGGCTTCGATGCCCTCTTCTTCCGTCGTTGCCGTCTGAATGCGCGTCAGCAGATGGTGCTTCTCGCTGCGGCCAAACATTGAGAGCAACGCATACATCAGCCCGTCTACCATGCCCCAGGCGACAGCTGCGCCAAAGGCCGCGGCGATCAGCTCGTTCATGTAGACGGCAGAGGCCGTTTGACTCGGATCCTGGTCGAGCTTGTAGGTCCTGAACGCCACCGTGAACAACAGCATGATAAGGATGGCGATCATGGTCCCGACCAGCCGGTCAATGGGGTCGCGCCAACGCCCCAGAAAGCTATCCCTGGGCGTTGCGTCCGGTTTCGCGTGTAAAGTTGATCTGGAAATCATGGTCACACCCTTGCCGCATACCGCATACGAACACAGAATGCTTCCCGAAGGCTCGCAGCCGCCGCATCACAGGCGTTGCGATCTCAACGCAACATCAGCGACATCAGCGCATAGAGCGACAGGCCGCCGATATAGAGGATGCCCGCAAAGCCCGGCTCGCCTTCGCGGTTGGCTTCAGGGATCAGCCCCTGGATGACCGTCGTGATTAAGAAGCCCGACGCCAACGCCACCAGGATCAGGCGGATCTCCAGCGGCTGGTTGCGCAGCACCAGATAGCCCACCATCGCGCCCGTCAACACGGCCAGGAAGCACAAGAGCCCCAGCAGGCGGCGATGGGATTTGGACACGCCCTGTCGTTTGGCAGTCGCTGCCGTCACAAAGGTCAGCGGCGCGGTGCTCACAGCCAGCCCCAGTGCCAACAGCAGGCCGGCGGTGAGCGTCAGGGTGGAGCCGACGCCGATCACGACGCCATCAATCAGCAGGTCAATCAGGATGCCGATGTAGAGGCCCAACGACACCGAGTGTTCATCGCCGGCGGCGCGGGCCGCAAGAAGGCGCGCCGAAACCTGCTCGATGAGAATATATAACACGCCGCCGATGAAGAACGCAAGCACGACCCAGCCATAGGGGCCGCCGCGCACGGCGGGCGGCATCAGGCTGAATGCGACCAGGGCCGTGATGATCCCGGATGCGAATTGCAGCGCGCCCGCCACCACCTGATGCGACACGTCAAACCGCTCTGCGGCGGGCGCGCCCAGGTAGGTCAAGAACGAGGCGAGCAACGCAATGCCAAAAACCAGCAGAAATTCATTCATGTTTTTGGATCCGGAGGGGCTGATAGAAGGATATCAGACGGGGCAGGCGCGAAGCCTGCCCCGTTCACTCATTTAGAATCTATCCGAATACTCCCAGATTTCCCTTCGTAGTGACGGCTTTGGCCGTTGGCCCCCCCCAACGGCTAAAGCCGTCACTACGAAGGGTCCGGTCAGGCTACAAAGGAGAGCGACGCGCAGTTTTCGGCTAGACTCTTAGGTTCTGTTGACATTTTCAGCGTAGCCATATCAGCACCGAGACGAATCTCAGGAAGCCGAGATACCGGCTGCCCAGCTTCTCAAAGCGTGAGAAGATGCGGCGAAAATGCTTGATCTTGTTGAAGAAGCACTCGATCAGATGGCGTTCCTGGTAGAGATGCGCATCGTAAAACCGCTTTTCGGTCCGATTGCGGCGTGGCGGGATGACCAGGATGGCCCCGCTGTCATCGATCAACTCGATCAAGGCATCGGCATCGTAGCTCTTGTCGGCAATGACGAAATCACACGTCACATCCGCGAGTAAGGCCGGCGCTTGCGTGACATCATGCACCTGACCGCCGGTGAGGATGAATGCCAAGGGTAGGCCCAATGCATCAACTTTGGCATGGATCTTGGTGCCAAACCCGCCCCGGCTGCGGCCTAAGGCCTGTTCGGCAGGTGAACCCTGTTTTTTTGGGCGCCGGCCGCACACGG
>JBBQRS010000200.1:0-4532 GCA_038214535.1 Anaerolineae bacterium
TGCGATGTTGTCCACGTTTCTTATTACTCTCAACAAGTGCATCCGCGGCGTGACCCCACTCTGCAACACCGCCGCGCTGACCAGCCCGTTGAACAGCCGCGCCAACGCGTGCGCGGTGGCGGGATCCGGCGCGGACTGGCCCGACTCGTAGGGCTGCGTGTCCAGGCCGATGGCGCGCAAATCGTCCGGCGTGAGCAGGGCGAGACGGCGATAATAGGCGACCAGCGCGGGTTGCGCGGTGAGCGTCTCCGGGAGGCAGAAGTAGTAGGGATAGGGGATGCCGCGCGCGGTGAGGGCGTCCAGCGCCCGCGGGTTGATGTTCGCCGTCTCCGCGTTCAGCGCGAAATCCTGCGCGTCGCCGGATGCGGCCAGGGCATCTACTGCTTCAAGAAGGGCGTCCAGTTGCAGGGCGTCAAAGGCGCGCAGGTGGGCCTGAACCCGTGCAATCGTCTCCTCTGCGGCTGCGTTACGCAGTTGTTCCGTGGTCAACGTGACACCTTCTCTGTTCATGCTTCTTCCTCACCGGCGGCGGGGTAGGTGACGCGGAGGCCTTCGATGTGGGCGAACGGCGTCAGCCGGTGGGCCTGGGTATGCCCTGCGCTGATGATGTCCTCCACGGCGATGCCGCGGGCGTACAGCGCATCCCCGATCAGCGAGCGGTGACAGCGCCACGGCACGGCCTCAGCGCACATGATGGCGACGCGATCCTGCTGCGCCAGCTCCAGCAACTCGGCCAGCCCCGCGGCGAACTCGGGCGTTTGCATATAGTCGGCGAACCCGCGGAACGAGGCGTTGCGCCAGCCCATGTTCGACGAAGCGGGACCAGTATGACGCAAGCCACCCAGATCAGGTAAGTGGCGGTAGCCGATGCCGGCGGCGGCCAACGCTTCCGGCAGCGTGTCGCGGTTGAACTGCGGGTTGTGGCGCGAGCGCGGGATGGTGCGCACGTCCGCCACCAGGGTTATCTCGTGGGCCTGGAGGAGCGCGATAAATTCATCGAGCGAACGGGTCGAGTGGCCGATCGTGAAGATCGGCTGAATGAGCGCCGATGCTCCCTGGCCCACTTCCGGCTGTTCCGTCGTCAACATGACATGCCTCTCCTCTTGCCGCCAGTATACCGCTCGCGGGGGGCGCGGTCAACCGGCGCGGGGTTTGGAGCGCGAAAGACTTTGGATCACGAAAATCGCGAAAGGCTTTCGCGCCTTGCGGGGTCCAATGCCTTTCGCGCTCCAGGTCGGCGCGCGATTATGCTATAATGCTCCTGTCAATCCGCGACGATGGGAGGTGTCAGATGCCGCGTAAGCTGGATCGTAACGATGTTCTGCGCGTCCTGAGCGCCGAGCTTCCCTATCTCCGTAAACGCTACGGCGTGGTGCGGCTCGCGCTGTATGGTTCGTTTGCGCGTGATGCGGCGCGCCCCGCCAGCGATGTGGATTTGTTGGTCGAACTCGCACAACCGATGGGCCTTGAGTTTGTGGAACTTGCCGATTACCTCGAGGCGCGGCTCGGCCGGGATGTTGACCTCGCGACCTTTGCGTCGTTGGGCCGTAGCCGCCAAGACCCGCGCCGCAGCCACATCGCGAATAGCATTGCCGAAAGCCTGACCGATGTCCTCCCCACGCCGTGACCGCGATTACCTCATGGATATCGCCGAGGCGTCTGAACGCGCGCTCAGCTATGCCGGTGGCCTGAGCTTCGAGTTGTTTCTCGAAGATACACGCACTCAGGACGCTATCTTGCGTAATCTCCAGGTGATCGGCGAAGCTGTGCGGAAGTTATCGTCTGAACTTCAAACGGCATATCCTGACATGCCGTGGCGGCAAATGGCCGGCCTGCGAAACCGCATCGTGCATAGCTACTTCGGCGTGGATCTTGAGGTCGTTTGGGTTATCGTCACCGATGAGCTTCCCGTCCTGTTACGCAATATATTGGCGATTCAGCGCGACGAAGGTGTTTAGCTCGTGGTGTGATACGGGCTATCGCATGACTACAACTTCTTGAAGTAGCGGGCGATGGGCAACAGGTCGAACCCCAGCTTTTCATAGGTGCGGCGCGCCGGCGCGTGACCCGGGGTCGCCGCCCGTCTCCACCATCGCCACGGCTGCCCCGGCGTCCTTCAGCCAGTCGAGCGCGTATTGCGTCAGGGCCGCGCCCACGCCGCGCCGCTGATAGGCGGGGTCCACGGCGACCATGTAGACCTCGCCCATGCTGCCGCCGGGGGTGTATTTCACTGCGACGAAGCCGACCGGCGCAGCGTCCTCCACGGCGACCCACGTATGCATCTCCGGCGACGCCAGCACCTCTTCAATCGCGGCGCGCTGGTTCGCGCGCCAATCGGGGTAGAACTCGCCGTAGAGGTCGGGGCTGAGGGCGGCGCGCAACGAGTCGAAGACCGGGGCCCACGCGTTCAGCGCAAAGCGGATCACCGGTTCAAGCTGTTGTGGATCGTAGGGTTGAATATGCATGGCCGTCAGTATAGCGCCCGTCGGCTTCGATGCCGCCTGAAGTTGTCAGGCCAGCGCGCTCTCCTGGCCGGAATCGCGCACGAAGATACATGAGGCGTGGGTGGCCGCCACCATTTGCTGGATGAAGGCCAGATCCACCCTATCTTGCAGGCCGAAGATGTTCAGGTCGGCGCGGGGCGCGAGAGGTAAATAGCCTTCCAGGCTGCCCACTTCCACGATGCTCTGCGTGCCGCGCGGCATCCGGCCCAGGTTGGTCAGTTCGCGCAGGAATGTCTGGCCATTGACCTGCTCCGCTTCGTCGGCCACCACGGTGATCAGGTTGATCTGGCCGTTCCAGTTGCGCCGGATCTGATAGGCCAGCAGCAGCGCCAGGTCCAGATTCGTCAGCCGCAGGCCGATCTCCCAGGCGGGGCTTTGCTCTCGAATCCAGACGTTGATGATCTGCTCCCGCCCCAGCGAGGTCAGCGGGTTCCGGGCATAGAGGATGGCGCCGACCTCGTTGGCCGCCGCGCTGTCCAGGATCGCCTGCAACACTTCTTCATCCGTATCGGGGGAGACGGGCATGAACAACGCGTTCGGGCGGAAGAAGACGCTATGCAGCACCTCCATCCCGATGCGCAGGCCGCGCGTGAACTCCTCCGCCTCGATCACGGCCACGCGTGAGAAGATGCCGTCGCGGTTGAAGCCCTCCACCGGCTCCGAGATGTCCTTGATCTGCTCCTCGCTGCCCACCGGGTGAATGCCCAACACCCGCACCGAGCCGCGCGGGTAGGCGAGGGCCTTCAAGAACCGATAACTGCCCAACAGCGCCGTCGTATCCTGCACGGGGACCAGCAGGCTCGGTTTCCAGGCCCGTTCCTGTGACGCGGGCATACTGCTGACCTGCTTGGCGGCCCACTCGGCCACCGCGACAAACAGCCCGCTGCGCACGTCGCTCCAGGGCGCGCGCAGGCGGCGGCGGCCCAGGTACGCGTACAGCAGGATGATCACCACGATGGACGCCAGGCTGAAGATGGGGCCGATCAGGAACATGGCGAACAGACAGCCGATCAACCCGATCAACGGGATCAGCAGCGACACCCGGAACAGGGGCCGGAAGCTGATCAGGCCCATGTATTGTTCCAGCAGGACCACGCCGTTCAGCATGGCGTAGGCCGCCAGGAAGAACATGCTCATCAGGGGGGCGATGGTGTTCAGGCCATTCTCGCCGACCGCCAGGCCGAACACCAGCCCGCCCAGCGCAATCGCCGCGGTCAGATACATCGCCGGGCGCGGCTCGCCGCCGGGGGAAGTCTTCGCCCAGATGCTGCCCCGGGGGATGATGTCGTGTTCGGCCATCGCCTGCAAGATGCGCGGCGCGCCCATCATCGAGGTGAGCGCCGAGGAAAAGGTGGCCGCCAGGATCCCCGCCAGCACCGCCGGCCCCCAGAAGGCTTTGTCGACTACCACCGTCGGGTTCGCCAGCAACTCCGCGGGCGTGGCGACGCGGGCATACCAGAAAGCCAGCACCATGTAGATGATGAAGCTCAAGCCGACGGCGGTCATGGTGCCTTTGGGGATGCTCTCGCGCGGGTCTTTCAGGTCGCCCGACATATTGACGCCCGCCAGGATACCGGTGACCGCGGGGAAGAAGATGGCAAACGTCAACCAGAAATTGCCGTCCACGAAGTCGCCAATGAGGGTGGGTGTCTGGGTGAAGCCGGGCCGCCCGCCGAGCGCAAAGCTGCCCAAGAAGACGGAAAAGAGCGAGAACCCCAGCACCGCCAGGATGAGATATTGCGTGCGCACCGCGAAGTTGGCGCTGATGAAGACCACCGCGAAGACCACGGCAAAGCTGATGAAGACGACCGCCGTATCGGGGTGCGTGGGGAAAACGCGCTGCCAGCCTTCGGTGAAGGCGAAGATGTAGAAGGCCACCGAGATCGCCTGGGCAAAGTAGAACGGCACGCTGATGCTGCCACCCACCTCCAGCCCCAGCGATTGCGAGATGATCGAAAATGCGCCGCCCGCCCGCACCCGGATGTTGGTGGCGACCGAGGAGATGGAGAGGCCGGTGCTGAACGTGAT
>JBBQRS010000201.1:0-4445 GCA_038214535.1 Anaerolineae bacterium
TTAATCGTGTGAAACCTGTCCTTTCTCCGCGTGCCCCGCTACCCCGCTTTATTATAAAAAAATCACGGGGTGACGGGGAGCACGCGGAGATATTTTTGTTTATTAAGATGCGCTACTCCGCTTCCGCCAGCCCGACGCGGACGAAGAGCCAGGGCGCAAGGTACGTCACCCAGAAGGTCGCTACCGCGCCCTGCAAACCGTATGTGATCGGCATGGTTGGGACAAGCGCCCCTATCCCCAAAGCGAGGACGCCCAGCCCCGCGATGCCCAGCCCGAACCGGAGGGCGCGCTGGCCCAACGGGCCGTCGACGCGGAACCGCACGCGCCGCGCCTCGAGCATGAACCCCGTCCAGCCGCCGACGATCATCCCCGCCAACGCCGCGGCGCTGGTCAACGTCGCCTCATGGCCGATGGCGCGCCAGGTTGGAGCTTCACCCACCGACGGCAGGTTGAGCGCCGCGCGGATCGAAAGCAAGGTCAGCGCGGCCACACCGAGCGCCAGCGCGAGGTTGACAACCCATGTACGAGCCGCCAGCCACCGGCCCACGGTCGGCGCGAGCCACAGGTACAGCGCGAGAGTCAGGAACCCGGCCGCCAGGCCCAACAGCACGTCGCCGGGGAAGTGTACCCCGAGATAGACGCGCGACAAGGCAACCAGCGGAATCAGCAGGAGCAGCCCACCCGCCGCGAGCCGCCGCGCGGCCCGATGCGTCGCAACGCTTTCGGCGGCCCGGATCAGCCGCCACGCGAGATAACCGAGCAGCACGGCGGCGTTCTGCGCGTGCCCGCTTGGAAACGAGTAGCTGTTTTCGACGGCGCGCCCCAATGAAGGGTCGAGCCAGTAGGGGCGCGCACGATGGGTGATTGCCTTGAGCAGCGTGTTGCCGTAACTGGAGAGGATCATCAGCAGCGCCAGGTCCCTGCCGGTGCGCTTGTCTATGCACCAGTAAAACAGCAGAATCAGCAGGACGACGAAACCGGGCGAACCGAAAAAGGTCGTCGCCTGCATCGGGGCGAGCAGCCCGTGGCCCCAGCCCTGCACGGCGCGCACCCAGTCGAGGCTCCACAGCGGCGAAGTATCCATACGTCTGTTCTCCGACGCCGCTGGTCAGCGCGTCGCGGTGAGCATAGAGGCGGCGCGCGGGAAGCGCCGCCCCGGCGGGCCGGGCATTTGTGCGTTTCTGCCCGATGTGGTGGAATATGGCGTCAGAGCCGAATCTGATTCTAATGCAGCAGCCGTCCATCCGTCAAACGACTTGAGATCTGCCGCCTTCTTGCTCGTAGCGCGCACTCCGGTGCGCTCGTGCCGCCGGAGCGCAGTGAACTGCGCACTACGAGCAAGACGGGTGCGCGCTACGAACAGATATTACAACCCCAATCCATGGAGTCGCCCTATGCCGCAAGCAAACCGCCCGAATGTGATTGTCTTTCTCACGGATCAACAACGCTGGGACACCACCGGCGTCCACGGCAACCCCCTGGAGTTGACGCCTAACTTCGACCGGATGGCGCAGGAAGGGACGCACCTTTTCAACGCGTTCACCTGTCAGCCGGTTTGCGCGCCTGCACGGGCCAGCCTGCAAACCGGTCGCTATGCCACGGAAACGGGCGTCTATCGTAACGGGATCGCCCTGCCCCCCGACGCGCGCACGCTGGCACAGCACTTCCGCGCCGCGGGCTATCGCACCGGCTACATCGGCAAGTGGCACCTGGCCGACGGCGCGTATGACGGGGCCGTGCCGCCCGAGCAACGCGGCGGCTATGAGTACTGGCTGGCCGCGAACCTGCTCGAGTTCGTGTCCGACGCCTACGACACGACCCTCTTCGACGGCGACGAGCAGCCGGTCAAGCTGCCGGGCTACCGGGTAGACGCGCTCACCGACGCGGCGATCCGCTTCGTGGACGAGCATCAGCAGGAACCGTTCTATCTCTTCATCTCCTACCTCGAGCCGCACCACCAGAACCACCGCGACGACTACCCCGCGCCGGACGGCTACGCCGCGCGCTACACGGGGCGCTGGACTCCCCCCGACCTGGCCGCGCTGGGCGGTAGTTCCCCGGCGCATCTGCCCGGCTATTTCGGCATGGTGAAGCGGCTGGATGAGGCGCTGGGGCGGCTTCTGGATGCCTTGAAGAGCCTGGCGCTGCGCGAAAACACCATCGTGCTTTGCACCTCAGACCACGGCAACCACTTCAAGACGCGCAACGCCGAATATAAGCGCGCGTGCCAGGACAGTTGCATCCGCGTGCCGACGGCGCTCTGTGGGCCAGGGTTCGACGGCGGGGGGCGCGTGCAGAGCCTGGCGAGCCTGGTGGACTTGCCGCCCACGCTGCTGGACGCCGCCGGGCTAGAGGTTCCCGCGGAGATGCAAGGGCGCTCCGTGTTGCCGTTGCTGCGCGGCGAGACGGACGATTGGCCGGGCGAGGTGTTTCTGCAGATCAGCGAATCACAGGTGGGGCGGGCGATTCGCACGCGGCGCTGGAAATACAGCGTGGTCGCGCCGGGCATCGGCGGTTCGGAGGCCCCCGCCGCAGATCGTTACGTGGAGGATTGCCTTTACGACCTGCAAGGCGATCCGTATGAGCTAACCAACCTGATCGGGCTGGAATCGCACACGGAGGTCGCCGCGGCGCTGCGCGAACGTCTACTGCGCCGCATGGTTGAGGCAGGCGAGGCCGCGCCGATCATCGAGCCTGCGCCCTCCGCCGGCAGCGGCGGCCAGCGTAAGGTCCCGGCGGCGGAGATGATGACCTGATCTAAACCCCGCGGAGTGCGCATCTGACGCCATCTCGTGGCGTGCGCACTCCGCGGGGTTGGTTTGAGGATTGGCGCTGCCTGAAAATAAACTTCGTGTCTTCGCTTCTTCGTGGTGAAAAAAGCGTCTCAGTGCGCGGGGATGGCAAAAGCCGCCGCCAGCAGCAGCGAAACGGCGAGCACCGGGAATAACGCCAGCTTGACGAGGCGACGCGGCGTGCCGGGGTCCTGCCGCGCGATCACCACTGAGGCAATGATCGCCTGGAGCGCGTAATACAGGGCAAACATGCGTGATGCCAGCGTCAATACCTCGAAAATATCGAAGATCCAGATCAGGACGATAGAGAGGCTACAAACGATCAGATAGCCGACGCGCCGCCGGATGCGCCCGCGGGTCTCTTCTTCGACGATGCCGCCCGTGCCCACCGTGTCGGCCACGCCCGCGCCGAACTGGCTGAAGATCGCGGCCAGGCTGAGGGCGGCGGCGCCGCCAAACGCCACAGCGCCAACCAACTGGATGATGGCGGTTTCGTTGACTTCGTAGATAGAATCGCTGAAGGGCTGGGCCAGGAACACGAACAGCACGTACACCGTCGCCGCGATCAGTTGAGCGTATAACATGGCGCGCGACCGTTCGGCGCGAGTGTAATCCTTGCCCAGGTAGCGCGCCGTCTCGAAGCCCTGCGTGATCAGCAGCATCCCGCCCAGGATTTGTAAGCCATGCAGCCCCAGCCCGATGTCCGCCATCGGCGCG
This sequence comes from Anaerolineae bacterium, assembly GCA_038214535.1. Lineage (GTDB taxonomy): Bacteria > Chloroflexota > Anaerolineae > CG2-30-64-16 > CG2-30-64-16 > JBBQRS01. The sequence goes on from JBBQRS010000201.1 coordinate 3,510, forward strand.
GCCGCGTCGCCATTCGTCATCCGCAAGATAGAAGCCCCGGCCAACACCACCAGCAGCGCGGCGATGATCGCCAGCTTGGTGTTAACGGCGATCTTCTCCAGCTTCTCCAGGCCGTGCAGGCCGCGCAAATATCCGTATCCGCCAATGAACGCCAGCAAAACCGTCGTCAGACCCTTCGCAAGCAGCGGTTGGTGCAAACTAAACAGCTCGAGGGCAAACGCACTGAGCAGGCTGATGTAGAACGCGATGGAGATCACGTAGGAGATGCCCAGCGACCAGTTAGAGAGGCGCTCTATCGCGAGCAGGAACTTGCCGCCGTGCGAGTTCTCCAGCATCGGCTCGAACTGGTGGATGTTGGTGCGCATCACCCAGCCGATGGCCAGCGCGTAGATGTTGATAATGATGATCGCGGCCATGGCGCTGCGCCCGAAGTTGTCGTAAAGCAACGGCGCGACCACCAGAAACCCACTGCCAATGATGGAAGCCAGCGGGGTGACGATGATCGTCCACATCTTCGAGCGACCTAAAGAGGTGAGGTAGAAGAGGGCCAGGACTGCGAGGGTCGCTAAGCCACCCAGAACGCCGAGGAGGATGCGTGTTTGATTGGGGTCTGTCAGGTTGATCATATAGGCAGATACAATCCTATGGCGACTCCGGGTAATGGTCTCAGACCGCGCGATTGCAGGCCAACTTGTGAATTATATCATCAGAAATGCGACCACGGAAAACACCGAATACACGGAAAAGTAAAGAAGAATCTATCCGAATATTATGCCCTTCCCTTCGTAGTGACGGCTTCAGCCGTTGGGAGAGCGACACAACGGCTGAAGCCGTCACTACGAAGGGGTACCGCGCAGTTTTCGGATAGATACATGAACTTGTTCTGCGTGTTCCGTGGTTCTATTTCTCGCCGGTGACGCGGAAGTCGGCAGCGAG
>JBBQRS010000202.1:0-4368 GCA_038214535.1 Anaerolineae bacterium
TGCGCAGTTCACTGCGCAAGTACGCGGCTGTGCGCAGAGAACTGCGCACTACGAGCAAGAGCCGCACATGCGCGCCCTACTACGAACCCGCCTACCTGCCTACTCACCGCATATCCGGGCCGGCGTCCACGGGGGGACGCGGCGGAGGGAAAGGCATGTCGCCGTATGGATCGTAGGGATACTCGAAGACGCGCGTGTCGAAGATCTTGTCGTGCCATGCCTCGCCGTGCGGATCGAAGGCGGCCCAGATGAAGCCGAGAAAGAAGACCAGCCCGCTGATCCAGTAGCCGACCGACCCGCGCAGCCCGGCGCGCAGGAACCCGATCCGGCTGCCGTCCTCGCGGGCGACGCGAATCGCCATGATCTTCATGCCGAGGGATTGCCCGACGGGGCGGCTCCAGGTGTAACCGAAGTACAAGAATTGAAACAATAACGACACGATGGCGATCAAGTAACTGGTCAGCCTGAACATCATCTGGCCGAAGCCGGACGTGCTGCCCGCGAAGGGCACGGTGAGGAAGGCGAGCAAGAAGACCACCACCCACCCGAGGACGAGGATTGCCAGTAAATCCACCGCCAGCGCGATCGCCCGTTTGAAGAGTTTGGCCTTTTCCATACCGGTTACCTTTCCATGAAAGAATCAGAGGATGCGATAATAATCTAGCCGAGACGTCGGTAGTATAGCCCCTTGTGGGCGGCGGCGATGGGCACGGGGGCCGACACTACGTAGACCCCCATAGCGCCGTTTATTCTATCACGACACCAGGTAGCCAATCAATTCGTCAACCGGCTCGAAGGCGTTGACCAGGAAGTGCGCGCCGGCGCGGGTCAGCCGGGCGACCTTGGCGTCGTTCCAGCCCGCCCGCGTTACCTCGTCGGAGGCCACGCCCAGCGCCAGCGCCTCACGCGCCACGGCCTCGCGAATCTCCACCGGCCCATCGCCCACGGCCAGCAGTTCGTCGCCGTGCAGGTCGTGCTCGGCGAGGATGCGCTGGATGATGCGCTCCTTGCGGTGCGACTCGTCGCCATCGAGCGCGCCGTAGATGCGACCCTCGAAATAGGGGGCGACGCCCAGCGCCGCGGATTCCGCCGCGACGTAGTGGTGATCGGTGCCGCTGGCGAGGTAGAGCCGGACGCCGCGCGCGGCCGATCCGGCGAGAAAGGCGCGCGCGCCGGGGACCATCATCGCATCGGGCGTCACGTCACCGGCGGCCAGCCGGGCGAGGCGCTGATCCACCCGCACATCCAGCCGGTCAAGGTAAATCGCCTTGTACTCGGCGCCGGTGAGCGGGTGGGCGGCGCGCCCGTGGCGGCGCACCGCCGCGGCCAGCCACGCCATCTGCTCGATGGTGACGATGCCGGTGGACACGTCCACGTATTCGGCCACCTCGCGCGCGACTGCCGGGTCGGGCGGGCCGCCGGCGCAGATCATCTCGATCATCAGCGGGGCCATCACCTCTTCCCAGCCCTGACGCAGCAGCGAAATCGTGCCGTCGAAATCGAACAGCACGTGGCGCACGCGCCCAAGCCGGGCGGGCGCGCGCGGATCGAGGATGCGGATAGCGGCGGGTTGGTCGTGGGTCATGGCGGCTCCAATGTGGTTGGGATGCGGGAACTATACCATGAGACGTTTGGACCACGAAGGCGCGGGGATGTTTGGACCACGAAGGCGCGAAGGTGTTTGGAACGCGAAGATCACGAAGCACGAAGACCGCGAAGCGCGCGGCCCCTGCCCTTCGCGGTCTTCGCGCTTCGCGTCCTTCGCGTCTCTTCGTGTCTTCGTGTTCCAGAGATTCGCGTGGTAAAATCAGCCCTATGCTAAAGGTTGCGCCGCCGTGCGCGTACTAAGCCTGTTTCTCGTCCTGCTATTGGCCCTGCCCACCGCTGTTCAGGCCGGCCAACCCGTCGCCACACCCTCACCCCCCACCCCGCGGCGCGACCCCGACGGCCGGATCGTCGATAGCGACGACGCGCGCCTGCCCGCGGACGCGCCGACCCTGGCCCCGCAAGATTTTGGCGCCAGCGGGGATTATCGCATTGACGCGCTGCTGAGCGGCTATCGCTGGCCCGCGAGCTGGACGACCCTGACCTATAGCTTCTACAGCGACGCGGTGTTCGACGGCAGCTATTACGGCGCGGCGGCGGATATGCGCGAGGTCAGCGAGCCGGTGAAGGCCAACGTGCGGCGCGTCCTCGCCTGGTACGCCACCTTCCTTAATATGGATTTCGTGGAAGTGACCGAGACGCCGACGCAAATCGGCTTCCTGCGCTTCATGCTCACCAGCGATACGGTATACGCGCGGGCATTCTACCCATCCAGCACGATCCTGTTCCACGTCGCCGGCGACGTTCACCTCAACCCGGATTATGACCGGCTGGGCGACACCAACGGGTTCCAGCATCAGCCGGGGCGGCACGGTTATGTCACCCTGATCCACGAGATCGGGCACGCGCTGGGACTTAAGCATCCTTTTGACGATAACGCGGCAGTTCCCTCACCGCCGCCCTATCTGCCGCCGGGGGAAAACAACGATTCGCACACGGTGATGACGTACACCCTGCGCGGCTATTCGGCGGCGACGCCCATGCCCTATGATTTCCTTGCGCTGCAATATCTCTACGGGGCGCGGGCGCACTGGCCGGGCGATGATCCGCTTGCGCTCACGGCGCGGGGCGCCGACCAGTACACGCGCGCCGGGTCGCTGCAACTGGATACCCCCTATCGGCTGAAACAGACGTTGTGGGATACGGGCGGGGCGAACACGCTCGATTTCTCGACGCTGCCCTATGACGTGGGCGGCTATCGGATAGACCTGCGCGAGCTGGGCTGGTCGAGCGCGCAGAGCGACTACGTGAGCGGCTTCGCAGAGTTTCCGTATGCCCATCTGCTCGCGGGCACGGCGCTGGCCCCCGGCGTGCGGATCGCCCGCGTGGTGAATTCGTCGAGCAGCGACACGATCTATGCGGGCAGCGGCGCGAATATGTTCGCCGGTTATGCGCCGGGCCGCGCCACCGGCGATGACACGATCTACGGGGCGACCGCCGAGGATGCGCTGGACTTGCGGCCCTCTCTACCGGGCGCGGTGACGCAGATGCGCGATGGCGATGACCTGGTGCTGACCCTCGGCGCGACGACCGGCCGCGTCACGTTGAAGGACTACTACACGGGCCAGACCCCGGCGATCCTCTTTGCCGGGGGGCGGACGTTCATCCCCTACCTCGCGCGCTGAAAATCCAAATTTACCACGGAATACACGGAAGGAAAGAGGGTATCTTTTCCGTGTATTCCGTGGTAAATGAATCGCGTCAGTCGTCCGCGATCTCGTCCTCGAGTTCGTCGTCATCCTCCCAGTCCTCGTACTGCTCGGGGGCCGCGCCCACCGATTCCACCAGCCGGGGATACGCGGCGCCAGGGTCAGCCGCGTCGTTGACCGCGGCGACGCGCACGTCGAAGCGCCATTCGTCACCGTAGTCGAACAGATAGAGGAAGCCCTGCCCCTGCTTCAGCTCCAGCATGTCCAGCGTGGTGTCGCGCACGTCACCGGCGGGCGGCGTCAGGTCGAAGACGACGTCGGTAATCGGCGTGTTGGCAAATGCCGCCGGATCGCCAATCATGTTCACCACCTGGTCGGCATTGTTGACGACCATATCGAAAAGGAAGCCGGGGATGCCGAGTTGCTCCGTGACCTGCTTCTTCGCCTCGGCCATCAGTTCGGGGTTATCCTTCAGCGTCTGGAACATCTCGCTGATCTGGGCCGGTGTGGGGTCGGGCAGAGGCTCTCCGTTCTCATCTACGATCAAAATATCGGCATCCTGATCCTCCGCATCTTCCGTGTCGTCATCTTCTTCGTCGTCGTCATCTTCAGCTACTTCGTCGTCGAATGCCTCTAAATACGCAGCCTGGGAATTGGCGTCTTCGGGCAGCGCGTACTCGGTGGTCGTGTCCCACGCTTCGCCGCTCATGAAGAACGAATAGAGGTGATCGTTGTCGAACGCATACGCTTCCTGGATCGCCAGGTGCAGGGCTTCCAGCGTGAAGTCGGCGGGCAGTTCCAACTGCCGCCAAACGCCCTCCTCATCGGCCAGGGACACGTTAAAGGTGTAGGTCTTCATGTGTGGTGCGCTCCTCTGAAAGCGAGTTTTGCGGAATAGACGTGCATATAACGCATATCATAGTTTATCACAACCAGGCGCGCGTACAATAGCCGTATGCGGCGTGGAATGTGACCGCCCGACCATGAATGGATCGGGCTACCTAACAGCGCCGGATCAATCCGGCTGAGCAGACCGCGATTCGCCCAGCCCCGTTCACGGGGCGTAGCTCCTGTAGCCCGGCGATTTGATCGCCGGGCGGGCCAACATCACCAA
>JBBQRS010000203.1:0-4275 GCA_038214535.1 Anaerolineae bacterium
CAAGCAGGCGATCGTCGCGTCGTCGCACGGCGAGACGGCCATCAAGGCGGCGCGGCTCTTCGCCATCGGCGGCATCAAGGTAATTGCCGTTTCCATCTGTCACGGGTTCGAGGATGTCGGCTGGACCATGACGCCGGAGGAGCGCCGCGAGGTCGAGCAGGTGGGCGTGAAGGTCGTCACGGGCATCCACGCGCTGGGCGATGGCGTGGGCGCGGCGTTCACCGAGAAGAACGGCGGGCGCACGCCGGAAGAGTACGTCCGCGAGACGCTCTACCGATTCGGGCAGGGGATGAAGGTGGCGGTAGAGTGCCTGCTGATGGCCGCCGACGCGGGCCTGCTGGACATGAGCGCGGAGGTCGTCTCCATCGCGGGGACGGACAACGGGGCCGACACGGCGATCATCTGCAAGCCGGCCTACCCGCGCACCTTCATGGAGTTGGAAGTCCGCGAGATACTGGCAAAGCCGCGTGTGCCGTAAGCCGACTTTGCAAATCAGCCATGATTATGGGCGTCAGTTTGCGGAGCCGCAATGCAACACTACCTACACTTGCCTGACGCCGATCCGCACTTTAAGTCACTTGACAGGCCCGTTTGACGGTGCTAGTATGCAACCCGCCGTAACGTTGCCGCCATGCAGTTCGGACATAGTGCAGGTTCATCGCTCTTTACAACTGCATGTTCAGCGAAAGCCTTCGGGTAGTCTTACTGATCCAAAGGAGACGTAAAATGCACGTTCAATCAGGGAAGCTGTCTCGCAGGAGATTCCTGCAATACTCCGTGGGCTATGGCGCGGCCCTTGCCGCAATGGCCGCCTGCGCCGCCCCACCTGCCCCCGCTCCACAATCGTCCGATGCGACCCAACCCGAGGCCTCGGCTCCCGAACAGCCCGCGGCCGCTCAGCAGCCCGATGCTGCCCCTGTAGAATTGCGTTTCATCCTGCTGGCGCATATTGACCCCGTGATGGAATATTTCAACGGGACGGCCATCCCCGCCTTCCAGGAAGCCAACCCCGGCGTCACGGTTGCGGTGGACCGGAGCGACTGGAATCACCTGGGCGAGAAGATGCTCACCAGCTTCGCCGGTAACATTCCGATTGATCTGGTTGAGACCGGCAGCGACTGGGTCGGCCCCTATGCGGCCCGCAAGCAGTTCCTGCCCCTGGATGATTTTGTCGCCAACTATGACGAACTCAGCGACTTCTATCCCCGCATGGTAGACATTTCCCGCTACAACAACAAGCTGATGGCAATGCCCTACGTTCTGGATATTCGCACCATATGCTATCGCAAGGATTTCTTCACCGAAGTGGGGCTGGATCCTGAGAAGCCGCCGCAAACCTGGGACGAGATGATCGAAGATGCGGTCAAGCTCACCCAGACCGATGATCAGGGCAATATCACACGCTCCGGCTATATGATCAACGCCTCCGCGCCCAACGGCGCTTTCTTCGAGTGGTGGTATCTGCTGGTGCAGAACGGCAGCAATGTCGTGGTGCCGTGGGGCAGTTGGGACTCGAACGATGTGGTCTTCAATAACGATGCCGGCGTTGAAGCGCTGCAATTCCTCTACGATATCGTGCACGAGGCAAAGGTTTCGCCCATCGCGGGCATCAGCCCGAAGACCCCGGATATATCGGCCCTGGGCGAAGGCGTCGCCGCAATGCAGGTGGCAGGATCGTCGGAGGTCGGCAACTGGAAGCGCAACCAGCCCGACAAACTAGAGCTGCTGGGGATCGGCGTTCCGCTGGAAAAGGTGAAACGGCTGACGTATTGCTGCCCGAATGTCTATGCCACCGGCACGAACACCAAGCACCCCGACAAAGCGTGGGCGCTGATGAAACACATGATCTCCGAAGAGACGCTTACCGGGATGCTCAGCCCGACGAACGAGTCGCCGCCACGCGAAGCGGTCGTCAAGAACGCGGAGTTCATGAAAGATCCGATGCTGGTGACGTTCCAGAAGATCCCGGTTGAAGGCTGGGGGGACACCACGCCGCAGGCCACAGAGTTCCCGACGCTGGAGATCATCGGCAACTACATCCAGGGCGTCCTGCGTGATGAGGTCGGTGTTAAGGAAGGGCTGGATAAGGCCGCCGAAGAAGTCAAAAAGAAAGTGGACGAACTGAGGCAGGCGACCGGCGCATAGCACGTATCGTCAGTTCCTTGGCGTTCCGTTGCGCTTCCTCTCCAGCTAGAGCGGGAGCGCAACGGACGATGGGAACACAGGCTGTCCCTGATCGGCGCAAGGTGACATTATGGCAACTGCAACGCGGGCAGTAGAAACGCAGGCGGGTAAACGCCGGCGATTTGCGTTAACTCGCCAGGAGAAGGCGGCCTTCGTCTTTGTCCTTCCGCTGATGATCCCGCTGACACTCTACTGGATCATCCCATCCATCGCCTCACTTTACTATAGCCTGACCAACTACAGTGTCGTCATGCCGACCCAGTGGGTAGGGCTGGCGAATTTCAGCCGGATGGCCCAGGATGGTTTGTTCTTACGGTCCATGAAGAACACCCTCTTTTATACGGTCGGCTATATTCCACTGGTCATCATCTTCGGGTTGATTCTTGCCCTCTCCGTCAACGCAGGCATCCACGGGCGCAACTTCTTTCGCGTGGTCTTCTATCTGCCCGTCGTCACCTCTACCATCGCCCTCTCGATGGTGTGGCTGTGGCTGTACGAGCCCAGCTTTGGCTTGCTCAACGCCTTACTGAAAACTTTAGGGCTGCCGCCACAATTGTGGCTCCAGAGCACCACGCAGGCGATTCCTTCGATTATTATCATGAGCGTCTGGATCGGCGTAGGCAGCGCCATGATTATCTTCCTGGCCGGGTTGCAGGGCGTCCCCGAGAGTCTGTATGAAGCGGCGCGGGTTGACGGCGCGAATCGCTGGCAGATCACCAGCCGCATCACGTTGCCCATGCTCAGGCCGGTGCTGCTTTATGTCTTGATCACAAGTATTATCGGCTCGTTTCAGATTTTCGGCCCGATCTACGCCATGACGGACGGCGGCCCGGCCTTCGCCACCACCACCATCGTGCATCAGATTTACGTCAATGGCTTCCGCTATTTCAACCTGGGTTACGCATCGGCGCAATCGTGGGTGTTGTTCCTCATCCTGCTTGGCCTGTCTGTATTCAATATGCGTCTGATGCGCGGGGGTATGGAGATCTGACATGCAAGATGCCGCGAACTTTCCCGCGTCCCCCGAAGTCACCAAGTCATCCATCGGTCATCGGCTGGCGCATATCGGCAGCGCCTACGTGTTGCCCGGCATTGCGTATGCAGTATTGCTGCTTGCCGCGCTGACCATGCTCATCCCATTCTTGTGGATGGTCTTTACCTCGCTCAAACCACAGGATCAGATTTTCAAGATGCCGCCGGTGATCTTCACGACGCAATACACGCTCGATCACTACGTGCGGGCGATGACGCGCGGCAACTTCCACATCTACTTCAAAAACAGCATGATTGTCACGGTTTCCGTCATGGTGTTGAATGTACTGATCACCGCGTCGGCAGGCTACGCGTTTGCCCGCCTCAAATGGCGGGGGCGCGAAGCCGTCTTCCTGCTTGTGCTGGCCGTGATGATGTTGCCCGGCCTGATCGCGCTGATCCCCACGTTCCTGATTGTCAAGGGGACGCCGTTTGCCGGCGGCAACAACTGGATGGGGCAGGGCGGCACTGGTTGGCTGGACAGCTATCCCGGCCTGATCTTTCCGATGGTTGGCAGCGCGTTCGATGTCTTCCTGTTTCGCCAGTTTTTCCTTTCCCTCCCTGTGGAACTCGATGACGCGGCGCGGATTGACGGGTGCTCGGAATACGGAATCTTCTGGCGCATCATCCTGCCATTGAGCAAGGCCGTGATGGCCGTAGTCGCCCTGTTTACGTTTCAATATGCCTGGAACGATTTTCTGTGGGCGCTGGTGATCACCCAGAGCGACCGGATGCGCACGATCCAGTTGGGCCTGACCCTGTTCAAATCTCAGCACACGGTAGATTGGGGGCCGTTGATGGCGGGTACAACCCTCGCCACCATTCCCACCGTCCTGCTCTTCTTGCTGTTCCAGCGCTACTTCGTGCAGGGCATTGCGCTGACCGGCATTAAGGGATAGTTAAACGCGCCCTAAAGATAAGAATCTATCCGAAACTTCTGCATGGTCACATATGCCCTTTGTAGTTGCGGGGTTTGGCGCGGAGGGGGAGGTCAGCCGCGTAAACCCCAACGAAAAAAGGGGTTTGCCCCCCCGTTTGGGGGTGTCACAAAAATAAATA
>JBBQRS010000204.1:0-4191 GCA_038214535.1 Anaerolineae bacterium
CACGTATACGCCCGCGCAGGAGCGCATTTTCTTGAAGGGTCTACCGGCCCGCGCTTTCCTGGTTCTGGCGAAGCTGGGGAATATCGTGGCCGGTTTTCAGGTGGTTGAGCCTTACGCAAGCTATACCGGCGCGATGGATCACGTGGCGACGATCGGCACGTATGTTGTGGCCGCCGCACGACGCCACGGCGTGGGCGACGCCATGAGCAAGGTGACGTTTGAACACGCGCGCGAGATGGGTTTCGAGAAACTGGTCGCCGCGATCCGCGCCGATAATGACGCGGCGCTGGCGTTCTATGCGCGGCTCGGTTTTCGTGAGTGTGGCCGGTTGACGCAGCAAGTGTCAACGGGCGCGGCGCGGGTGGATCAGGTGCTTTGCGAGCGTTTTCTGGGTTAGTCGTTGGAGGAGATACGATGCAGTCTCTGCGAAGATTGTGGGACGCGCACCCAAATCTGATCTCGTGGCTGGTGTTGGGGCTGGGCATGGTCATTATCGTCCTCATCGCCGCGCGCGACGTCGGCTTTGCGGCGGGGCAATGGGCGGCCATTATCGGCGCGACCATCGTGCTGGCCGGTTTGTGCGTCTGGATCATCAGTTGGGAAGACGGCGCCGCGTAAGCGCGCCCTCTGAATCGGCGTTATTGATTTTTGTCCGAGTAGAGAGAAGTTATTTCTGCATGAGCAAACGTGATTATTATGAAGTGCTGGGCGTGCCGCGCAGCGCTGATGAACTGGCGCTGAAGACGGCCTATCGCAAATTGGCGCGCCAGTTTCACCCCGATATCAACAAGGCTCCCGACTCCGAGGAGCGGCTGAAAGAGATCAACGAAGCCTATGCCGTGTTGAGCGACCCGGATAAGCGCGCGGGGTATGACCGCTATGGTCACGCGGCGACCCAGGGGGGGCCGGGCGGCCCCGGCGGGTTCGGCGGCGCGGGGGGTTTTGGCGGTTTCGGTGGTTTTTCCGATATTTTCGAGGAATTCTTCGGCGGTTTCGCCGGACAGCGCACACCGCAACGCGGCCCAACCCGTGGGCGCGACCTGCGCTACACCATGGAGATCACCTTCCGTGAGGCCGTTTTCGGGGCCGAGAAGGAGATCGAGATCCCGCGGTTGGAGACGTGCCCCGTGTGCCAGGGCAGCGGCGCCGAGCCGGGGACGCGGCCCATGCGCTGCCCGCAGTGTAACGGTACGGGCGAGGTGCGCCGGGTGCAGCAGACGATCCTGGGGCAGTTCGTCAGCGTGAGCGTCTGCCCGCGCTGCGAGGGCGAGCGCGAAATCGTCACGACGCCGTGTCATCAGTGCGGCGGGCGGAAACGCGTCAAAACCACGCGCAAACTCTCGGTGAACATCCCCGCCGGCGTGAGCGAGGGGATGCGGATTCGCCTGAACGGCGAGGGCGAGCCGGGCGAACGCGGCGGTCCTGCGGGCGATCTCTACGTCGAACTCTCGGTGAAATCCGATCCGCAGTTCGAGCGCGTGGACAACGACATCCGGCTGGAATATCTGATCAACTTCGTGCAGGCCGCGCTGGGCGCGGCAGTCGAAGTGCCCACCCTGGAAGGCGTCAGCCCGTTGATCATTCCGCCGGGCACGCAGAATGGGGCGACGTTCCGGTTGAAGAATCAGGGCGTGCCGGTGTTGCGCAGCAATCGCCGCGGCGATCAGGTGGTTGCGGTGCGTGTGGGGGTGCCGGAAAGTTTGACGCCACAACAGCGCGAACTGCTCGAACAATTCGGCGCGACCCTCAACGGCAATCTCCCGGTGGGCGACAAACGTAATTTCTTGGAGAAGCTGCTCGACCGCATCGGCAAGGTGTTCGGATGATGGACTGGATCGAGATCAGCATTCAGGCCGACGGCGAGTCGGCGGAAGCGGTGAGCGAACTGTTCAACCGTCTCAACGCCCGGCCCGATGGGCAGGGCGGCGCGGTGACCGAGGTGAGCGGTTTCGATGCAGTAGGCGAGGATCACCAGATTGCGGTCACCGTCAAGACCTATCTCGTGGCGGATGCGCCGGAGACGGCGACGCGGCGCCACGAGATCGAGGAAGGGCTGTGGCACCTGGGGCGTATCTACCCGATGGCGCAGCCGGTGATTCGCCGGTTGGCGGATGAGGATTGGGCGAACGCGTGGAAGGCCGGGTATCAGCCGTTGCACATCGGTCGCCGCATCCTGATCATCCCGGCGTGGATGCAGGACGAAGTGACGCCTGCCGCCGGCGAATTGCCGATTGTGCTCGATCCGGGGATGGCGTTCGGCACGGGGCTACACCCCAGCACGCAGCTTTGTCTCAAGGCGCTGGAAGATGTGCTGCAACCCGGCGACGCCGTGTTGGATGCGGGGTGCGGGTCGGGCATCCTCTCGATTGCCGCCGCGCGCATGGGCGCGAGTCATGTGGACGCGTTCGACATTGACCCGATTGCCACCCGCGCGACGGAGGAAAACGCATCCCTGAATGACCTGGCGACGCCGATCCACGTGGTGACGAGCGCCGGGCCGGACGCCGGCGCGTTCTGGCGTACACCCGATGGCGCGTTGCGGCATTGGGATCTGATCCTGGTGAACATCTTACCGCACATCATCGTGGCTCTGCTCGATGGCGGGCTGGCGGATTATCTGGCCCCGGGTGGGCGCATGATCCTGGCGGGCATCATCGAAGAGCGGGAGCCGGACGTGCGGGCCGGGCTGGCTGTGCATGGACTGGATGTGCTCGACCGACGCACCGATGGCGATTGGGTGGCGCTGGTGGTTGCGCGTTTGCCGTAGGGGCGACCCTGTGTGGTCGCCCGGAAACACAGAGGAGCGGAATGCGCCGGGATTGACCACAAAATATGCGCGGCGTCATGGTGTTGCAGCAGAAATGGGCGTATATTGTGAACGTGGCGATTTGAGTGACTTCACCCACGAAGGAGTTTGGTGATGAATGTCCCGTACCGTGTTGCCGTCCGCAGCCTTGTCGTTTTCTTCCTCGTCGTTGTCTTCATCAGCGCCGGGCTGCCGCCGGGCGTGCTGGCGCAGGGTGGGCCGGAATCGGCTGCTGCGCCGGATAGCGCGAACCCACTATTTCTCCCCTACGTCGCCAGAGATGGCGGGACGTTGCCGCCTATCATCCCACCCACCACGAACCCGTTGCCACCAGATACGACGAAGGAGCTTCTGTCCGTATCGCCCGATGGAGTCACGTACACGTTCGACGCCATGACTACGGCGCTGGCTGCCGTCGCGCCAGGCGAGATCATCGTGGCCGCGCCTTCGGATGCCGCGCCGGATGGCTTCCTGCGCCGCGTGACCGCGATCAACCAGATAGGCGGCGATGTAGTCGTGCAAACCGCGGCCGCAACGCTGGAGGACGCCATTCAACAAGGCGAAGTCCATCTCCGACATACCCTCACTCCTGCTGACATCCGAAGCGCCGTGGCTGTTGATGGCGTGACACTGGCTGGCGTGGACTCCCTGGCTCCGAACGCGAGTTTCCACATCGAACTGGACGACGTGGTGCTTTATGATGACGGCATGGGCGGCAAAGTGACTGCGGATGGGTCTCTCGACATTGCGCCCAGCCTCAATTTTGATCTGGTAGTGCGAAATTGGAGGCTGCAAGAGCTTGCGTTTACCACCAGCGTTCAGGAGACCGCGGAGATTGCGTTCGATGTCAAGGTCGAGTTATCGGGCAAGAAGGAAAAGCTGCTTGCGGAATACACTCTGGCGGTCATTACCGTACCCATCGGGCCTGTGCCTGTGGCTTTCACTCCGGTGCTGGGAGTCCGTGTCGGCATTGACGGGAGCGTGCATGTAGGCGTTACCTGGGAGGCCACTCAGGTCGCAACGCTCACGGCGGGTGTGCGCTACAAAGATTCATCCTGGGGACCTATTCACAACCTCACCAACAGTTTCACACCTGTGACACCGCGATTATCCGTTGGTCTGGACGTAAAAGGATATGCTCCTGCGGAAATCGGCCTGCGGCTCTACGGTGTGGTGGGTCCTTATAGTGGCGTGCACGTATACGTGAAGCTTGAGGCGGATGTCTTCGATACGCCCTGGTGGTCACTGTATGGTGGGTTGGAAGTACCGATAGGGGTTAGAGTTACGGTCCTCGGGCACTCACTGGCCGACTATGACGTAGTTGCCATTCAGTTCAGGCAGTTGCTGCTTCAGGCGACCACCGCGCCCCCCACGGTTATGCCGAC
>JBBQRS010000205.1:0-4102 GCA_038214535.1 Anaerolineae bacterium
TCTTGATCCCGCACCGACGCCCACCAATCCGCCGTTCTGATCGCGCACCAACTCTTGCAATGCGCGACAGTCGGCCGATCCCCGCAACATCAAATCCGCGCCCCTCCACCAAAATGACGCGCTTCTTGATCCCCGCTAACACCAGCGGACCGACCAGATCAATCACGCGCTCGATGCGGTCGACCTTGGCGTCCTTCGTCTCGCAGTCCGTGCAATCGGCGGCGTGAATCGTGTCTTGGGTCAGTATCACATGGACGTCCACCAGCGGCTGCTGCTTCCGCCGTGCATGCATGCGCAGCGTCATGACGTGCACTCGCCAAGGGCGTAAAGCAACAGCTCGTACGGGCTGGGCCCGGCGTCGTCGCCGCTGCCGGATTTGGGCTCATTGCCGATGTGCGCGTGTCGTCCAGCCTGCATGCTGGCGGCGAAGGCGCCGGTGCCACGCTCGCTGACGCGCACGGTGCCGTGCTCGAGCACGTCCGGCGCGGGCGCAGGTTACGGCGCTTCGGGCAGGTAACGCGCGGCCCAGGCCGCGATCACACCGGCGGCGTAGCGCGCGTCGGCCCGCCGCGTGAGCAGGTGGGCAGAACCGTCGAGCGAGACGAAGGAATTGGGGTGCAGGCAGCCTCGAACAGGTGGCGTGCGTTGTCGATGCTCACCACGTTGTCGCCAGACGCATGCAGCACCAGCAGCGAGCGGCGCAGGGCATGGATGGGTTCTGCCTGCGGCTGGTCGCTGACATCGTCGATGAAGGAACGGCGGATGGTGAATTCGCGCCCGGCGAGCTTGACCAGCGCCTGTCCATCCCTTTCAATCATCGGTAGGTCGCTACTGAGCTGATGCGTCACATGCGCGGGGTCTTACAGCGCCGCTCAGGGTGCACCCGGTCAGGCCGAACCACCCCCCGCGAACTACCCCGGCGCAAGCGGCCCTTCTCCGCCGGGCCCCGGCCCTTGCCACCCGGAAATCCTATTTCCGGTTCCACTCCCCGACCTGCACGGCTGCCAGCGCCGGCACAGCGGCCAGCATCGGCAAGACCGCCGCGGCGGCAACTGCGACGCGCCGCTGGCGTGCACGAAAACCGACGACCAGCAGCCCCAACGCCGCCAGCACGCCGCTGGCGGGCTCGGGCACGGGCGCCGTGAAGATATTGTTGACCACGCCTGCCTCGGCCGAGTTGGCGCTGTAGCCTTCCGGCAAGCTGAACACCGGGCGGTCGGTGGCAAAACTCAGCGTCTTGCCGAAATCACTGAGCGCGCTCGTGACGTACCCGTCGCTCAAGATGACCGAGACATCAGCCGCCACATCGAGTTGCAGCGTCAGCGTGAACGGTACGTTCACTGGCAGCGTCCACAGCGGTGTCGTCACGATGTTGCCGGGACCCCAATCCATCAGCAAACCGGTTGTCGTGGGTGGACTGGCCACGCCGTTGCTATAGTAGAAATTGTTAACCCCACTCGCGCCGTTGTTGTCTGCGTGGATGATTAATCCAACCGTGGATTCGACGCTGGACGAGTAGCCTGAGAACGAGGTGTACGACCCCAAAATTTGTTCACCCGACAGATGAAAGTTGATCGGCGTTATCACTGAGGTGGCCCCCGCAGGACCGCTGATCACGAAGTCCGTGAAACTGACAAAGGCAAAGGCCGTAGCGCGAAAACGTTGTCCACCCCCGTCGAATTCATTGGCGATGTTGTTGCTGCCGACGAAGACCGAGGCATGCACCCCGTAGTTGTCGACACCCGAACCTGCGCGGCCGTGCCAGCTGCGCCCTGGCACCACGTCGTCGTACAGCACCTGCCGGCTGTTCTGAACCGGACCGGACACTGAGTAGCTGTCCAACACCGTGGTGTACGACGAGCCATAGAACGTGATGCCGCCGCTGATGTCGTGGTACGCGGCATGCGCGGCGGACCCGGCGGTCGCGGCGACGGCAGCAAGGGCCCACAAGACGGGGCGGAGATGACATAGGGGGACGAATTCAGGACTTTGCATGATGGCTCCGCTGGGTTCGTGACCGGCCCGCTTTGCAGGCCGGCTGAGTAGTGTGACAAGTTTGGCACGCGGCTACCGTATGTCAAAGCTTCAACGCCGTTTTCAGGTCGACCAGGATGGCGTGGGTCGGCGTCGAGCCGACGTTTTCGCCGATGTGCACCTGCGCCGGCGAGTACGTCACGTCGCCTTTGAACTCGCGCATCCGCACCCTGCCATCGGGCAGGCGTCAAGGAACGCTACACCATGCTCAGCCCCGTGGTGTTGCAGCGCCTGCGCGCGTGGTGGCGCATCGGCCATGGTTCGGTGGCCCAATTGAAGGTGGGCGTTTCTCGACCGAGGCGCGATACGCATGCCACGACGCGTGGCCGAGGATGGGGCCTACGACGAGCAGGCCCGCGAAGCTCGGCAGCATCGCCAGCACCACGAGGATCGTGATGATCCCCGCCCAGGACAGCAGCACGACCGGCTGGGTGAGGACCAGGCGGATGCTGGTGAGACCCGCAGTGATCGCATCGGTGCCTCGGTCGAGGATCATCGGGATGCTCACCACGCTCACTGCAAAGATGATCGTGGCGAACACGCCGCCCAGGGCCGTCCAGGCCAGGATGAATTCGAGGTTGTTCGGGTCGACGAGGCTGCGGAGCGACCTCGCGAAGTCCGGCATCGTGCCCTCGAACGTGAGCGCGAATACCACCAGCGATGCCCGCGCCCAGAGCATCTCGAGCACGAGGAGCACCACGCCGAAGATCGCCAGGGTGTCCAGCTTGCGACGCCAGGCCATCACCGCGTCGACGAGGCGCGGGCGCTCGCCGCGCTCCAGCCGGTCGCTTACGTGGTACAGACCCATGCAGAAAAAAGGGCCGACGAGGAGGAATCCGGCCGATAGCCCGAGCACGAAGGCTGGCGCGTGCTCGAACACCACACGCAACGCCCAGCCCATCGCGACGAAGCAGGCGCCGAAGAACAGTCCGATCGCCGGCGCCCGGAGGAAATCGCGCGTGCCGCGCACGATCCAGCGGAACGGGTCGGCGAACGCCAACTGGCGCAGCGTGACCAGGGAATCGGCGGATTCCTCGCCCTCGGTGTCGGTTCGGTGGTCGGTCGTCATGGATCAATTCCCGTTTGGAGGTCGTGCTGGACTCATCTGGCACAAGCGCCACGGAGTCGTGCCGCCCGACGTAGTGTGCCGGTTTCGCTCAAAACAGCGGCAGCGCTGGCTGTCCGCAGCCAACGAATGATGCGCCTGCGTGCCCGGGCGGGTGTTCCTTGAACCACTCGGCAATGGCCGGCATCTCCGGTTCGAACGGACCCGGGACCGAGACGTTCAGGACGCCCGCCCGGACTTCGCCTCGATTTTCAAAGTCGTGGGTCACGCCGCCCGGAACGAGCACGAAGGATCCTCGTTCAGCGTCAAGCCATTGATCCCCGATGCGCAAGCTCATTGTTCCTTCCAGAACATAGAACACGTCATCTTCTTCATGTGAGTGCGCCCCCGGCCCTTGGGTATGCGGTTCCAGCCACCATTCCGAAATCGAGTACCTGGATCCCGTCTCGGCCTCGTCGGCCTTGAATACCGCGGCGATTCGACCCATCGGGTACTGCCGTCCCTCACCGGGCCGCAACACAACCGGCGATCTGCTCTTGGTTTCCGTGCTCGTCACTGCAGCCTCCGTATGCGCTGTCGTTGCGCTTGGGCGCGTAACGACGCTGTCGACAACAAAAACAATGATTCCGAAGCGCGACAATACCGATCAGAGGTCACCTACGCCAGCCACCGCCAGGAATGCGATTCACATCGGATTCGTCTGGCGAATGGGGGCCCATATGCGAGCGGTCAACGCTGGCGTTGCCCGCAGACAGAGCCGATGAAGATCCGCGAGCGCCACGTGCGCGCATGCAGGTTCTGATCGCGAAGATCGTTGCCGTAGATCAACTACTTCCGAGGAATTGCCGGAGAAGTACCAATCGCTAGCCTACCAAGGGAGACCCCCCGGCTCTGCCGGGGAGGCAGCAGAAGTTCGACAGAAGAGGAAGTCCATCGAGGAAACTCCGGATCGTGAGCCGCCAAGCACACGAGGAGGAGTATCCCGATGGACGAGTTGGAAAG
>JBBQRS010000206.1:0-4062 GCA_038214535.1 Anaerolineae bacterium
GGCCACACCCACCCGGCGCGCTGGTTCGAGTGGCCGCCCTTTTCGTAACCGCACCTCTCCCGCTCATTTGTAGTGTGGGCTTTAGCGGTTGGGGCGCACGCAAACGGATAAAGCCGTCACTACAAAGGGAAAGACATGATAAACCCACATGAAATCAACGCCCACCGTTATTGAACCGGACCTGCGCATATCCGCCGCGCCCGTCCTGATCGGGATCGTCGCGGCGGGGCTGGGCAGCCTCCTCATCCGCGATTTTCACCCCGACCGCGCCCTGACGGTCCCGGCGTTGAGCGCGGCCGTCGTCATCCTGGCGCTGGCCGCCGCCGCCGGCATCCTGGCCGACTGGCGCCCGCAGTTCGCGCGGCCGATCGTCGCCCTCGCGGCCGCGCTCATCATCTGGCTTGTGGCCTTCCCCCTGGCCTTCTCCGGCGCGACGGCCCTGTTGGCGCTGCCGACGCTCCTGGCGGCCGTGCTGGTCAGCATCCCCGCGGCGCTCGTCGCAACCGCCATCACCACCGCGCTGGTGCTCATCACCGGCGGAGACGGGCTCTCGTTGCTGGCCGTCTGGGCGGCGTTCGGCCTCATCGTGGGCGCCTATCACCGGGTGAGCGAGGTCGCGGGCTGGGCCACCGACCGCTACCACGAAGCGCACGCGGCGCTCGAAGAGGCGCGCGACCGCAAGGTGACGCTGGAGCAAGCGCTGGCGGACCTGGCGCAGGCGAATCAGCAACTGACGCGCCTCAACGAACTGGCTCAGGGATTGCGGCAAGTCGCCGAAGACGCGCGCACGGCCAAAGCCCAATTCGTCGCCAACGTCAGCCACGAGTTGCGAACGCCGCTCAACATGATCACCGGCTTCTCGGAGATGATCCTGGAAGCGCCCGAAGTCTACGGCGGGGGCATCCCGACGGCGTTGATGACCGATCTCGGCGTGATCCATCGCAACGCGCAACACCTGTCGGAACTGATTGACGACGTGCTCGACTTGAGCCAGGTGGAAGCCGATCAGATGGCGCTGACGCGTGAGCCGACGCCGTTTGGCGAAATCATTGACTCGGCGGTTGAGGCGGTACGGCCGCTGTTCGCGAGCAAACGCCTCTATCTGAAAACCGAGTTGCCCGACGATATGCCGGTCGTCTGGTGTGACCGCACGCGCATCCGCGAGGTGCTGCTCAACCTGATCAGCAACGCGGGCCGGTTCACCGAAACAGGCGGCGTGACCCTGCGCGTCCAGTGCGACGCCGCCGCCATCGAAGTCTCGGTGGCCGACACGGGCGCAGGCATCGCGCCCGACGCGCTCGACCGGCTGTTCCAGCCCTTCCATCAAGCCGACAACTCCATCCGGCGGCGCTATGGCGGCACGGGCCTCGGGTTGAGCATCAGCAAGCGATTCATCGAGCTGCACGACGGCAAGATCTGGGTGGCAAGCACGATAGGCGCCGGCACGACCTTCACGTTTCGCCTGCCGCTTGCGCCGCCCATCGCCTTCGAGGCAGGCTATGCGCGCGGGCTGGCCAAAGATTGGGAGTACGTGCAACGCACGCGCCCATCGGCGGCCCCGAAGACGATACCGCCGCCACGTTTTGTGGTGCTGGAACAGGGGGACGCGCTGCAACGCCTGCTGCGGCGCTACCTGGGGGCGGTCGAACTGGTGCAGGCGGGCGATCTGGAAACGGCGTTGCGCGAAGTCGCCGATCAACCGAGCCGCGCCCTGCTGGTCAACGATCTCTCGCTGACCGGGGCGCTGGCGCGCGTGCAGGCGGCGACGCTGCCGCCGGACACGCCCGCACTGATCTGCTCCGTGCCGGGGGTGCAGGATTCGGCGGGGGCCTTCGGCGCGGCCGACTACCTCGTGAAGCCGATCGCGCGCGCGACGATACTGGCGGCGCTCGACCGGTTACAGATCACCGCGGGGACGATCCTGATTGTGGACGATGAACCGGAGGCGCTGCGGCTCTTCCGGCGCATCCTCTCATCGAGCGGACGCGACTATCGCGTGCTGCGCGCCGCCGATGGCCATCAGGCGTTAACACTCTTGCGCGCCGAGCATCCCGATGTCATGCTGATGGACCTCGTGATGCCCAACATGGATGGGTTCCAGTTGCTCGAAGTGCTGCGCGACGACCCGAAACTGTGCGACATCCCGGTGATCATCACCTCGGCGCGTGACCCCGCGGGGCAGCCCATCGTCAGCCGCGGGCTGGCCGTCAACATGCAGGACGGCCTCTCGGCGCAACGCCTGCTCGCCTGCATCATGGCCATCACCGACGCCCTCGCCCCAACCGCGCGTGGGTAGGGGCGCACACGCGCAAGACCTGACAGGTTTCCGAAAACCTGTCAGGTCTGGGGGTACTTCCTTGTTTCCCTGTTTCCTTATCTACTTGCCTCTCCGCTCCCCGCCTCTCGTTCCAGCGCGGCCAGCAACGTCGCGCGGCTGACCGGCTTGCGCAAGAACGCGGCCGCGCCCAGCGCCAGCGCCAACGGCTCCTCCGCCAGGATCGAGCAGACGATCACCGGGGTGGACTGCGTGGCGGGGTGACTGCGTAACCGGCCCAGCAGGTCCCAGCCGTCAATTTCGGGCAGCATCACGTCCACCACGATCACGCGCGGCTGGTCGCGTTCACAGAGCGCAATCACCTCCGCCGGATCGGTCGTCCCCAGGAAACGGTAGCGCGTCCCCGTCAGGTAGCGCCCCAACAGCCCCAGCGTATCGGCGTTGTCATCCACCACCAGCACGGGGATCTGTTCGAGGATCGGGAACGCGAGTTCCGCCACAAACGAGCGCGCGCCGGTCGGATCATCGCGCACGTCCACCGTGCCCCCGGCAATGGCGACCAGTTGGCGGATCATCTCCAGATCGGCGCTGACCGGGTCGCCCGGCGCACGTCCGGCCTGAGCTTCCACCGTGATACGTGCGCGGGGCGACGCAGCATCCACGTGACACGTCACGCGCACCGACCCTGCCGGCGCGTGGCGCGCCGCCGTGGTGAGCGTGTGCAACAACGCCTGGCGCACCGCCATCGCAGGCGCGGCCAGCGGGGGCATATCCTCCGCCACATGGCACGCCACCGCGACCGCCTGGCCCTCCAACAGCGGTTGAATCGTCTCCAGCACCCCGCGCACCAGTTGGGCCGCGTCCACGGGGTCGGCCCCGGTGGGCAGGCTTTTGGAGAGCCAGGCCAACTCCGCCGCCGGGCCGGGCATCGCATCGTCGCCCACGCCGGGCGCAGGTTCCACGTCGCGCGCGTACACCCACAGCGCGTCGGCCAGCAGGTCCACGGCGTCACCCTCAAGGCGGCGCAGATGGCGCGTGCTCAACGCCAGGTCACCCGCCACCTCCTCCTGCGTCATCCCTTCCAGATAACGATAACGCAGGATCTGGTACAGTCGCCAGGCGTTGGTCGTGGGCGGCGTGTCGGCGGCAGGTTGCAGCGCCTCGATTGCCTCCGTCAGCCGACGTTGCAGCGCGGCCGGCGCATCGGCGCGCCCTGCCAGCCCCAAGCGGTCGAGCAGCGGGCTGCGCCGCAACGTCGCCGGGTCGTAAAGATAGCTGAGGTCACGCGCCAGGTCATGGCGAAAGTCGTTTTTGGCGTCAGAATTGTTCATGTCCGATGGATGTCCGGTAGGCGTCCACACAAAGGTTGGAAATGCCTTGAAGTTGAATGGAATTAATGTTACACTTCTCAGTAACTCTAAGAGTCTATCACAGGCTCACTAATCGTCAAGGAGGACAACTCAATGTCAAAGGCAAGACTCAGTCGTCGTGAATTTGTGCGCGTCAGCGCCCTGGTTGGCGCAGGCGCCGCCCTGGCCGCGTGTGGCGCGCCCGCCGCCGCCCCGGCCGCGGAAGCGCCCGCCGCGCAGGATGCCTCCCCGGCCGCCGATGCGGCAACCGAGGCCCCGGCCGCCGAAGCCCCGGCGGCAGCAACAGCCGCGAAGATGACCATGTGGACGCACGACAACCTCTACGTGCAGTTCTTCACGGCGCGCGCCGCCGATGCGGAGTTCAAGGACGCGCATCCCGGCGTGGACATCACCACCGATTTCCAGCAGGTGCCGGAA
>JBBQRS010000207.1:0-4010 GCA_038214535.1 Anaerolineae bacterium
TCGCCAACAGCACACCGCACGAGTCGTCGCCGTGGCTGGCTTGGTCAACCGTCAGATCCGCCACCGGCGGCCTTATGCCTGCTAACCCCAGGCAAGGGGAGGGGGCATCCAACCCCTCTTGTTGTTGTGAAGTTTAACTACTCTCTAACGTCTACTGCTCGACCTTCGGTTGATGGCAGCCCGAACATACCGATACCGGGAACGCTTCATGGCTCGGCGGGAACGGCTTGAGCTTGCCAACGCCGTGGCACACGATGCAATCCTGGTAGGCCGGTTCTACGATGCTATGCGGAATCGGCTTCGGCCCGGATGACGGAGCTGCGCCCGCGCCCGCCGGCGTGCTTGTCACAGCAGGTGTTGCTGCGGTTGTTGCCTGAGGCGTCACAGCAGTCGTCGCTTCAGGCGTCGCAGCGTCCGCGGCGGCAGCCGGCTTATGACAGGTCGTGCAACTGTCCGAAGCAAAGCTCGCATGGTTCTCCGGGAACGGCTTCATCTTACCCGCGCCGTGACATACTGTGCAATCGGCGTAGGCGTCCCCCTCGATGGGATGCGGGATCGGCTTCGGGCCAGACGGCGCGGCCGTCTCGGTTTCAGCTTCCGGCGTCGCAGTCGCCTCAGTCGCGCCCTCTACCGCAGGCGCCGGCTGATGGCAGGTCGTGCATTGATCCACCGGGAAGCTCGCGTGGTTCGCGGGGAACGGCTTCATCTTGTCCAGGCCGTGACACACCGTGCAATCGATGTAGGGGTCTTCGCCCACCGGATGCGGGATCGTCGGCGCGGCCATCGTTGACCCGGTGGTATCGCCTGCCCCGGCATCCGGCTTGTGGCACACGGTACACGCCGAATCTTCCACGGGCTGAATGTGACCCGCCGGCATCGGAACCAGCGATCCAGCGTCGCCGTGACACGTACTGCACTGCTCCTTGCCCTCGAGCGTGTGCGGGATCGCCGCGGCAATCGAACCGGTCGTCCTCGAATCGGCGGCAGCGCCCGGGCTATGGCAGACCTGGCACGACTCATCCGGCCGGCCCGCATGATCCGCGGGGTAAGGCCGAACGCCGTTCGGACCGTGACACGTACTGCATTGCTCCTGCCCCTCGATAGGATGCGGGATCGGCACGCCCAACTGGTTGTTTTCAACCGTTGGCGACGCGATCGGCGTCGCGGTCAACGGCGAGAATACCGGCACATCCACCGGCTCGGGCAACGTGGTAATCGCGGTGGTTTCATAGGTCGCGAACCAGAAGATCGCGAGACCCATTACACCGGCCAGCAACAGCGCCACCGGCAGGAAGATGCGTTCGCGCTTGCGCAGGGCCGCTTCATCGGGCAGAGGCCGGCTGATGCCGGCGTCAATCTGCGCCAACTCCAGGGCATGCTCCGACTTCATTTGATTACGCGGCATCTTACCGGTGAAGATGCTCCGGTTGAACATCTTGAGGTGGACGTTATAAACGTGCCACACCAGGATGGCGAGGATCGCCAGGATGGCCTCGCCGCCATGCGCGGCTTTGGCCGCCGGGATGAACGAACCCGGCAGGATATTCGTCGTCAACACCGGGTTCCACAGCATGAAACCCGTAATCGCCATGACGGCCGTGCCCCAGATCACCGCCCAATATTCGAACTTCTCGCCGAAGTTATAGCGCGGCAGCTTCGGATGCTCTTTCGTGAGTCCGAGATTATAGCGAACCACGTCCAGGGCATCGGTCACATCGTTGAGACCCGGCAACATAGTCATCGCCCGCCGCTTGACGAAGATGCGATTCAACACGGCGATGATGTGATAGGCGCTCAACACCAGCAAGACGATCGCTGCGCCATGATGGATGATGCGGACAGTCTCGATGCCGCCCATCACCCGGATCGAAGTCTCGGCAATCGGGACACCGGCGAACTTTTGCACCAACCCGGTGACACCCAGGATGGTGAAAGAAAGCAACATCACCAGGTGTTCGATCCGCTGGGAAAGCGTGAAGCGGTCAATGATCAATTTCGGCGCCCGTGTTTGTTCAGTCGCCATGATTCACCCCTCCCCTGCGCTGGAACCGGTTGAGGAGCCGTCGCCCCACATCCAGGATAATGAACAAGATCATCGCGCCGATCGTCGCAGGGATCACGATTTTGTAAAACAGATTGATGTAATAGACCAGCGGATAGTAGTCACGGTTCGGGATGAAGTGTCCAACCCAGCTATCCGGGAAGTTGGTCGTCGCATCCGGATGACATCTCTGGCACGTCACCAACAGGTTCTCTTTGACGACGGTCGGGTCCTCACTAGAAACCTGCTGGATGTTATGGACGCCGTGGCAATCGGTACAGACGGCCTTGTTGGTGGCCTGACCGGGGTGCTGCTTTTCGAAGAGTTCGACAGTCGTGCCGTGGAAATCCGCGACGTAGGTATTGAAGACATCCGTGGAGATGCCATACTTAGCCATGAGCGCTTTATCGGCATGACACCCGCCGCACAACTCCGGCGACTTCAGACGAAACTCTGCCGTTGTCGGGTCGGCCTGCTGATGCGCGCCGTGGCAATCGGTGCATACCGGCACATCGGGGTTGCCGTCAGACAATGCCTTGCCATGCACGCTGGTCGCGTACTGGTCATAAATGGCGCTATGGCACTTTCGACAGGTCTGAGAAATCTGTTCCCGCGGATTCTTGGGGTCGCCAATATAATGCGACCCGTGGCAGTCGGTGCAGATGGCGGCGTTCGTGTTGCCGCCGGCCAGCGCCCGCGCGTGGTTGCTGTCTAACGTCGCTTGATACTGTTCCGGATGACAGTTCTGACACTGGGTATAGCGCTCCAGTTGAAACGCGCGTCGGTTTTGCGCCGTAACGGGGGGGTGCGGATAGCCGGTGATGTTGGTATGGCACGCCACACAGGCCAGCCCCGACTTACCATGCACGGAAAGGAGGTACTCGTGGCTGTCTATCGTCAGCGGCAGAACTTCGCCACTCGGCAGCGTTGTATTGAGCCCCTCAGTACTGTGACAGCCGATGCAGGTGGAATTGTCGCCCTCTTGCGCTGCGGCCAATGTCGCCGTCGCGCCCAGCGCCAATAACACCAGGACAACGGCCATCAGCCAAAGTCTACGGCGAGAGCCGCAAAAAATGAGCTGCATTAATCTTATCTCCAGGAAATCAAACGTAACGGAGTGCGAAAAAACTACTTCCAGATTGAGTGATTATAACCTCAACTGTGCGTGTAACATATGATGCTAATCATTGTTACGTGCGTTAACTCAAAGATTCGTTAAGAATTCATCCAAACAGACGCCAAAATAGAATCCCCGGCGCAATGATGGGCCGGGGATTCTATCAGAAGCTGCCGCATTCGTCAGGTCTAGAGGGGAGGAATGGACACACATGGAGCGGAGTACAGTGCTACTTATGCTTTGTGCGATGCGGCTACAATGAGTGCGCCCATCCCCTCCCGATCACTTTAACTTCACTTGATTCGCCACGACATGACCCCGGTCATATCTGTGCCTGAACTGGCATTTTCCCGCGCATCGCGCCTATAGATCGGCCAGCCGCTCACGCAGGAGGGCTGCGCGTTGGACGAATTGTTCGCGCTTCTCTTGTTCGCGAGCGACCACATTTACGGGCGCGCGCTGGGCAAACGGCCCCCCCAGCAGATCATCGCTGCGGGCAATCTGGCTCTCCGTCTCGGCCAGTTCTTTAGCCAGCCGGGCGCGCTCTGCATCTAGGTCCACCAACTCCGACAGGGGCAGATAAGTCGTGACGCCGCCGTTCACCAGCGTAAGCGCCTGCGCCGGCGCATCCAGGTTCGCGGCGATGGTCAGTTGCGCCGGGTCCAGCCGCGCCAGTGTCGCCAGCACTTCGGCCTCACCGCGCACCAGAGCCTCACGCTCACCCGCAGAGATCGCCGCGGCAATGGCATGGCTCGGCTTCACGTTGTACTCGGAGCGCACGTTGCGGATCGCGCGCACCATCTCCATCACCTGCGTCATATCCGCTTCGGCTTGCAGGTCGCGCTCGCCGGC
>JBBQRS010000208.1:0-3850 GCA_038214535.1 Anaerolineae bacterium
AACACTGCGGCCCACGTTCACGGTCACGCCCGCTGAACCGACGACGATCCCGCCGACTGCGACGCCGGAGATTCCCCCTACGGAGACGCTGGAACCGGCCACGCCAACCCCGGAGGTTCCCCCCACGGAGACGCCGGAACCAACCCCTGAAGCGGCGACGCTGAAGGTGACCAGCAACACAGCCAACGTGCGCAGCGGCCCCGGCACCGGCTTTGGCCGCATCGGGCAGGTGAACCAGGGCCAGACGTTTGAAGTGACGGGCAAGAACCCCGCGGGCGACTGGTACGAGTTCGACCTCGACGGCAAGACGGCCTGGATTTACTCGCAGATGGTGAATGTCGCCGGCGCGGATCGGGTGGCGGTGGCGGACACCGTGCCGGCGCTGCCGACTGCGCGCCCGGCTCCGAAGCCTGCCGCGCCCGCGCCGCAACCGCAACCGCAGCCGCAGGAACCCGCCCCACCGCCAGCAACCTATCCATTTGCTGCGATGGGCGCGAGTCCCTATCCCAATAACAACGACTACCTGACGGTGCGCTGCCGCACGGTGCGCGAAGTCGGAGGTGGAAAGGGCGCAGAAGGGATTCTCATGATCAACGGGCCGGCGTCGGGGGGGCCTCAGCCGTTTGGAGCTATTCTCAACCGCGCGAACACCGGCATGGAAAAGAACATGGAATACATGTACAACGAGAATTGCAAGATTGAGATAAAACCCTTTGTGCCCGGCGAATACACGGGTATCCTGGTGGATGGCGGCGGCAAGCAAATCTCCGACCCGATCACGTTCAACGCGAGCGGCGATCAGCGCGAGTTCATGCTGATCTGGAACCCGCGCTAAGAGCCATGTGGTGCGGGCTGATCCGCTTGACATAACCCGTGAACCTGTCCTCTCGGAGCGTCGCAGTTGGACCTTCGAGAGGGCGTCTGCGCTCCTGATCCTCCTGCCGATCCTGCTTGGCTTCGCCCTGCGCGTGCTGCGTCTGGGGTTCCAGCCGCTCTGGTGGGATGAGGGCTATTCCGTCTGGTTTGCGACGCACCCGCTGCCCCAGTTGTTGGCGCTCACCGCGGCCGACATTCACCCCCCCCTCTACTACATCCTGTTGCGCGGCTGGATCGGCGTATTCGGCCCCGGCCCCATCGTGCTGCGCGTCTTCTCTGT
The DNA here is from genome assembly GCA_038214535.1 of Anaerolineae bacterium. Lineage (GTDB taxonomy): Bacteria > Chloroflexota > Anaerolineae > CG2-30-64-16 > CG2-30-64-16 > JBBQRS01. Next base: position 1,157 of record JBBQRS010000208.1, read on the forward strand.
GCTCGTCGGCGTGCTGGCGATCCCGCTGATCTACGTCGTCGCGCGTCGGATGTTCGCGCCGCGCGTCGGCTGGCTCGCCGCGTTCCTGTTGGCGATCAACCCCATGCACATCTACTACAGCCAGGAAGTCCGCATGTACGGGCTGGCGATGCTGTTGGGGCTGGGCGCGCTGGGGGCGGGGTGGGCGGCGTTGGAGGGACGCGGAGGCGCAGAGGCGCGGAGGAGCAGAGGAGCAGAGGAGAAAACTCCCGCGAACTCCGCATCCTCAGATGCGGGCGGGGACGCGACGAACGCGCATACTGCCAACCTGCGCGTGTACGTGCTTTACATCCTCATGGCGACCGCGGCGCTTTACACCCTCTACTACGCGGCGCTGATCCCCATCGGCTTGACCGTCTACGCGCTGCTGCGCGCCGTGACCGGCCCGCGCGACGCGCGCCTATCCGGTCGGGCGCTGGCGCGCTGGTTCGGCGCGCAGGCGGCCGTCGCGCTGCTCTATCTGCCGTGGCTGCTCTACGCCACGCCGCGCCTGATTCCCTACGTCAGCCAGAAAGTGGTCGCCGACGCGGACCGGCCGCTGGGGCCACTGGTCTATGTGGGTCGGCATCTGTCGGCGTTCCTCACCGGTCACCTCGAAGCCCCGTTGACGCCGTACTGGCCCTTTGTGCTGTTGTTGTTATTCCCGCTCGGCGTTGGCGTGTATCTCTCCTGGATTCGAGGCTTTCCCGGCCCTGTCGGGTTAGGACAGGGCAGCCAGTTCCCTGAAACGACAGAGGAACCGCCTGAAGGCTCGACTCCGATTGTTCGCGCCCGGACGAAAACGCGCCACGCCATCGTCATGCTGGCGATCGTGCTGGGCACAGCGCTGGCGTTGGGCTGGCTGATCGGCTTTCGGTTTCCCTTCTTTCCGCCGCGCGGCGAGCGGCTGCTGCTGATCGTCTTGCCCGCCTTCCTGATGCTGGCCGCGGTTGGTGTGGATGGCCTGTTGCGCGCCAACCGGCTCGCGGGCTACGTGACGATGGGGCTGATCGGGGCTGTCGCCGGGGCGAGTCTGACCACCTTCTACCTCGAACCGCGCTACCCGCAGGACGACTACCGTCCGCTGATTGCCCGCACCGTGGAGCAGGGGTTGCCCGGCGACATGGTGTTCGCGGTCTATCCATGGCAAGTTGGCTACTGGCGCAGTTATGGCAATCCCAACGGCCCGACGGCAATCCTCAGCCCTGATCCGAGTTGGGGCGCGCCGGTGATGGCCGCGCTGGACGATGCCCTGGCGCGCGGGCGGGTCTGGTTCCCTGCGCACCTGGCGCTGGGCGGCATCCTCGAAAGCCGGGCCGAGGCGTATCTGGCTTACAAGGCGACGCCCTTCCTGAACGAGTGGTTCGGCGCGGGCACACGCTTGAGCGCGTGGGGCGACGTACCCCCCGGCGATGCGCTGCCGTGGACGCCCGTGCGGGCGGGCGACGCCGTCGAACTGACCTCCGTGCGTGCGACGGGCGAGCCGGTCGCTGCGGCCAACGCGCTGACCGGCTTGGCGCTGGGCTGGCGCGCCGACGCAGAGCCGCCGCCGCTGGCGGTGAGCGTCCGCCTCACCGATGCGCTCGGTCAAATCTGGGCGCAGTACGACTACGCGCCGCTGGGCGGGCTGGGGCTGGCCGCATTGCCCGACGAGCCGAAATGCACTTCGTGCAATGGTCAGAAAGACGATCGTACTGGCCCATGGAACGAGGAAGATGCGATGGGGCTGCTGATCCCCGCGGGCACGCCGCCCGGCGACTATCAGGTGGAGGTGGTGGTGCATCCGGTGGGCGACGCGCGCCCGCTGGATTTTATTGTTGCGGATGGCGCATCTGTGGGAACGGCGATGCCACTTTATCCGTTGACGGTGACTCTCGCCGCGGTTGCGCTTGATCCGGCGCGTTTGCCGATTGCCGCGCGGGCAGAGACGGACATGGCGAACAGCTTGCGCTTCCTGGGCCACACTGCCGCCGATGCGCCCGCCGCTCCCGGCGACCTACGGAAGGTCAACCTCTTCTGGCAGGCGCTCAGCCGGCCGCCGGAGGACGCCATTGCCTTCGTCCAACTGCTCGACGGACGCGATGCGGTCGTAGCCGGCTGGGAGGCCCCGCCGGGCGCGGCTTATCCCACGTCCGCGTGGCCGCCGGGGACGCTGATTCGCACGCAGGCGGCGCTCCGCATCCCCGCCGGCCTGCCCGATGGCCGCTACCGGCTGATCGCGGGCCTCTATCGCGCGGACGACAAGAGCCGCATCCTCACCACAGGTCGCGCGGATCATCTATCGTTGGGCGACGTGACCCTGCGCGACCGCCCGCACACCATGACTGCGCCGAATCCACAGCATCCGGCGGACGCGACCTTCGACGGCCTCGCGCGGCTGGTTGGTTATGATCTGGGCAGCGGTGGGGTAACGCCGGGCGAGACGCTGCCGGTCACGCTGCACTGGCAGGCGCTCGGTGCGACCGACCGGCCTTACACGGTCTTCGTGCATCTCGTGGATGCGGCGGGGAACATCCGCGGCTACGGCGACGGCGAGCCGGGCGGCGGGGCGTTCTCGACCACCGGCTGGCTGGCGGGTGAATACATCGCCGACGCGCACACCGTCACAGTCACCGCAGACGCACCGCCGGGCGCATATCGGCTGGAGGTGGGGCTATACGACCCGGCGACGGGCCA
>JBBQRS010000209.1:0-3839 GCA_038214535.1 Anaerolineae bacterium
CAGCGCCGCGCGGATGCCGTCCAGCGGGGTCACAACCTCAGGTGGGCGCACCTTGCTGCTGCCCGCGTCGCCGATGTTCGGCTCCGCTGCCAACCGGCCCACCACCGCCAGCCGTTCGAGGCACGCCGGGTTCAGCGGCAAGATCGGCGCTTCCTCGCCCCGCGCGGGGTCATTCTTCAACAGGACGATGCCCTTCTGTGCGACCTCGCGCGCCAGGGCGCGATGCTCGGCGCAGGCGACCTGGTCTTCTTTGTAACGGTCCGGCTCACCCACCTGCGCAAAGCGCAGCTTCTGGCGCAGGATGCGCATCACGGCCTCATCAATGATCGCCTCGGGCACCTCACCCGAACGCACCAGCTTCTCCAGGTTGTTGACGAAGTGCCAGCGGAACGGCATCTCCATATCCATCCCGGCCAGCGCCGCCGTCTTCGCGTCGCGGATGCCGAAGACGAAATCGGACATCACGAAGCCGTCGAAGCCCCATTCTTCCTTGAGGATGTCGCGCAAGAGGCGGGGGTTTTGGCCGCAATAGGCGCCGTTCACCTGATTATACGCGCTCATCACCGAGGCCGCGCCGGCGTCTACGCAACGCTTGAAATGGCGCAGATACATCTCGCGCAGCGTGCGCTCGCTGATGCAGATATTCACCTTCATGCGCGAGTTCTCGATGCTGTTGCAGGCATAGTGTTTGACGCATGCCATGACGTGCCGTTGGAGACCCTGCACCAGCGCGACGCCCATCTCGCCGAGATGATACGGGTCCTCGCCGTAGGTCTCCTGGGCGCGACCCCAGGCGGGGTGGCGCAGCACGTTGATGCAGACGGCAGCCAGGAAGTTCGCGCCCACCGCGCGCGCTTCGACGCCCATCGCGTCGCCCACGCGCGCCTCCAGCGCCACGTCCCAGGTTGCGCCGCGCGCCATGGACACCGGGAAGCACGTCGAGTGGTTGACGACCACGCCGCGCGGCCCGTCGGAGAACTGGATCGCCGGGATGCCCAGCCGGGCGTTTTCTCCCGCGGGCATCGGCTTCATGTTATAGGCTCGCGCCATCGTGGCGACGCCACGCACGCGCCCGGAATCGCCGGACATCTGCGCGATTTTCTCGGTCAGGGTCATCTGGAGCAACAGGCCAAAGGCTCGCTCCTCGATCTCACCCGCGGAAAGGGGTTCGCCGTTTGCGACCAACTCCCACTCAACCGGCTCGGCTTTTCGACGCGCCATCCACACACTCCCGTTTCTTTGATGATAATGAGTCTAATCCCCGGCTTGTAGCGCGCACTCCCGCTCGTAGCGCGCACTTCCGTGCGCCCGGTGGCGCGCCTGCGCAGAGAACTGCGCACTCCGAGCAAGACGGGCGCACTACGAACCTTACCACACCTCGCCCTCGCGCCAGTCGCACGAGAGGGGCGCGTCCAGGTCGAACCGCGGCGTGCCGGGCAACCGGAGGATCATGATGCCCTCATCCGGGGTGGGCTGCGCCTGGCCGTCCTGCCGCACATAGAGTGGGCCTTGCCACACTTCCCAACCCAACGGCGCGTAGAATTCCGGCGCCCCGGTGGACAGCGCGCCCAGATCATAATTCACGATCTCACGCGCAAGCCGGCGCATCACGGCCGCCCCATACCCCTGACGGCGATGATCCGCATGCGTCGCCACCGCTTCGACGTAGGCGGTGCGCAGCAGTCCCAACCCATCCGGGTAGAGGTCCGATTCACCGACCTCGAGCCACCGGCTGACCCAGAGCGCATGGCTGACCAGTTCGCCATCCAGCATCCCCAGTACGTGTACCGCCCCCTCAAACGTATGATAGAGGCTTTGATAGTCCATCTCGAATGCGTGCGAACAGAGCGCGAGCATCTGCGCCATCTCGGCCGATGTAAAATCTTGGGCGCGCAACACCTGGATCGTCAAAACATCCGTGGCGGTCTGCGGTTGTGGGTCAACACGTCGTGCGTTCATCGGGTGCTCCATGGAGACCGACGCGCACAAAATGTTGGGGCACACCGGTTCTCAAGAGAAAATCAAAGTCAATTGGGGGATTATACGTCTAAACGAGGAGACAAGGAAACACGGAAACAGGGAAACAAGTAGATAAGTAGACAAGGAGACAAGGAAGGTCATCTGACCCATCCTTGTCTCCTTGTTTCCCTGTCTACTTACTTCCTTGCCTACTGAAGCTGACCGCGCGCTTCGCCCATCGGGTTGAGCGCCGTGTGGACGTTGACGTATACCAGGCCGTCATCCACCATGTTGAGGAACTGCGCGCCGGTCAGGCCCCAGGCTTGCGCCAGGGCGGGCGTCAGGAGGCCGTTAATCACGAAACCGTTGATGCTGGGCTCCCACGGGCAATCTGCGCCGAGCGCGGAAGGAGTGGGATTGCCGCACAGGCTCAGAATCACCGGGGCGTTCTGGCTCTCATCCGCAGGGCCATGCAAGTGCGCGCCCGTTGCGGGGCCGCTCAAGTTGCGCACGGTGAGTTGGAAACGCACTTCGCCGCCAGGGTAAAACGCGAGATTCATGGAGCCACGTGCGTCGCCTTCCCCCTGCACATCATGCACTTCGGCGGCCGAGGTAAGTTTCGCCTGGTAAAGACGCTTTTGCGCCAGAGCCGAGGCCGGCAACGCCACCAACAGCAACAACGCCAGCAGCACAAACACCGATCGTTTTCGAATACTCATGTGACCTCCACGTAGTCGGAACCATCCATGACATGTCGTCGGCGTCAAAGGCCATATTGCGCCACAGAGAGGTCGGTGAGAGAGCGATGCGCGGCGGTCTACGAAAGCTGGCATTCCTCTTGACCACGATTGTGTATCAAAAGATATACTAGGTCGGCGCAAATGTCAACTATGCTGAATCAGGTCGTCGAGGCGCGCCGCCGCGGCGTAGGTCTGCGCCAGGAACGCGCGTTCGTCCGTCATGCCCGTATGGTGCATCATGGATTCAATGTTGACCGGCCCGTCGTACGCCGTATGCGGTAAGATGCGCGCCAACCGCGGCCAGTCGAGCGTGCCGGTGAAGGGGATCAGATGCTGATCGGTCAGGCCGTTGTTGTCGTGCAGGTGTACGGCGATCAGGCGATCCGCCAACCGTTCGAGGTGCGCCAGGCCGTCTTCGCCCTTGTTGCCGTGGCCCGAGTCGTAGCAGAGGCCCACGTAATCGAGGGGATAGCATTCGAGGATGCGCGCGATGATGGCCCAGTGACCCACATCGTTCAGGTTCTCAACGGCGATGCGCACCCCCAGCGCGCGGGCCACGGGTTCCAACTCATCCAGCGACCGGAACAACGCATCCCAGAACGCGGGAGGGTCAGCCACATCCTCCAGAATAGCGTGCATGATCACGACGTCGCTCTCCAGCCGCGCCGCCATCTCCAGCCGATTGCGCACCAACTCGACGCCCGCCAGGCGGCGATACTCTTCCGGCGCGTACCAGCATTTTTCGCGCCCGTTCGAGCCGTGAATATTCAGCAGCGTCAGGTCGAGTTCGGCGAACCAGCGCGCCAGTTGGTCTATCTCGGAGCGCGCATACAGAAAGTCCGAATTCCAGTGGTGGCACCAGTGCAGGTGCGTGAAGCCCGCCTCGGCAATCAACTGCAAAGGGAGCAAGGGGTTGCCTTCGTCGGCGAGATAATCAGTCGTCATGGAAAGTTTCATCGGTTTCTCCTCCAAAGCGATCAGAATGGGACGCGGCGGCTGACCCCTTTGTAGTGGCGGGGGGGGGGGGGGGGGGTGGGCCCCGCCCGCCCGCCGACCCCCGCCCAACCGGAGAGTGAGGAGGGGGGGGGGTGGGGGGGGGGGGGGGGGGGCGCCGCCCGCGGGCGCCGGGCGCGCGCCCCC
>JBBQRS010000210.1:0-3797 GCA_038214535.1 Anaerolineae bacterium
CTTCGCCGTCCCGTCGAGCTTGGTCAGGACGATGCCCGTCACATCCACGGCTTCTTTAAAATGCTTGGCCTGCTCGATGGCATTCTGCCCCGTCGTCGCATCCAGCACCAGCAGCGTCTCATGCGGCGCATCATGCACCTGCCGCGCCGCCACGTCATGCACCTTCTGCAACTCTTTCATCAGGTTGTACTTGGTGTGTAACCGGCCCGCCGTATCAATAATCAGGATGTCCGCGTTCCGGCTCTCCTGGCTCGCGCGGATCGCGTCGTACACCACTGCGCCCGGGTCGGCCCCCGGCGCCTGCGCGATCACGCTGATCCCCACCCTGTCGCCCCAGATCTTGAGCTGGTCAACCGCCGCGGCGCGGAACGTATCGCCCGCCGCCAGCACCACCCGCCGGTTGCGTCGCCGGTAATATTGCGCCAGCTTGGCGATGCTCGTCGTCTTACCCGACCCGTTCACGCCCACCACCAGCACCACGCTCAGCATCCGCGGCTCGTCGAGCTTGCTGGGCAACGGCTCGGCCAGCAGCGCCGCCAACTCCTCGCTCAAGGCGAGCCGGACGTCCTCGACGCGCTTGATGTTTTCCGTCGCAATGCGGCGCTTCAGCGTTTCCACCAATTCGAGCGACGTATCCACGCCCAGGTCGGCCTGGATCAGCAGCGCCTCCAACTCATCCCACGTGTCATCGGTGATCTCATTGGCCTGGAACAGCGTCCCGATCCGGCCAAAGAACCCCTGCCGGGTCTTCGTCAGGCTTTGCTTGAGCTTTTCATCCTCTTGCGCCTTCTCGGCGGCCGATTTGCGGAATAGTCCCTGGAACACACCCTTCTCCTGCCGGTCGGTCTGATTGCGCTAAAAACCCCAGACTGAAAGAGCCTGGGGCCGCACCTCACGCACGCATTATACATCGCGCCCACCGAAATACAAAAGGTGAGTTACTGTACCCTCCAGGGCTTTTACCTTGTCATTCTGAGCGGGTCTACCCGCGGACGTACATTACGGCGTGCCGCCAGCGAAGAATCTCTCGCAACACGAGGCGAGACTCTTCGCTAGAGCCTAACCGTAGCGTACTTTGAGTGGTCAACCCGTTCAGGGTGACATCATAAAAACTAACTTTACCGACTACTCAGAATGACAAGGTAAAAGCCCTGCTGCATCCTCACCCTCTCCCACTGGGTTAGCGTGAGGGTGGGTTATACGTAGTGCTTCGTGTTATGATAAAATCATCTTCAGCATGATCCGGCCGCCTGTCAGCGCGCGGCCCTGTCTGGAGTATATGTGTATGAGTAGCAACTTTTCGCCCGACCCTATTGCGGCGTACGCAGAAACCCTCGGTCTGGCCTTCGACGATCTCACTCTCCTGCGCACCGCCCTCACCCACCGCTCATATCTCAACGAGCACCCCGACCGGGAAGGGGAGGACAACGAGCGCATGGAGTACCTGGGCGACGCCGTGCTCGATTTCATCCTGGCCGATTACCTCTATCGGGCGCTGCCCGAGGCGAAAGAGGGCGTGCTGACGGCTCTGCGCGCCGAGATGGTGCGCCGCGAGACGTTATCGCGCTTCGCGCGCGAACTCCGGCTCGGTGAGGCGCTATTGATGGGGCGCGGCGAGGAAGATACGGGCGGGCGCGACCGCGCGGCCACCCAATGCGCCGCCTTCGAAGCCCTGGTCGGCGCGATTTTTCTGGATCAGGGTATGGATGCTGCGCTCGATTTCGTCTTGCCTTTCGTCGAAGCGGCCCTGCCCCAGGCGCATGAAGAGGTCGAGGGCAAAGACCCCAAGAGTCGCTTGCAGGAACTGGCGCAGGGCACGTTGGGCGTCACGCCGCGCTATCGCACCATCCGCTCCGAAGGCCCCGATCATGCCCGCACTTTCACCGTGGAAGTCTCCATCGGCGATACGGTTTGCGGGCAAGGTCAGGGGCCGAACAAGCAAATCGCCGCGCAACACGCGGCGATAGAGGCCCTCGCGCAGATGGAACTTGCGCCGATCGAAGACGCTTCAGAGAATTAAGATCAATCCGAACATTCCCCAGAGCATCATGGCTTTACCTTCGTAGTGACGGCTTCAGCCGTTGTCGTGTCCCCCCCACCGCGGAAGCCGTCACAAAGAAGGGGTCAGGCAGGCTACGAAAGAGAGCGGATACTTACGGCAACCCCTCGGCGGCGCGGCGCAGCACCTCGCGCACCTGCCCCGCATATGCGGCGAGCGTGCGTTGGCGCGCCGGCGCCTTGTGTTTCGCATATTCCATCGCCAGGTCGGCCACCCGATACGCGGCCTCCGGTTTGCCGGTCTCCCGCGCGCGTTCCGCTCGCATCTTCAGGATCATCCCGTCGCGGTCGAGCCAGTGCAGCAATACGTCCAGCGCCTCCAGCGGGCTGTTCACCTGTTCGCCCGCCCCCGCATTCAGGACATATTCCGCGTTGCCCGTCTCCTGTCCCGGGATCAACTCCGAGATAATCAACGGCAGTCCCGCGGCCAGCGCCTCCGAGACGGTCAGTCCGCCCGCCTTGCACACGATGATATCCGCCGCCATCATCAGTTCGGACATGTTGCCGACGAAGTTGTGGACGTGCGCGGGCGGCAGCCACTGTGTCGCCAGCCAGCGCCGATGCAACGCCTCGTTGCCGCCCGCGACCAACACAAGCTCGATCGGCAGCACGGAATGGTTATACGCGTAAGAGACGGCCTCGATCTTCTGCGTCCGTTTGCTGCCCGCGAAAAGCACCACGCAGCGATCCGGCGTCCAACCGAGTTCGGCGCGTAACTCCTGCTTATCTCTGGGATGCGCGAACACCGGGTTGACCGGCAGCCCCGTGACCTCGATTTTGCCCGCCGGGAAGCCACTCTCCAGCGCCCGCTGCGCGACGATAGCCGTCGGTGCAAGCAGCATGTCCACGTCTTTGTAGAACCACATGCCATGCACCGTGGACAGGTCGGTCACCATCGTGAGCACAGGCATATAATGCCCCGTGATGACGCTCACGCTGGCCGTGGGCGCCTGATAATACGGGTGCGTGCTGACGATCACGTCGGGCCGATGGGTCGTGACGATATCACTGATCGCGTTGTGCAACGCCACCATCAACGCCCCCTCCGCCAGGCTCACGGGGACTTTCCAATCGCTGGCCTGATAACCCAGGTCGTAGAGTTGCGGCGCAGCCTGCACGAAGCGGTCGTAGTCCGTCTGGCTGCGCCGCAACACGGTGGGCGTGCGCGGATCGTCCAGCGGATTGACGATCTCCATCACGCATTCATCTGCGTAACGCTCGTGCAGCGCGGCCGCAATGGCATTCGCGCACGAACGATGCCCAAACCCCGCGTCGGCGGTGAGGATCAGCACGCGTTGTTTGTCCGTCACGGTAAGCTCTTTCTCTACGAGACTACGGTTGAATCCTGTCCATCAATTCGACCTGAGGCGCAGGTAGAACGGCGTGCCCTGCGGCATCGAGCAGGACGCGTTCAGGCACAACCCGCGAAACTCAATCAACTGTCCTGCGGAAATCGGCCAGTCCACCGGGTTGTTCCCCGTGGTATACGCCTGAGGCGCCTGGATAGTCAGTGCCGCCTGGCAGCAATCGCCCGGCCCGCGGAACAGCGGGTTCACCCCATCCACCGTCAGCAGCCAGCCGGGTTGGTCGCCGCCCAGCACCGGGTCTACGTCCGTCGAGCGGTTGACGCTGCGTACCACGGCCTGCACGATGGCCTCGTTGGGCCGCAGCGACGGCTGCCCGACGTTCAGCGTCAGGGACTTCTCCGAGGTGCCTCCGTCTTGCGCGATCGCGCTGAT
>JBBQRS010000211.1:0-3606 GCA_038214535.1 Anaerolineae bacterium
TCTCGCCGCGCTCCAGCGACGCGATGCCTGCCTTGCGGATCACGTCCGGCGTCACGAAGTCCGGCTCGCCGATCCCCAGCGAGATCACGTCGTCCATCGTGGCCGCGATGTCGAAGAACTAGCGAATGCCCGACGGCGGAACCTCCGCCACCCGGCGCGAAATGCGGTCAGACATGTTGGTCGTCCATCCCATCTATCCGAGCTTGCTGGTCGCGTCGTTCACGATCTCTACGTCGCCGCGGCAGACCACGCCCGCGCCGAAGAGCACGTCGCCGCGCACCGTGAGCCGAGTGCATGCGATCAGCGAGGGCGGGCCGGCGGGGAAGCGCGCCTCGAAATCGTCAATCAGGCGGTAGTAGCGCGGGTCGAGGTCCACCACCGGCGGCTCGTCGTCGCGGCGCGGGTCGAGCATCACCCGCCAGTCGTCGGTGAGCAGGTAGGCGTCCGAGCGCACGCCGAGGAGGTCGTCCGTGGTCTTCACCGGCGCGAACCGGCCCCGCGGGACGCGCAACGCGCCTGCCCCATCAAACGCCTCGATGGCCGCGCCCATCGCCGTTTCGAGCTGGTACACCGGCGGCGAATCGGGGTCGCGCGGATCCACCGTCTTGCTGTTGCGGATCAACGGCAGCTCGAGCACGCCGTCCGAACGCGCCAGTAGATCGGCCAGCGCGTCGAGGTTGATCCACAAATTGTTCGTGTTGAAATAGCGGTGCCGCGTGATGTCCTGAAACGCCTCCGTGTCGGCGGGCGGGCACTGCGCCGTCTCCCGCAGAAGCAGCCGCCCGGTCGCCGCGCGGCGCGCCAGATGGCCGCCCTTCTGGTCGGCGACCGTCCGGTCGGCCACCTCCATCATGAAGGGCAACCTCTCCGAGACGAAGTAACCCAGGATGGCCGGCGCAATGGTCGCGCCCAGGTTGTCCACGTTGGACGTAAACGCATAACGGTAGCCAGCAGCGCGCAGGGTCTCCAGCATTCCACTGGTCACCAGCGCGGCGTAAATGTCGCCGTGACCGGGCGGACACCACTCCAATTCCGGATTATCCGGCCAATCCACCGGCGTCAGCGTCTCCTGATCCACCTTGGGCACGATATGCTGCGTGAAGTCGAGGGGGATGTCGCCGTGTTGTAAATCGGGATAGTTGCCCAGCAGTAACAACGAATCCGCCTGCGTGTTGGCGCTGTTCATCAACACCAGCGGGATGCCGCTGCTCAACGCTTGGCGGGCGACGATATCGAGGAAGGTCAGCCCGTCCTTGACGACCAGCAGCGATTTGGCCTTCTCCAGCCCCATGCTGGTGCCCAGCCCGCCGTTCAGCTTGACCATCACTGTGTGCGGCAGCGCGGCTTCGCCCACCGTCGCCAACTCGTCCGGCAACTCCTCCGCATCCGGCAGTCCTTCCACCGGCTCGATCTCCGCCTCCGGGATCAGCCCGGTGTCGCCCGCGGCAAGCTGCGTGTAGTAACGTTGGAAGCTGCGGATGGCAAGTTCCGGCAACCCGGCGGCGGCCATCTTCGCGGCGAACGGGGCGAACGGATCGTTCGTCATTGCGCCATATCTCCGTCGGGTGCGCTGGCTGTCAGGTTCGGGCGGCGCGTATGCCAATCGGTCGCCTGCTCGTAGGCGTAAGCGGCCCGCAACAGCGTCTCTTCGGCGAACGCGCCCGCGATCAGTTGCAGCCCGATCGGCAGCCCCGCGGCGTCGAATCCGCAGGGCAGCGACATCCCGCAAATCCCCGCCAGGTTGAGCGAGAGCGTGAAAATGTCCGACAGGTACATCTGCAACGGGTCGGCGGCCTTCTCGCCGATGGGGAACGCGGTGGTCGGCGTGGTGGGGCAGGCGATCACGTCCACATCCTGCAACGTCACGTCGAAATCCTGTTTGATGAGCGTGCGGACTTGCTGCGCCTTGAGATAGTACGCGTCGTAATAGCCCGCGCTGAGGGCATACGTGCCCAGCATGATGCGCCGCTTCACCTCAGGCCCGAACCCTTCGCCGCGCGTCCGGGTGTAGGTCTGCCACAGCGTCTCGCCCGGCACGGACAGGCCGTAGCGGATCCCGTCATAGCGCGCCAGGTTGGCCGACGCCTCCGCGGGCGCGATCAGATAGTAGACCGGAAGCGCCAGCTCGGTGTGCGGCAGGCTGACCTCCACCACATCGGCCCCCAGGTCGGCCAGCTTTGCAACCGCGGCGCGCACCGCCGCCTCCACCTCCGGCTGCATCCCGGCGACGAAATACTCGCGCGGCACGCCCACGCGCAGCCCGGCCAGCGGTCGGGAAGCGCCGTCGCGCAGCGCCGCGGCGTAATCCGGGACGGCGACGTTCACGCTGGTGCTGTCGCGCGGATCATATCCCGCGATCGCCTCCAGCAACAGGGCCGCGTCGGTCACATCCTTCGCCAGCGGGCCGATCTGATCGAGCGACGAGGCGAACGCCACCAGCCCGTAACGGCTGACGCGCCCGTAGGTGGGCTTGACGCCGACCACGCCACAGAGCGCGGCCGGCTGGCGCACGCTGCCACCCGTGTCGGACCCCAGCGCGCCCGTCGCCATGTCGGCGGAGACGGCGGCCGCGCTGCCCCCGCTGGAGCCGCCTGGCACGCGGGTCAGGTCCCACGGGTTATGCGTGGTGAAATAGCCCGAATTCTCGGTGCTCGACCCCATCGCGAATTCGTCGGTGTTGGTCTTGCCGAGGATCACCGCGCCGCGCGCCCGCAGGCGACCGGCCACGGTGGACTGATACGGCGCGATGTACCCGGCGAGGATCTGCGAGCCGCACGTCGTCTCGACCCCTTCGACCGTGATGACGTCCTTGATCGCCAGCGGTATGCCCGTGAGCGCGGGCAGCGCGTCGAGCGCGCCCGCTTTACGCGCGGCGTCAATGGCGGTGTCGGCCTCGGCGGCTTGCGCCAGCGCGGTCTCAGGCGTCAGCGTCAGGTATGCCTTGACGTCGTTATCAACGGCGAGGATGCGGTCGAGCACGGCCTGGGTCAACGCGACGGCGCTGATCGCGCCCGTCCGCAGTTGGTCGGCGGCTTCGTGAATGGTGAGCTGGTGCAACACAAACGCCTCGGTTTCAGGGAGATGCGGCGCGGTCAGCCGGATTGATCCAGGATGGCCTGCACGCGGAAATAGCCGGCTTCCGCGTCGGGCGCGTTCGCCAGCACGTCTTCCACGGGCAGCGACGGCGCGACGGCGTCATCGCGCATCACGCTGCGCAGGGGCAACACGGTCGCCGTGGGTGGGATGGCGGACGTGTCTACTCCCTGCAAGATGGCGGCGGAGTCGAGGATGTCCGACAGTTGCTCCGCGTACTCGGCCTTCTCTTCTTCGGTCAAGCCGAGGCGCGCCAGCGCCGCGATATACTCGACCTGCTTTATGGTCAGGGACATGGACAGGCTCCAACAATGGGTCATACGTTGCCCGGCATTATAGCATTGGTGAGGCGACTGCCCAACTCACCCGCTCACGGGAATTCTAAACGGCGGCGATTTTCAGGCATTGGAGTCGAGGCGTGAGGCGGGTTTTTGGGGCAAAAGAGTCGGGGGGGTGAACCGCGGGAGCCGCGCCCCCCCGGGGATTTTTAAATCAAACACCGGGGTGGGCCCC
>JBBQRS010000212.1:0-3605 GCA_038214535.1 Anaerolineae bacterium
CGTATCTTCCCTTATCCGCGTCTCCCAAACCCCCTTGGGGGGGTGGTGGTGGGGGTGTGGTGTTTTTCCCGGTCAATGCTAATACCGCGGGTCCCCAAAGCCCCGACTACCCCCTCCACTCCAGAAATATCCGCTTACCCCGCACCTGCGGTGGGGGCAGGTGTCCGCTTTTCATCCGTTGCAGCGACCACATTGGAGTACCCATGTCACTATTGCGTTTCCTGACGGCCGGCGAGAGCCACGGCCCCAAACTCACCGCCATCCTCGAAGGGATGATCGCGGGCGTGCCGCTCACGCCTGACGACGTGGACCGCGAGCTCTTGCGCCGCCAGCAGGCCTACGGCGCGGGCGGGCGGATGAAGATCGAGCGCGACCACGCTGTGATCACCGCGGGCGTGATGGCCGGGCTGACCACCGGCGCGCCCATCGCGCTGGAGATCGCCAACCTCGACTACAAATCGTGGGCCGAGCGCGAGGTCGCACCGATGACGGTGCCGCGCCCCGGTCACGCCGACCTGACCGCCGCGGTCAAATACGGCTATCGCGACCTGCGCCCCGCGCTGGAGCGCGCCAGCGCGCGAGAGACGACGGCGCGCGTCGCCGCGGGCGCGGTCTGCAAGGCGTATCTGGCGCTCTTCGGCATCCGCGTGGGCGGCTACGTCACGGCCATCGGCGACGTGGAGACGGCGCTGCCGCCGCCCGCCGTGCTGCCCTACGAGGAACGCTTCGCCCGCGCCGAGGAGAGCGACGTGCGCTGCCCCGACCCGGAGACCGCCGAAGCCATGAAACGGCGCGTCTGGGAGATCATGCAGGCCCGCGACACGATCGGCGGCGTGTTCGAGGTGGTCGCGTTGGGCGTCCCGCCGGGGCTGGGCAGCCACGTCCACTTCGACCGGCGGCTCAGCGGGCGGTTGATGGGCGCGGTCGGCTCGATCCAGGCGATCAAGGGCGTCGAGCTTGGCCCCGCGTTCGAGAACGCGCGCAAGCCCGGCACCGCGGTGCATGACGAGATCCTGCGCGACGACGCGGGCGCGTTGCAGCGTTCCAGCAACCGCGCGGGCGGCCTCGAAGGGGGCATCACCACCGGCGAGCCGATCGTGGTGCGCGCCGCCATGAAGCCGATCAGCACCACGCTGACGCCGCTCCAATCGGTGGACCTCGCCACGGGCGACCCCTCACCCACGCGCTACGAGCGCTCCGACTTCTCCGCCGTCCCGCGCGCCGTGGTGATCGCGGAAGCAATGGTCGCCTGGGTGTTGGCCGACGAGCTGATCCGCAAGCTGGGCGGCGACTCGGTGGCCGAACAGACCCCCCGCTTCGAGACCTTGCGGCGCAGCCGATTGGAGGACCTGCCGATGGACAACGAGGCATGGCGATTCGGCTACGACGCGTGGAGCGCCTGACATGAGCGACAATAAAAACATCGTCCTGACCGGCTTCATGGGGACCGGCAAAACCAGCATCGGCCGCGAGGTGGCCGCGCGCCTGGGCCGCGACTTCGTGGACCTGGACGACCTGATCGTCGCGTGGGCGGGGAAGCCCATCCCCGAGGTCTTCGCGGAGGACGGCGAACCCGCCTTCCGCGCCCTTGAGTCTGAAATCTGCCGGGAGATGCGCGAACCGGCGGGCCAGGTGATCGCGACAGGCGGCGGCGCGATCATGGACCCGGCCAACCGCGCGGCGCTGGAGGCCGGCGGCGCGCTGATCTGCCTCGAAGCCGCGCCCGACGTGATTGCAACCCGGCTGGCGGGCGGCAACGGACGGCCCATGCTGGCGGGCGGCGACCGGATGCAGCGCATCGCCGATCTGCTGGCCGAGCGCGCCGGGGCCTACGCAGCCGTGACACACCATCTCAACACCGGCCCGCTGCCGGTTGAGGCCGCAGCGGAGCGCGTGATGGGCATCGCGGCGGGGCTGCCAGAGGGCGGCTATCGGATGCCGGTGCGCATACCGGCCGTCGAGGGGATTTCGCCCGCCACGCGCTACGACATCCTCATCGCGGACGGTTTGCTGGGCGAAGCAGGAGAACGGTTGCTCGATGCCGGGCTGCCCGCCGGGCGTTGCGCCGTCGTCACCAACCCGCAGATCGGCGCACATCACGCGACGACCCTGCTCGATTCGTTGCGCGCTGCCGGGTTCGCGCCGAGCGTGTATGAAATCCCGGAGGGCGAGGCGAACAAGACCCTGGCTGTCGTGACCACGCTCTACGACCGCTTCGCAGCCGACCGGCTGGCGCGCGGTGAGCCGGTGATCGCGCTGGGCGGCGGTGTGATCGGCGACATGGCGGGGTTCGCCGCGGCCACCTGGCTGCGCGGCGTGCCGTTCGTGCAGGTCCCCACCAGCCTGCTGGCGATGGTGGATGCGAGCATTGGCGGGAAGGTCGGCGTGGACCTGCCCAGCGGGAAGAACCTGGTGGGCGCGTTCAAGCAACCGGCGCGGGTGCTGATTGACCCCGAACTGCTCGCCACGCTGCCGTCGGCGGAGTTCCGCTCGGGGCTGGCGGAAGTGCTCAAGGCCGCCATCATCCGCGACCCGGCGCTGTTCGAGCAGATCGCCGCGGCGGGGCCGGGCACGCTGGCGCAGGTGATCGCGGACGCGGCGCGCGTCAAGGTGCGCGTCGTCGAGCGCGACCCGCTGGAACATGGCGACCGCGCCTGGCTCAACCTGGGGCACACCTTCGGCCACGCGTTGGAGGTACTGTCTGACTATCAGTTGCGCCACGGTGAAGCGGTCGCGCTGGGCACGATCGCCGCGGCCGAGCTGAGCGCCGAGCTGAGGCTATGCGCCCGCGACTTGCCGGTGCGCGTCCGCGGCATGGTCGAGAAGTTGGGTCTGCCGCAGGCGCACGCGTTCGACCCCGGGGCCGCGCTGGCCGCGATGGGCACGGACAAGAAGCGACGCGGCCGCGCCCTGCGCTTCATCGTCCCACTGCGCATCGGCGAAGTGACGATCATCGAAGCGCCGTCGGAAGCGGCGGTGCTGGCCGCACTGGAGACCATCCGAGAGGAGCCAAACGCATGAAGCACATCCTGGTATTGCATGGCCCTAATTTAAACCTGTTCGGCACGCGCGAACCGGGCGTCTATGGCAGCACGACGCTGGGCGAGATCAACGCGATGTTGGAAACGATTGCCGCCGAAGCGGAGATCGAGTTGCGCATCCTCCAATCGAACCACGAGGGCGCGCTGATTGACGCCATCCACGAGGCGCGCAACTGGGCCGACGCGATCCTGATCAACCCCGGCGCGTTCACCCACTACTCCTACGCCCTGCGCGACGCCATCTCCGCGGTGGATCTACCCACCGTCGAGGTGCATCTGAGCAACATCCACGCGCGCGAGGCGTTCCGGCATCAGTCCGTGATCGCGCCCGTCTGTCTGGGCCAGATCGCCGGCTTCGGCGCGCGCGGTTACACACTTGGTTTACGCGCGCTGGCGGAAATTTAGAATTAATATCTATACGAAAACTGCGCGTCGCTCCCCTTCGTAGTGAGGGGGGGCGGCGGGGGTTGGGCAGCCCCCCTGAGCCCGGACACAAAAGGGGGGGGGGGGCGGAAAATACAAAGCAGGGGGGTTGTGGAAACACAAGAAACACCAACGAGACAC
>JBBQRS010000213.1:0-3363 GCA_038214535.1 Anaerolineae bacterium
GCGCTGATGGCGCGCGCCCACCCGCGCAACCTGATCGTCGAATGGCGGCCCGAATCGTCGCCGGGCGCGCTGACGCCCTGGGAAGACTCGCGCTCGCAGTTCGAAGCGATCCTGGCGCTCGGCGCGCGCGCCCTGGTGCACCGGCTGGTGCGCGAACCGGCGCGCTACACCGGGGCCGCCGGTTGGGTGCAGGACGCATTTGGTTGGTTCATCCGACGCTGTCTGGCGGACGACGCGCCGGCGCGGTTGCTGCTGTTGGCCGATGCCCCCGATGATCCGGGCCGGCAGCTCACGGAGCGGCTGCTCGCCCCCGAGGGCGCGCCGGTCGACGTCGGCGACGTATCGGCGATGGACGCGGCGAACCTGCTGCTCCAGGCGTTGCGGCGCGTGGATCTGGACGGCATCTGGGTGTTTGCCGACGGCCTCGGCGCACAGTGGGCCACCGCCGAGATGCCGCTCGAGCGGTCGCTGCGCGCTTTCCTCGCCACCTTGCCGCTGCTCCAGATGACCGGCTACACGTACAAGATCCTGACCCCCACCGAGTTGCAGGACCTGGTGATCGAATCGGAAGCCGTGCAACGCAGCTACATGGATATTTACCGGTTGGACTGGGGGGCGGGGACGGACGACGGGGCCGATGGCCTGCGCGAGATCGTAGAGCGGCGGCTGGCGCTGGCTACGGGTCAGGCGGACTTTCCGCTGGCCGCGTTGTGCGCGGCGCCGGAATTCCAGCCGTGGCTGCGCCGGCTGGGCGGCAACTCTCCCCTCGGCTGGCTGACCACCGTCAAGCCCCTGGTTGCCGAATACCTGCGCGCTCCGGGTGAGGCGCGCTGTCCACTGAGCACAAAGCAATGGCAGGAGATCAGCCGGCGGCAGACGATCCGCGTGCGGATGGCCGCCGATGATTCGGTGATCGTGGGCTGGCGGGTGATCCGCGGGCTGGGCGAGACGGAGCTCAAGGTGCTGGAGTGCCTGCTGGCGCAACGCAACCGCTACGTCTCCCGGGATGAACTCCATCGCTACGTCTTCCCGAAAGATGCCGCGCCCGGCCCCGGGGAGCGCGGAACGATTGATACGGCGCTGTGGCGGCTGCGCAAAGAGGTTGAGCCGTTCCCCGGCCGGCAATCGTTGATTGTTTCGGCGCGCAATGCGGGGGTTTGCCTGAAGGCTGCCTGACGCTCCGTGAGATAATCGTGAGATAACCGCGACGAACGTTCGAGGAACTGCGATGATCGTGTGACGGCAGATCTGCGATAATTGGGATATAAAAGATGAATCAAGCCCCGATTGCTAAGTTCGAACTCGAAAGTGAATCTGCGGTGCTGCCAACATTCGTTACCGACCGGCCCCGATGCCCGACTGACGGCGCCGGACTAAAGAGAGGTCGTCGCGTGCCCTCGCTCGCCCACAATGATCATGGCGCTCTTCTATCCCCGGAGGCGTCGGTTGACGCATATATCAAGCAACCGGAGATCGGCCTGATCTATGATCCTTTCCGGGAGCCGGACGCGGGCGCAGACCGCCGGCTCCCGGAATATTTCGTGGTAGACAGATCGGTGTCGGAGGTGCTGTGGAGCGATCAGCACGCGCTGGTCGTCGCGGGGGCGGGCGCAGGGAAGAGCGCGGCGCGGGCCTGGCTCGCACACGATTGCCGGCTCAGGCGTAACGGCCGCAGGCTGCTGGCGGTCATATTCAACGCGCCGTCGCCGCAGGATGTCGGCGGGATACCCCCCAACCCTGCCCGTTTCACCGTCGCGCTGTTGCGAGCGGCAGTGCGGGCTTTGCTTGTCGAATTGCTCTATCAACCACAATTGCTGGATGCTGTTGACGCAGAAGCGCACCGCCAACTTCGCGCGATCGAAGCGCACCGCCAACTCCGCGCGATCCTGGAAGATGATCTGGGGTGGGGTTTGGCGTATGTATCCGAGATCATCGCCGACGGCGGGCTGGACGCGCTGATCAGCCTGGTGGATCCGACTGCGTTCGGCCTGGCAGCTCAGCCATCGGCGGAACGCGTGCAGGCGACATGGAAGGGGCTCGTGGCGCTCGACCCCGGCCCCGGTTCCCGACCCCAGCGCCCTGAGGAGCGTTGGAGTCGCTTTGTGACGTTCGTCATCGGCGCGTTGGGCTATGAGGCGCTCTACTTGTTGGTGGATGGCCTCGATGCATACCCCACGCTGGCCGACGATCCCGATCGGGCGATCGCCATGATGGCGCCTCTCTTTGGGGACGATCAACTTTGGGCGGACAGGCCGGTCTTCATCAAGGCATTTTTGCCAACTGGAGGTGAGCGCAGCCTAAAATTGTACTCCTCCGCACTATTGACAACAAATCCTCTCCGTGCTACTATTTCCTGGACAAGGGATGACCTCATCAGGATGGTACGACAACGGCTCAGGGCGGCGAGCCGCGGCGCCCTGGGGAGTTTCAGCGGCATCTCTTCCCCCGAGTTGGGCGACGCGGAAACTGAGATCGTGATCGAGCTCGAGAAGGCAGGCCTGATGATGCCCAGAGACGCGATACGCGTCGCCGAGTTGATGCTCGTCGAGCACGTCCGGCGGCGTGGCGCTCCGATCTATCTGGAGTATGAAGATCTGGGCAGGGCATTGCTGAGACATCTCGATGTGAGAAAACCGAAACAGGCTCATCACCGCCCCTGAAGCGCGGCACACACCACAGGAGAGGCCAGGCTAAGACAGCGCCAGTGATCACCATGGGATCGGCTGGCGCTGTTTTTTTGCAGGCAATTCGGTGGGGGGAGGATTCCACGAAGATGACCGAAGACGGACGGCTCCCTTACAATGATGCTTTTCACGTCAATCAGACGGAGGCGCTTGAGAAGATTCTCCATCAAACACAAAAGCTGGTCGATGGCAAACTACCGGACGGGGATCGGCTGCTGCGCGTGAGCGGAGTGGCGGGGTCAGGTAAGTCGTGGTTGATGTGTCGCGCGCAGGAGAAGATTCATAAGGACTTCCCCAATATTCTTCTCTTTCGTTTGTGTTTCGTAAGCGATTTCGAAAACCTGAAGTTAGATCCATCCTGGGAGCGAACTATTTCCGGACAATCACCGGTCGAATTGGCGCCTAAGGTTTTGTGTCAGTTGCTTCGGTGGACCATTGAGGCGCGAGGAGCAGCAGCCCTTTGGGTGGAAGGGTCTATAGATCATCCGTCCGACCTGATAACCCGCCTCGGCGCTGAGTTGACCGACACCAAAAAGCCCTGCGTCCTCCTCGTTGACGGTCTGGACGAACTGCCTGCCTCCCCGGATCCCGACGCGCTGCCCGGCGTCGTGCGGCTTCTGGCGGATTTCGTGCTGATCCCCTTGATCCAACGCAAAGATGTGTTTGTGGTGCTTACCGC
>JBBQRS010000214.1:0-3113 GCA_038214535.1 Anaerolineae bacterium
TGCGCCCACGCCACCTCATGCTCCGCGTCGGCCCAGGTCTGCGCCTCCGCCAGCCGGAAACTCAGTTCGAGCCAATACTCCACGCCCGGCGCGAGGTCGGGGCGGGTGTACGGAACTTTGATCTCCTCGCTTTGGCCCGGCGGCGTGCTCAGTGGCGGCAGCACGCCCGCCTGCACCACCTCGCCGTCGGCGGAGAGCGCCCACGCGATCTTCAACCCGCTCAGGTCGGTGTGGAAATAGCGGTTGCGGACACGCACGATCCCGCGGTTCAGGTCCACCGCTTCCACCACCACCGGCTGATAGACTTTCTTCACCTCCCACATCGCCGGGTGCAGCGACCGGTCGGGGAAGATGATGCCGTTGAGGCAGAAGCTGAAACTGCTCGGCGTGTCGCCGAAGTCACCGCCGTAGGCGTACCACGGCTCGCCATCCTCGGTGTGCTGCAGGATGCCCTGATCCACCCAGTCCCAGATGAAGCCACCGCATAGCCGCGGGTACTGCTCGATGATCTCCCAGTACTCCCGGAGGTTGCCGGGGCTGTTGCCCATGGCGTGCGCGTACTCGCACATCACCAGCGGGCGCGTCTCGCGGGGCGTCTGCGCCATTTTCGCCAGCGCGTCCATTGCAGGATACATCACGCTGACGATGTCGAGATACGGCTCGCTGCGCGCCGATTCGTAATGCACCGGGCGGGTCGCGTCGTGCGCGTGGATCCAATCGGCCAGCGCCTCGTGGTTCGGCCCGTAGCCCGATTCGTTGCCCAGCGACCACATGATCACCGACGGGTGATTCTTATCGCGCTCGACCATCCGGCTGCCGCGGTCGAGGAACGCGTCGCGCCAGGCGGGGTCTTTGGTCAGCCGATCCCACACGCCGTGCGATTCGATATTGGCCTCGTCCATCACGTACAACCCGTACTGATCGCACAGGTCATACCAGCGCGGATCGTCGGGGTAATGGCACGTGCGCACGCTGTTGAGGTTGAAGCGCTTCATCAGCAGGATGTCTTCCAGCATCGAGGCGACCGTCACCGCGTGGCCGGTTTCGGGGTCATGCTCGTGCCGGTTGACGCCGCGGAACAAGATCGGCGCGCCGTTGATCAACACCTTGCCGTCGCGGATCTCCACCACGCGGAACCCCACTCGACTGCGCTCGACCTCCAGCACCTCGCCGTCGGCGTCCGTCACCGTCAGCAGCAGCGTGTAGAGATGCGGGTGTTCGGCGGACCATTTCAGCGGGTTCGCAATCTGCTTCTCCACCTCCAACACGGCCTCCGCGCCCGGCTCGACCCGGAACGCGACGGCCACCGGCGCGTCGAAGACCGGCTTGCCCGCGGGATCGTAGAGCGTCAACTCGACGCGGCCGCGGCGCTCCCCGCCGTCAGCGCCGTAATGATGCACGTTCAGCCGCACGCGCAGCGTCGCATCGCGATAGTCACCGTCCAGCTCGGTCTGGGCCCAGAAATCGCGCAGATGCACCTCCGGCGTCGCGTAGAGATAGACATCGCGGAAGATGCCGCTCAGGAACCACATATCCTGGTCTTCGAGATAGCTGCCGTCCGACCAGCGGTACACCTGGGCGGCCAGCAAGTTCTCACCGGGCACGAGATAGGGCGTGATGTCGAACTCGGCGGGCAGACGGCTGTCCTGGCTATAACCGACCTGTTGCCCGTTGACCCACAGGTAGAACGCCGAATCCACGCCGTCGAAGACGAGGAACACCCGCTCGCCGTCCCAGTCCGCGGGCAGTTCGAAGCTCTGCCGGTAGAGTCCCACCGGGTTTTCGAGCGGGACGCCCGGCAGGCGTGAGATATCGAAACCGTAATCCGCGGCCATGTAGCGCGGCTGGTCATAGCCGTGCATCTGCCAGTTGCCCGGCACGGGTAAGTCGTGCCAGCCGCGCGCATCGAAATCAGGGGCGTAGAAGTCCGCGGGGACTTCCTCCGGTCGCGCCGCGAGGGTAAAGCGCCAAGCGCCGTTCAACAGCTTGAAGCAGGACGACGCCATCCGGTCGCCCGCCAGCGCCGAATCGGCGTCGGGATACGGCGTCAGCGTGACGTGCGCCGGTTTGCGGTTCCGCTCGAACACCTGCGGATTTTCCCAATCGTGAATGATCTCAGCCATAAATCTCTTTCCTTGTGATGGGTACCTGTTCGTAGTGCGCTGTCCTCAGCGCCCGGCGCGCCGCACATCAGCGCTGAGGACAGCGCACTACGAACAAGAGGGGGCTATGAATCAATCTCTGTCAGGAATGCGCGCAGCGCGGTCATGTAAGCGGCAAAATCTTCGCGGCGGATGTTGTGACCGGCATCGGGCACGTAGGCGACCTCGATCAGCGGGTTCAACGCCTGCGCCTCGGCGGCCTGCGCCTGTGTCACGATGGCATCCTGCTTCACATCGGCGGTAATCAGCAGCGTGGGGCATTGCAACGCACGGGCCACTTCTTGCCACGGCGGGATCGCCAGGATGAACTCCACCACGTCCGGCGAGACCTGCGTCTTCGCCACCGACCAATCGGGGAATTCCTCTTCTTCCCACCGGGGCTGCTCGGCCTGCCGCGTGGCGATCACCTGTTCCGGCGTCATCGCCTGGCGCTCCGTGATCGTGCTGCGCCACTGGTCCATCGCCGCCGCGCGCTCCGTGGCCCCGCCCAAACGCTCATCCGAACGCCACGAGGGGTCTTCGAGGACGGCGGCGCGCACCAGGCCGGGATAGTGCGCGGCGACCAGCGACGCGACCAGCCCGCCCATCGAGTGCCCGATGACGACCGGGCGATCCAGCCCCAACGCCTCGATCAGCCCCGCCACGTCCGCCGCGTGGTCATCCGGCGCGTAACCGGTTTTCGGCTTGTCCGACAGACCATGCCCGCGCGCATCGGGCAACACCAAGTCATACTCGCCCGCGAGCGCCTTGACGACGCGCGGCCAGCACAGCCCGCTGTCGGTGATGCCGTGCAGTAACACCAGCGTCGGGCGGGAGCGCGGCGCATCCGCCGTCCTGTAATAATGAATGTTCAAGCCGTTGGTTGCAACGTCGCCGGGGATCAGCGTAGACATGAGTCGCCTCCTGAAGCATGGTGTGCAGCAAGCAATCAGGAGTAGATTACCACGAATG
>JBBQRS010000215.1:0-3096 GCA_038214535.1 Anaerolineae bacterium
ACGCCTGACTGAGATCATCGAATACGACAAACACGGTTACAATAAAGCTGGCATCCATGGCGGCTTCCTCCGGAACGTATCGGTTTTCTTAACCTAATGTTTCCTGAGAAGCCGCCGGACGCCAAATTAGCAATCACGGTAACCAAATAAACGCGTGTTCGTTCTTGTGACGCCGACCCAGATTGTTCAGTCATTGCACCTTTCTCATAGACCCATTTTACATCAAATTCAGATTCCGGCGCAACATTAAATCAAAGATCAGTTATGTTGCGCGACTCACGCAGCGCGGCCAGATCCCCTTCCCACCGCAATTGCCCGCGCAACGCGCGCACGGCGGACACATCATCCACCAGCAGATCGCCCCAGACCTGATTGCGCGCATCCTCGTCTGCGAACTTCAGATACGCCGTTTCGGCGATCACGCGCGGGGGCTTCTTCGCGTTGGCGTTGGGTTCGGTGCGGGTATAGCGCACGCGCAGCGCCGGGCCGGCGTCCGCGCCGAAAGTGAGCCGCCCCGGCGTCACCTCGCGAATCGCTTCCGGCGTGAAGAAAATATACCACATTCCGATCAACTCTTCGGGGAACTGACCTAACACCAGAAAGCGGCTATCAGGCGCGGCGGCCATCACGGTGTGCTCGCGCAAGGCGAACGTGCGCCAGTAGCTTTGTAAATCAGCGAAATCCTGCGCCCGATCTTCAACGGCGAAATGACCCGTCGCCCGCATCACAACCTTATCGTTTGGGCTGAGGGCCACCGGCGCGGGTAGGGCTGCGTCCGGTTCGGCGTCAAACTTCACATAAAACCCGGAGGCCGACCACCGGCCCAGCGTCCATAGCGTCACTGCTCCCAGCACGAGCGCGGCGGGCAGCAACCAGTGCCACCACGGCGTCGGCGGCTGCCCGCGCAAGACCCACTGAAGCGCCAAGAGCGCCGCAAGGCCCAGGGCCAGGGTCATCGCCCAGCGTTGGAGCGACCAGCCGCCGAGATAGTACGTTCTGAGTTGATAGGACAATTTAGACAGCCGAGCCACTCACCTTGCTCCCCTCCACCTCGATCGGCGGCGCAAGCTCCGATTTCTGAACCGCGGTCACCTTGCCGCGCCGGGTGATCATGACGCCCGCCAGGACGACCAGTGCGCCGGCAATCTGCACCGGCGCGAGCATCTCGCCCAGCGCGATCCACGCGACGAGGATCGCCACCACCGGCGTGAGATTGGAATAGACGGCGGTGCGGGCGCTGCCCACCCGCTGCACACTGGTGTACCACGCGAGGTAGGCCAGCACTACCGAGAAGACCGCCGAATAGAAGACCCCCGTCCATGCGCCCAACCCGACCGAGCCCCAATCCTGCGCGCGCATCTGTGGAATGCAGATGAACACCAACGGCACAGTTCCCGCCATCATGCTCAACGTGGTCAACTTCAACGGCGAATAGCGCGCGAGCAACGGTTTGCTGCCCGTGGTGTAGGCCGCCCACAACATCGCTGCGACCAGCACCAGCAGGTCGCCCAGAATAGTCTGGGTGTCCAGACTCACGCCGCCGCCGCCGCCGATGAGCAAGATCAACCCCAGGAAGGAGAGCACGATGCCGACCCACATCCAGCGGTTGGCCCGCTCGACGCCGAGGATCGCGCCGTAGATCACCACGAAGATCGGGGCCGTCGCCATGACCAGTGAGGCGTTGGCGGGCGTGGTGCGCGCCATGCCGGTGATGAAGAAGACCTGGTATAGCGTGTGGCCGACGATGCCGAGCAGGATGATAGGCAGGATATCGCGCTTGATAACCCGGAACGACTCATGCCGCCACAGCAAAATCAGGACCATCACCAGGGTGGCGAGGGAAAACCGCAGACCGTTGAAGGCCAGCGGCGTCATGCTGCGCATGACGACTTTCAGCACGCTGAAGTTGATGCCCCAGATAATCACGACGCTCAGCATCAGCAAGTCGGTGCTGCTGATCAGCGGCGCGCCGGATCTGGTGGGGGGTGGGGTATCGGTCACGTTCTTTCTCCGCAGACATGAATAGCCCCGCCGGCGGGGCGGGGCCATATGGCGCAGCATGAACTGCTATCAAACCGTCACGCTGCAAGGATGTCGTATTGACGGCGACCTTCAGTCGCAACGGCGAGATTTATACTGGCGTCTGCACCGGGGCATCCGGGGTCGCGAAGATCGCCTGGAACTCGTTCACATCTATGGTTTCGTTCTCGATCAGGCGTTGCGCGAGTTCATCCAACTTGGCGCGATAGGTGCGCACGATTTCACGCGCCCGGCCGTATGCCTCATCTACCAGAACACGAATTTCCTTATCAATCTCTTCAGCGATTTCCTCGCTGTAGTTACGCTGCTCGCCGATTTCACGCCCCAGGAAGACCAACTCTTCTTTCTCGCCGAAGGTCTGTGGCCCAAGCTGATCGCTCATGCCGTATTGCGTCACCATGCGGCGCGCCAGCGAGGTTACTCGCTCGAGATCATTGCTGGCGCCGGTGGTGATATCGCCGAACACTTCTTCTTCGGCCACCCGGCCGCCCAATAACCCGGCCAGCTCGTCGCGTAACTTGTTACGCCCATACAACAACTGGTCTTCTTTGGGCAACGGCATCGTGTAGCCCAGCGCCATACCGCGGCTGATGATGCTGATCTTATGCACCGGGTCGGACTCGGGCAGCATTTGCATCACGAGCGCGTGGCCCGCCTCATGGTAGGCGACGATGATCTTCTCTTCGTCGGAGATGATCCGGCTGCGACGTTCCGGCCCGGCGATCACGCGCTCGACCGCCTCCTGAATCTCGCTCATCCCGATGCTGCGCTTGTTCCGCCGCGCCGCCAGGATCGCCGCCTCGTTCACCAGGTTCTCCAGATCCGCCCCCACAAAGCCGGGAGTCTCGCGCGCGATAACTTCCAGGCTCACGGTCGGCTCCAACGGTTTGCCGCGCACGTGGACTTTCAGGATCGCTTCCCGCCCGCGCACGTCGGGCCGATCCATCACCACCTGCCGGTCGAACCGCCCCGGCCGCAACAGCGCCGGATCCAGGATGTCGGGCCGGTTGGTGGCCGCAATCAGGATCACGTTCGTATCCGTGTCGAAGCCGTCCA
>JBBQRS010000216.1:0-3094 GCA_038214535.1 Anaerolineae bacterium
GTCCCACAACAAACTACTCGCGATCAACCATCTTCTTAGTCGCGGTTCCAGCCGCTCTGCTCCCCCCCCGGGCGGCTTAACCCGCGACTACAAAGATGGCTGAGCAGGCTACGCGCCTAACTGTTGCCCCAAAAACGCGAACAGCTTCCCCCAGCCGTCCACCGCCTGCTCCTGGCGATAGTTGGGCCGGTTGTCGTAGAAGAAACCGTGGCCCGCGTCCGGGTACATGTGGAAATCATACGCCTTGCCGTACTTCTGCAACTCCGCCTCGTGGCGCGCCACCTGCTCGGGCGAGGGGCTGCGGTCCTCCGCGCCGAACAGGCCGAGCAGCGGGCAACCCAGGTCGGCGGTGTAGTCCAGCGGGGCGGCGGGCTGTTTGGGTGTCAGCTCCTCCGGCCCCATCACCACGCGGCCGCCCCAGCAATCCACCGCCGCGTCGAACCCCGCCGGGATGCGGCTCGCGGCCAGCACGGCATGGCGTCCGCCCGAGCAGGTGCCGAAGACCCCCACCTTGCCGCTGCCATAGGGCAGCGCCCGCAGATACCTTAAGGCCCCGGCCACATCGCTCACCACCTGATCGTCGGGCACGCCGCCCGCGCCGCGCACCTGGGCCGCCACGTCCTCCGGCGAGCCGTGGCCCTCGCGGAAGTACAGGTTCGGCGAGAGCGCCAGATAGCCGTGGGCCGCGAACTTGCGCGTCGCCTCGCGATACCACGCATCCCACCCCGGCAGGTGGTGGATCAGCACGACGCCGGGATAGGGTCCCGGGCCGAGCGGGCGGGCGAAGTAGGCGTTGATCAGATCGCCCCCCGCCCCGTTGATCACGATCGTCTCGGCCAGCATCCCTTCATACATATCGGTGCGATACATGATGTGCCTCCATAGCGTAACAGCCTCACCCCGCAACCGCGTCGAGGGTCGGCTTGACGGTCCGCGGCTCCTGCACGAAGAAGCGCAGCACGATCCAACTGATCGTCCCCAGGGCCGCAGCGACACTGAACATCGTCTGGTAGCTGATTGCGCCGACCAGCCAACCGCCGATCAGGGGCGCGATGGTGCCGGCCACCCCCGGGATGGTGTTCGCCAGGCCGATGTAGGTGGCGCGGTTCTCCGCATCGGTGAACTCATAGACGATCGCCGTGCCTGAGATGAAGACGCCCGCGTTCACGGCCCCGCGCAGGAAGAAGATCGCGAAGAACCACACGGGGCCGGGGGCCACGAGCGCGAGGACGAGCGCGAGGACGCTGAGTCCCATGCAGATCTCCAGGCTCAGCTTGTGGCCCGTCCGGTCGGATAAGAAACCGAAGAAGAGGTTCGCCACGGTCAACCCGATCTGCAGGGCGATGGTGAAGCCGCTGGCGCGCGCGTCTCCCAGGTTCCAGTTCTTCACGGCATAAACTACCAGAAAGCCGGTCGCCATCCCGCTCAGCGCGAAGACGATCTGCGCGAGCAGATAGCTGCGGAAGTTGTGGTCGCGGCGCACGACTTCCGGCAGCGACTTGAAGTACTCGAGTTGCGACACTGCGGGTTTGCTGCTGTAAACCGCCGGCTCGCGGGTGAGCGCGAGGAACACCCAGGAGATGAAGACCAGGCTGGCGGCAACGCCGAAGGCGATGACGAAACCTTGCGGGAAGGGATACCGCTGGAGGACGATCGGCAGCGCCAGCGCGCCCAGGATGCCGGTGCCGTTGCCGATGAAGTTCGTGATGCCGAGGAACCGCCCGCGCGTCGCTACCGGGAAGATCTTAGCGATCATATCCTGCCAGCCCACGATGATCGCGCCTGCCCCGAAGGTGTGCCAGGCATACAGCAGGAAGAACGCAACCAGAGCCAGGGTGGGTCGGCCGATCGCCAGCAGATAGGCCGCCGGGGCTAATAAGAAGATGGGCAGGCGTTCGAGGAAGAAGCCGAGGTTCACCGGGAAGAACTTCTTGCGGGGCGCACGCCCGACCGCATTGGCGATGAATAGCTGCGGCAGGAGATAGCCGGAAACCGCGAGGAAGGAGATCAGGCCGATCAACAGGGGGTTATCGGTGAAATGGCTGACGTATAACGGCAGGATGACCGTGGCGGAGATGAAGCTCATCCCGAACCAGAAACTGGCGCCATCCAGTGCGTTGACCGCGAAATTCCAGCGGTAGTCGCGCGTAATCTGCTGTTGCGCAGCCGCGGCGCTCAGGTATCCACCGCGTTGGGCGGTCACCGCGCCTCACCCCGGCCGCGCGCCCCGCGGATCACGATCGTCTCGGCCGGCATCCCTTCATACATATCGGTGGGGTACATGATGTGCCTCCCTGGATCACCGCGCGCTGCGCCTTCACGGCCCCGCAGCTTTCTCGCCATTGTACATCAGGTCGCGCCGGTTGTGCCACCGCCGCGCGGAGGGGTAGGACTGACGCCGGTGGATACCCCTGTTGTGGCGGAGGATTGTCGCGACGCCAGGCTTGATGTACAATGACTGAGAGTGAGATGAGAAATGCAGATTGACTATGATCCGCAGGCCGACGCCATCTACGTTCACCTGCGTGCCGGGGAAGTGGATGATACGCTGACCGTTGGGCAATACATCTACGTAGATGTAGACGCAGACGGCGTGCCTCTGGGGCTGGAAATCCTGTTCGCCGGCCAGGTCCTTTCTCTACAGGACCTGACCAGCATCACGGTCAACGTCAGCCGGGCCACCCAACCTATTTGAGCGGAGGCAGGTGAGGCTGTGGACGACTTCACGGTGCGTAAACTCCTGGAGCACCAGGTTCAGAAAGACGAGACGCAACTCGCCGATCTGAGCGACGATCTCGCGCGCTTCGAGCAACGCTACGGCATGACCTCCGCGGAGTTCGCCGCGCGCTACCAGGCCGGACAGATGGGCGATGATGCGGACGTCTTCGAGTGGCACGCGCTCTACAGGATGCACACCCGGCTTGCCGACGCAGTCAAGAGCCTGCGCGACCAACTGCGAGAGTAAGGCATGTTGGTTGATCCACAAACGCATCGCCGCACTCCGCACCGCTGACGACTTCCGCGCGCACTGCGCCGCCTTGGGCGGGACACTCCCCTTCGACGAGACGCTGCTCCAGCCGTCGCCGCTTCCGCA
>JBBQRS010000217.1:0-3070 GCA_038214535.1 Anaerolineae bacterium
ATGCGCATCCACGCGCCCTCGAAAAAATCGACGTGCAGCGTATCGGCGCTTTCCTCGGCCTTGGGCGTCTCGCCTACGGGCGCAGCCGCGGCGTGCGGTGCGTCATGGCCCGCTGCCGTCACGGGTTCAACGGGTTCGATCGGTTCAGGGGCGGCGGATTCAGGCTGCGGCTCGTTCATTGCGTCACCCCTCTCGACAGCATGGTCAGGTAGACGTTGCCCCACAGGAATACAATAATCAGGACATAGACCAGCAACAGTGCAATAGTTCCTTGTGGCGTATCCGGTTCTTTTCTCACACCCACTCTCCTCAATTCTGCTCGGACATCAACTTATCGCAACTTATCGCATCAAATAGGCAAGGTCGGCCGCGATGTCGGCGCCGGACGTGCCGTACGGGAAGATCATGCGCACGTACCCCTCATCGTCTATCAATGTCACCACGGCGGTGTGGTCGACCAAGTAGCCGGCTGCGGACGTGCCTTCGTGTTTTTCAAAGAAGATGCCGAAGCGCGTGGCGAGGGCCTGTATCTCTTCTACCGTGCCCGTCATGCCCAGGAAGCTGGGATCGAAGTAGGGCAGGTAGCCGGCGAGCTGCTCCACGGTGTCGCGTTCCGGGTCGACCGAAACCATCAGCACCTGCACGTCTTCGGCGCGCTTGGGGCCGAGGATCTCCCGCGCGGCTTTGAGGTCGTTCAGCGTGGTGGGGCACACATCCGGGCAAAAGGTGTAGCCGAAATAGAGCAAGACGAATTGCCCGCGGAAGTCGCTGAGGCTCATCGGCTCGCCCGTGGAGGTCATCAGCGTGAAGTCCTCGGCCTGCTGCGGCGATTGGATCAACATGCCGTGCAGTTCCGGCGGGCGGAAGCGCCATACGAGCAGCGCGGCCACCGCCAGCATGAGGATCACGCCTATCACCACCCACAGGATGCGCGTGTAGATCGATTGGGGGCGCTCTGGCGCGGTCGGTGCGACAGGCGTGGGGTCAACAGCCGGTTGTGGGGCGGTCATAGCTCAGTTCCGTTCAGTCCGGATAGCAGAGGAACAGATGCGCGGCTTCATAGGCCAGGCGGTTGACGCCTTCGCTGTTCTCCGCTTCTTGGTTGATGAGTTTGATGTCGCGTGCAATGCGCGCCGGGTCCGGCATAGGCGTGCGATAGAAGGCCCGCTTGATGCCCCAGCCGTCCACGAGCACGTACATGGGGTCAAAGCGCAGGCTGCCGTCGTCCGCCTGGTCGTAGTAGGCGCCGAAACTGCCGCCGATCACGTTCTTCAGCTGGGCGGCGTCGCCGCTGATCAGATGCCAGCGCGCTGGGTCGAGGCCTTGTTCTTGCGCGAACTGGTGCAGCCGCTCCGGGGTGTCGCGCTGCGGGTCGAAGGAAATGGCGACAAACTCGACGGGCAAGCCGCTGCCGCTTTGGTCGACCGTCTCTTGGATCAGCTTGAGGCCTTCGACGGGCTGCGGGCACGGCGCTTCGCAGTGCGTATACATAAAGGTATAGTAAACGAGCTTGCCGCGCAGGTCATCGCTCGTCAGGCGCGCGCCGTTCTGGTCGGTGAAGGCGAAGCCGGGCGCCAGTGCGATGCGGGGCAGCACCTGGATCGGCTGGAAGACGGCAAAGGCCAGCGCGCCCAAGACAGGCAGCGCCAGCAACAGCAACCAGTACTTCGACGGCAGACGCTCGCCGCCGAACCAGGTCGATTTTTGCACGCGTGTCAATTGGCCCACGTTCAACCTCGAGTGGAAGAGGCGGTTGCTTCAGGATTTCGCGGGCAGTAGTGTACCTGACAACGCGCCGCGGTGCAACCAAGGTCAAACTGCAAAGATATTGTGTTGCAAGTCAAGGGTCGGCTGGTGCAGAAAGGTAGAGAGGATCGAAAGGTTTGCCGGTTTTGAGGACGCCGTAAGCGAGATGGAGTAATTTACGCATGACGGCGCCGAGGATGAGCCTGGCGTGTTTGCCCTGGGTGCGCAAGCGCTGGACGAGGGGGAGAATGAGGGGATTGTAGCGCATAGCAGAGAGGGCGGGCATATAGAAGAGGGTGCGCAAGGAGGAACTGCCACTTTTGGCCAGGCGAGTTTTCTTGCGTACAGAAGTGCCGGAGACATGCTGTTGGGGGCAGAGGCCGGCATAGGCGACGATCTGCTTGGCTTGGGGGAAGCGACTGATGTCGGGGACCTCGGCCAAGAACTTGGCGGCCGTGTGGTGACTGATGCCGGGGATCGAGCAAAGCAGATCGACCTGTAAACGATAGGCATCGTTTTCGTCGAGCAGGCGGGCGATGGCTTGTTCGAGCTGTTCGATCTGGCGGTTGAGGAAATCGATGTGCTCTTCAATCGAACGACGCACATCGGGCGAGGGATCCTGGGCGCCTAAGCGATTGATTTCCTGGCTGTGGTTTTGCTTGAGCGCGTCGAGACGGCGCGAGAGAGACTGCAGGTGAGATTGGAAAATCGAACGCGGCTGCCAGAGGGAGGGAGACTGAGTGGCACAGAAATCGGCGATGAGCTTGGCATCCGCCTTGTCTGTCTTGGTGCGCAAGAGCTTGCTTTGGCCATAGGCGCGGATGCGCAGCGGATTAACGATCGAAACCATGTGCCCTTGCTCATGCAAGGCCAGCGCTAGCGCATCGCCGTAACGACCGGTGGCTTCCATGCAGGCATGAACGTGCCTAGCATCCTGGTGCGCCAGCCAATTCGCCAGCTGGCGGAAGCCGACAGGACTATTGTTGAAATGGCCTGTAGCACACACACTGCTAGGCTTGAGCAGCGCCACATCAAAGGTCTTTTTGGCGATGTCAATACCGAGAATAGGGGTCAACATGCACAACCTCCTGGAACCATCCACTGCGCCGTCTGTAACAGAACACTCTTGTGATTCAGGCTGAGCTATCTACCACTCAAGCACGCCTAGGATATTGTCCGTTCTCTGACAGACGACTAGGGGCGGGAGCGAATCTTTGCACCGAGTTCTGCGACTCAAATCGCTAATGAGCTTCTCCGCCCCTTCCGAAACCTGGGGTCAATCCGCATTATCTCATACCAAATCAACCCACCTCCAACATACAAG
>JBBQRS010000218.1:0-3008 GCA_038214535.1 Anaerolineae bacterium
CAGGCTGAGACCCCCGCGCCGTGGGCATCTGTGGATGCGCCCTCCGCGAGGGTCGGAAAACGCACATGACAAGAACCTGAGGCCAACAAAAAGCCCGGC
This sequence comes from Anaerolineae bacterium, assembly GCA_038214535.1. Lineage (GTDB taxonomy): Bacteria > Chloroflexota > Anaerolineae > CG2-30-64-16 > CG2-30-64-16 > JBBQRS01. The sequence goes on from JBBQRS010000218.1 coordinate 100, forward strand.
CCCGAAGATCGGGCCGGGCCGGGATGAAGGCGAACCGGGGAGTTAGAATCTATCCGAATATTCCCAGATCATCATGTCTTTTCCTTCGTAGTGGCTGGGAGCACGACAGCGGCTGAAGCCGCCACTACAAAGTGGCCGGTCAGGCTACGAAGGAGAGCAACGCGCAGTTTTCGGACAGATTCTTAATGGGGCAGCGGCGCTTCGCGGAGAACCCGCAGGCTTGCGAGTCGCAACATCTCGGGCAAGATGGCCTGATACACTGCACAATAAGGCGACTTGCCGTCCCATCTTCCCTCGGCGCGGAACGTATCCAGCGGACAGCCGCCGGCGCACCAGTGACGCCACGCGCACGTCCCGCAGTCGAGACGCTGGGTCACGGGCAGACTGTGGAAGGAATCGTCTTCACGCTGAATGATGCCAAGGATATCGTTTGACGCGACGTCAGTGACGGGTTGCTGTAGTTGCATGTGACACCGTGTCACGCGACCGCGGGAATCAACCACCACGTAGCTACTCCCCGCGCCACACGCGTGGGCCCTCGGTGCGTCCAGCGCCAGGCGGTCGAAGGACACGTTGGCGAGATGCGCGCCGGATGGCCGAGCGTAAATGGCCCCCAAGACGTCTCGCATGGTTTGCGTCAACGCTGCATCGGACGGGCGGAGATCCGGCTGCCCCTGGTTCGCGCGGTAGAAATTGAGGTTGAACGGCAGATCGTGCTCGAGCGCGAATTCGATCACCTCGCTGATCTCACCGGCGTTCAGGGCCGTGATCGTGATGGAGAGGTGTGGCTTCAGACCCAGCGCGAGCGCCTGCCGAATGCGTTCGATCACGACTTCCGAAGCGCCCACCCCTCGACCCGGCGCGCGCTGGCGATCATTGACCACCCCCACGCCATCGAGCGAGATCATCAGGCGCATGTCGCTATCGCGCAGGAACGCGAGCATATCCTCGGTCAACCGCAGCCCGTTCGTCAGCAACACCTCGTGCAACTCCAGCCCGGCGGCGGCGGTGAGCTCGCGGGCGACGCGATGCAGATGCCGCACCAGGGCGAAGTTAAGCGTCGGCTCTCCGCCGGCGTACTTAAGTTTGAGTCCTGCGAAATCGTGGCGCGTCGCTTCATCCACCAGCGCCCCCAGCGCCGTGTCGCCGGTCGCCGGATCCATCGTTTCCGGCGTTTGACTGACGTAGCAGTAGCGACAATTCAGGTTGCACTGGTTGGTCACGTGCAGCCATGCCGTGAGCGTCCGGGCGCGCGGCGCAGCCTCCAACGTTGTCTCCCCGCCGACCCGCTCCAGCGCGCCGAACGCGGCCAGGCGCCGGTCTGCCTCGACCCGGCGCAGCGGACGCGGCGCGGCGTAATCGTCGAGCAGGGCTTGCGCCGACAGGTTGAGCAGCGCGATGCCCGCCGGGCGCGCGGCATTGAACGCGGCGACGTGACCCGCGTCCACCGGCGTCACGTGCAGCTCACCGGCGCGCCGCCACAGGCCGCCGGCTGCATCCACGCCCGCGTCCGGCCACGGCTCGGCCACGGCGCAGGCGCAATCAGATTCCACGTCGCAGCCCGCGACGAGACGATCAACGACCGGTTCGCCGCCTTCTTCCGCGCACGCGCAATCTTGCTCCGCCCCGCCGCCGAATCGAAGCTGCCATATCCGCGCAAACTCGCTCATCTTTACCTCAGATCGTATGTCGAAAGCGTTGCGCCCACATGCACAGGCGCGCCTTGCGTAACCGTCGCAACCCACCGCATCTCCAGCCGCTCCGCAGAACGCAAGCCCAGGTCGCGAAAACCGCAACGCGTGAAACAGCGAATCGCCGGCAGATTGTCCGGGTGCGTTTCCAGAACAATGGGCCGCGCGCCCCGCGCCAGTGCCCAGGCCTGCGCGCGGCGCAGCATGGCGCTGCCCCAGCCTTGCCCGCAATACGCCGCCCGAAGGCCGATCCCCAACTCGAAAGCGGAGCGTTTGTCGTCACCCACCGGGAAGAGCCGGCACCAACCGCAAACATCGTGCCCATCCAACGCCACCAGCAACAGGTGATCCCGGCAAGCGGGCTGCGTCAGGACTCGCCGCCACGCCGGCGACGGCTCGAAGCGGTCAGTAGCCATGTAGGGCACCGCGCCGCACACCGCGTCAATCGTCGCCCACAGGCTACCCAGGTCGCCACTCATGTAGCGCCGCACAGTCAGGCGCATCACAAATCAAGCTCTTCGGAGTCGTCAACATCAGATACGCCCACACCAAACTCGCCCCTCACGAACTTTTGAAGATGCGTCGGCTCTTCCAGAAGGTACTCCTCAGCGGCATTTTCAGCCCCGGCCATGAAGACGTCGAACTCCCCCTTGTTCAGACCCTTCAAGTCATTATAGATGGCCTCTTGCCCCCGGCGCAGATCGCGGAACATCTCCGCGAACTGATGGTCATAGGCGAGCGCCAGGGTGAAATGCTCAGCGGCGTCGTGCAGAGCCTCGTCGGCTTCGGCTTTCGCTGCGCGTTTTGCGGCGTCCTTGAATACCTCCATTGCCATCCGGCCGCGCAACAGTTCGGCTTTCCCCAGGTGCATCCAGAAGAGCGGCGGCATCTCGCCTTTATCCTGCTTAGGAATTCCTGCGCCTCCGCTGATCAGATAACTCTGCGCCGTATCGTCTTGCGTGGCCGTCTTTAGCAACTCCTCAGCCGCCTCGCCATTGCCCATAGAGTACTCGAGCCAGGCCCAGTTGATCCGGGCATTCATCAGAATGTGCGCAAACCCCGCCTCCTCCCCCGCCGCCGTGACTGCGGCGCTGAAAGCCTCCTGGCCGCGTCTGTACAATTCATCCTGCGCAGGCTGATCGGGGTCATCCCCCGCCCACGCGCCGCGGATGCGGGCCCAATCCCGATAGTCGCACCCCAATTCGAGCTGCGCTTCGA
>JBBQRS010000219.1:0-2973 GCA_038214535.1 Anaerolineae bacterium
CACACCTTCCATCCACTGGCCAGGGTGGTTACGGCCCCACTCAGGCCTCGGACGGCGCCATTCCCGCCGCCCCCATGTCCCGCCCCCAGCCTACATTTAGAATTCCTGGCCCCGCTGCGCCCCATCTCCCGCGGAGTCAGCACCATGCAGCACGTGCCGCCATTGACACAGCTCCTGTTCAGATTATAGAATCAGGCAAGACCATAGCCCACGGAGAGCACATGCCCGAGACCATTTCGATTCGCGGCGCACGGCTGCACAACCTGAAAAACGTCAGCCTGGACATCCCGAAGAACCGGCTCGTCGTCCTGACGGGGCTGTCCGGTTCGGGCAAGTCCACCCTGGGGTTCGACATCCTGCACCGGGAGGGTCAGCGCCAGTACCTGGAGGCTCTGGGACTCGCGCCCTACGGGCTGACGAAGCCTCCCGTTGACAACATCACCGGGCTTTCCCCCTCCGTCAGCATTGATCAGCATCTCACCAACCACAGCCCGCGCTCGACGGTCGGCACGACCACCGATGTCTACAGCTATCTGCGCGTGCTCTACGCGCGGCTGGGGCAGCGCCCCTGCCCGACCTGTGGCGAGAATATCCCGCCTGCCTTCGACCCGATCGGCGCGGGCTGGGAGGGCGAAGCCGGCGCGGACGACGATGGCGCGACCACAGAGGAAATCACCCCCTGCCCACATTGCGGCGCGCCGATTCCGCTGTTGAGCATGGCGCACTTCTCGTTCAACAAACCCGAGGGGGCTTGCCCCACCTGCACCGGGCTGGGCGTCATCCATCAGGCGGACATCGCGCAACTGGTGGACGCGGGGGCGAGCCTCCTCGACGGGGCCGTCGCCGGCTGGAACGCCGTTCAGATCAACTACCACGTCGCGAACCTGCTGGCGGCCGCCGCGCATTACGGCTTCGCGTTCGACCCCGCGCTGCCGATTGCAGACTATCCCCTCGCGCAACGCGATCTGTTGTTCTATGGCGTGGAAAGCCCCCTCTACCGCCGCCACTTCCCCGACATCGCGCCGCCCACCACGGTGCGCGCCGGGCGCTTCGAGGGGATCGCCACCAATCTGCTGCGTCGCTACGCCGAACGCATCCAGGACGCCGAATATCGCGAGAAACTGGAAGAGTTCGTCGTCATTCAAACTTGCCCCAACTGCGCGGGGACGCGCTTGCGTCCCGCCAGCCGGGCCGTGACCGTCCACGGGGAGACCATCGTCGCCGTCTCGCGCCTCCCGCTCGATGACCTCTTGCTCTGGTTGAACGCGCTCCCCGCCGCGCTGAGCGCGGATGAAACGCGCATCGCCGAACCGATCCTGGAGGCCCTGCGCGAGCGCATCGTGCGGCTGATCGAAGTCGGCGCGGGGTATCTGTCCACCGAACGCGCCGCGCCGACCCTCTCCGCGGGCGAGGCCCAGCGCTTGCGGCTGGCGTCGTTGCTCGGCTCGGGGCTAAGCGGCGTGCTCTACGTGTTCGACGAGCCGACCATCGGGCTGCACCCGCGTGACACGCACCGGCTGATCGGCGTCCTGCGCCGCCTGCGCGACCTGGGCAACACCGTCCTCGTGGTCGAGCACGACCTGGAAATGATCGCGGCCGCGGATCACGTGGTAGATTTCGGCCCCGGCGGCGGCAAACACGGCGGGCAGATCGTCGCCGTGGGGACGCCCGCGCAGGTCGCCGCGCAGCCCGGATCGCTCACCGGCGACTACCTGGCCGGGCGCGCGTCGGTCCCCGTGCCACAACATCGCCGCGCGCCCGGCGACGAGGCCCTCATCATCCGCGGCGCGCGACACAACAACCTCAAGAACATCACCGTGCGGCTGCCGCTGGGCCTGTTGATCGCGGTGACGGGCGTGTCGGGGTCGGGCAAGTCCTCGCTGGTCTTCGACACCCTCGAGCGCGCCGTCCGGCAGCGGCTGTATGGCTCCGCCGAGACGCCGGGCGCGCACGACGCCATCGAAGGCGTCGAACATCTGGACAAGATCATCGCCATTGACCAGGCACACATCGGGCGCATCCCGCGCTCGAACGCCGCGACCTACTCGGATACGTTCACGCCAATCCGCGCCGCCTTTGCGGCAGCGCCCGAAGCGCGTCGCCGCGGGTTGACCGCGCGCGAGTTCTCGTTCAACGTGCCGGGTGGGCGCTGCGAACGCTGCGAAGGCATGGGCGTGCTGACGGTCGAGATGCAACTGTTGCCCGACGTGGAAGTGCGCTGCCCGGTCTGTCATGGCCGCCGCTTCACCCCCGAGACGCTTGCCGTGCCGTATCGGGGACACGACATTTCGCAGGTGCTCGATCTGACGGTCGAGGAAGCGCTGGCGATCTTCGAGGACGTACCCGACGCCAGCGCACGGCTTCAGGTGCTGGCCGACGTTGGGTTGGGGTATCTCCAACTCGGACAGCCCGCCACCACGCTGTCGGGCGGCGAGGCGCAGCGCGTCAAGCTGGCGAAGGAACTGGGTCGCCGCGCCCGCGGACGCACGCTCTACCTGCTCGACGAGCCGACCACCGGACTGCACCTGGCCGACACCGCGCGCCTGCTCGACGTGCTGCAACGCCTGGTAGACGCGGGCAACACCGTGATCGTCGTCGAACACAACCTGGATGTGATTAAAGCGGTGGATTGAGTGATTGACCTGGGGCCGGAAGGCGGCGCGGCGGGCGGCCAACTCATCGCCGCAGGCCCGCCCGAACAAATCGCGCGTACCCCTGAATCCTACACCGGCCAATACTTGCGGAAGTTTCTCGTGCAATGAGGACATAGACAGGACGAACAGGATGCACAAGATTTAAAAAATCATTCCTGTGAATCCTGTGCATCCTGTCCGATCTCCGCGTGCTCCGCGGCAACGCGGGGTTAGTAAAAAAAAACGCGGGGTCGCGGGGCACCCGGAGGTATTTTTGGTTTTTTAGTTTGGCGACAACGCATCCGCCAGCCCCACGCGGTCGAAGAGGCCGGGGGCCAGG
>JBBQRS010000220.1:0-2700 GCA_038214535.1 Anaerolineae bacterium
AGCAGGTCGAACACGGCGCGGCCCGGGAGATTGTAAAACTGCGCCGTGTCGCCTTTGCCGGGGACGATGAACTGGCGCACGTTGGCCCAGGCCGCCTGCGCCATGCGCGCTGCCGGGTTTCCAGCGCCCACCGCGGCGACCTCCGAGGCGCGCTGCATGAAACTGCCCGGATGCTGCACGAAGTAGAGGCCCAGCGGCAGGAATACCAGCGCGGCGACGGCGAAAACGAGGACGAATAGTTTGCCGTAACGACGAAGCAGCGCAGCGTCGCGCCCGATCAGCGCCTGCGCGATAAGAAAGAGCACCAGAAAAATGGGATAAAAGCGGCTCGCCGTGTAAAAATGCAGGCTGAGGCCGAGGAACAGCCCGCTGACCGCGGTCCAGGCGTAGCCGTTGCGCCCGTTCTCCGCGGCGTTGAGCGCGCGCCAGAGCACCGCAAACGCCAGCGCCCCGCACATCGGCGTGAAGACCCCGCGGATACCGAACCGGCTGAAATGGACGTGCCAGAAAGAGGTGGCCGTGTAGAGCGCCGCGGCCAGCGCGACCAGCGGCGCGAGGGTCACGGCCCACGCCGCGGCGTCCCGTTCCCGCAGATGATACCGCGCTAGTTCGCGCCCCAGCCAGTAGGTCGCCAGCGCCGTGATGATCCCCGCGACCGCTGAGGGCAGGCGCAGCGCAAACGGCATCACCCCCAGCAACCGGAACGCCGCGGCGACGATCCACATGTGCAGCCCTTCGCGCCCGTAGTTTGCCGGGAAGAAGACCGCCCCGCGCCCCGCCAACACATCCAGCGCGTCGAGGCCGTCGGTTGCCTCATCGCCGAACAGGCCCGGCGGGATATTATTTAATTGCCATAAGCGAAAGAACGCGGCGACCAGGAAGATCAGGAGGATGTGCAGTCGCGGGTCGAGCAGCCATGGAGGTAAGGTTGAGGTTTGTACTGTCACCCTGAGCGGGTTAACAACTAAATGTTCTTCATGATTGGACTCTAGCGAAGGGTCTCGACTCGCAAACGGAGATTCTTCGCTGGAATCACGCCGTAGCGGCCTTCTGAGGGTTAACCCGCTCAGAATGACAAAACTCACCTTTGCAAAGGGCTGAGCGATGCGAAGCATCTCACGCGACCGGTTTGCGAGCCAGCACCCACCGGTGATGCGCCCACACTTGCTTCACCTGCCAGGGCAGCCGCGACCGGTCGAGCCAGGCGTACTTCATCACGCGCTGATACAGGTCGGGCTGCCAGCCCAGGTAATAGGCCATCGTGGACCAGGTCCAGCCCTCGCCCTCGAACTTGCCCTGCATCTTCTTGCTCTTGATGCCCAACCGGCCCAGTAACTCGGACGCGGGCATCACCGTGTCGGGCCACGGCGGCACATCGAGCACACCCTGTTCGAGGACCGTCAACCCCAGCGATTCCAGCGTGCGGCGGATCAGCCCGATGTCGGTCCAGCGCTCATCCACCTCTTTGACGAACTCCGGCTCGACGATGTACTTGCGCATCAGATAGCCCACCTGCACGGGGTTGGGCACGGCAACGAAGACCAGATCGTTCGTGACGCGCGCCATCTCGGCCAGCAACGCCTCCGGCTGCGCGATGCGCCAGAGTGCGGCCCAGTTCCACACGAAGTTGAAGCTATTATCGGTGTAGGGCAGGCGCGCCCAATCGGGAACCAGCGAGTAGGTCGCCCGCAGCCCCAGCTCACCCCAGATGCGTTCCACCCCTGCCAGCCGTTCCGCGTCGTCGTCGGCCAGCGTCACCGGCGACTTGACGCGCGCCAGCGCCACGCTGTTGATCCCGCTGACGCCCGCCATCCCGTAGAGCGGGGCCTCCAGCACGGAGTAGAAACCGTAGTGCCCTTTGAGCTTGAGCAGGAAATCGTTGAGGACGAAGCGCTCGTACACGAGGCCGAGGCCCTCATTGTAATCGGTGAGATAGCGCTTCCAGACGGGTTCGGTGGTCATATCGGGGAAAGTGTATCACAGGCTGAGGGCAGCGGATAAAAACCCATAGGGGATTGCAGTTCCAGCTAAGCCGATGAGTATTGGCGATTTTCTGCGAAACATGCGCGGGATCATGGTTTTGACAACGGGGGGGGGGTAAAGTGTCATATTAGTGATCCTCGCGTCTCGCTCAACCAGTAGAGGGAGTCAACGATGAAAGCCTCGTATCACACGTTTGCTCGCCGCCTGCTGATCCTCGTCCTAGTCGCTCTCGTCGTTAACACTGGGTTCCTGCTCATCGCCCACGCGCAGGAAGGGCCGGGTATCTCGCCACAAGATGCCGCCCGGTTGTTTTTGCCGCTGGTGTTGAAGCAACCGCCGCCGCCGCCCGGAATGGCGTTGATCCCCGCCGGCACGTTCCAGATGGGTTGCGATCCGGCGCATAACGGGGGATATGCCTGCGAATACGGCGAGTTGCCGTTGCACACGGTGTATCTGGACGCCTACTACATTGACCGCACCGAGGTGACCAACGCACTATACGTACAGTGCGTGGCGGCGGGGGCATGCGCGCCGCCCGTCGGCTCAATATACGCGCACCCTTTTTATGCCAATTACCCAGTAGTTAAACTTCATAATAGTCCGGTGATCGGGTACAATCACGGCCATGCTTCTACACTACGACCATCTATCACGCTTTCCAACAGTCTTTCAGGCCATGACCGGCCTACGCTTAGCCGAGTTCGATGCGCTGCTTGA
>JBBQRS010000221.1:0-2650 GCA_038214535.1 Anaerolineae bacterium
GTCACGCATAATCACTTGTTCGCCAGTATTACCGACCTGGTCGCCGCCGTCGAACAGTTCCTAACCGATCTCGACAGCCATCGCGCCGAAGTGCTGTCTGTCATTGGAAATCCCCAATGACTTTTGTGGACTTATTTAGCCGGCTGCATTCCTTCGGTTTCATTGTTCGGCTCATCCCAGGTTCCGCGGGCGATACTGGATCGCCTCCGCGATGTGGGCGGGCTGAATGGCGTCAGACTGTTCGTGTCAAGATTCTCCGGCTAGGCGCAGCGCTTCTTCGACCAGCGCATCGGATAACCAGATACCGCCATATTGAAGCTCTGAGATCAGCGGAGCGATGGCAAGGATGAGTCCGTGCTTTTTGGCCTTGAGCAGCACGCCGAGAGTTCCGGTCAACTGCAAACCAAGTCGCTGAGCGTGTTGGCGCGCGAGGCGCTCATCGAGGATAACAAGATCTGCGCCTATCTCTTGCGCAAGGGCAATTACTTCGGCCTCGCCGCGATCGAGATCAGCCAGCAGTAGATCGGCGCGCTGAGGGTCTTGCAAAGTAACAACATGCAACCAGTTTGATTCCGAGAGTTCTGCCCTACCGACTCCGAGTGACCCGCCCGCGAGGATTTCCGAATATACCGCCGGTGGTGTCACAACTTCGCCGTAGAGTTCATGGAGCAGGTCGAATTTACCGATCAACGACAGTGCGATGATCGGCGTGGCATTGACAACGACTCGTCGCGCGGATTCAGGCATTCCCCAGGTCTTGTTCCAACTCATCCGGTTCCTGGCCGAACGGTGAAAGCCCGAACCGGGCCAACTCAAACATGAAGGCGACGCGGCCCATGCCTGCCAGGCGCGCCGCGACACCGGTGGAAACCTGGTTCAGCTCGAAGAGCTTAACGGCCAGTAACAGGCGCGCTTCGGCCTCGAACTCTGCCGGGCTTTTCTTGAGCGAAAGCAGCAGTTCATCGGAATATGGGATCGTCAGCACATTGGTAGTCATTGGATAGTCCCCTCAGCCCTTATTATAGCCACATAGCCGGGGGTTGACAATGCGGGTTTTCGCCCTGATCAGGGTCGCGTATTAAAGCAATGCCCGCTTTCAATCCGCGCGGCGCGGGCGATACTGGATCGCCTCCGCGATGTGGGCGGGCTGGATGGCGTCGGCTGCCGCGAGGTCGGCGATGGTGCGCGCCAGCTTGAGGATGCGGTGATAGGCCCGCGCGCTGAGGTTCATCTGGCGCATCGCCGCGCCGAGGAGTTGCCGCCCCGCCTCGCCCACTTCGCAGTAATCGCGCACCTGCGTCGGCCCCATGTCGGCGTTCGTCATCATCTGCTGTAGGGACGGGGTCCCCACGCCTCTGCCCGCACCATTCCCACCCACGCCCTTGAACCGTGCCGTCTGTCGCGCCCGCGCCGCCTCTACCCGCGCGCGGATTGCCGCCGAGGATTCGCCGCGCCGTTCGTCGGAGAGTTTCTGGAACGGGACGCGCGGTACCTCGATGTGGATGTCAATCCGGTCGAGCAGCGGGCCGGAGAGCCGCTTTTGATAACGGCTGATGTACGTAGGACTACAGGTGCACTCTTTTTCGGGGTCTCCATAGAAACCGCACGGGCAGGGGTTCATCGCGCCGACCATCATGAACGCCGCCGGGAAGGTGAGGCTGCCCTGCGCGCGGCTGATCGTGACGATCTTGTCCTCCAACGGCTGGCGCAACACCTCCAGCGTGTGCTGGCCGAACTCGGGGATCTCGTCGAGGAAGAGGACGCCGCGGTGCGCCAGGCTGATCTCGCCGGGGCGCGGCCACGTGCCGCCGCCCACCAGCCCGGCGTGTGAGATGGTGTGATGCGGGGCGCGGAAGGGGCGATGGCGCACCAGCGGCATGTCGTCGGTGAGCATCCCGGCCACCGAGTAGATGCGGGTCACGTCGAGCGCTTCGTCGGGGTTCATGCGCGGCAGGATCGAGGGCAGCGACCGCGCCAGCAGCGTCTTGCCGGAGCCGGGCGGGCCAGACATGAGGACGTTGTGCCCACCTGCAGCCGCTACCTCCAGCGCCCGCTTGACGTGTTCCTGCCCTTTCACGTCCTGGTAATCGGTGGCGTAGGGCGGCGGGTCGGCGTCGAGGCTGAAGTCGGCGTGATATGGCTCGATGGGATGGTAGTCGCGGAAGTGCGTCACCAGCCGGGCCAGGGTATCCACCGGATAGACGTCAATGCCCTCCACCAGCGCGGCTTCGGGCGCATTGCTTTGTGGCACGTAGACCGCCTTGTAGCCCTGCTCGCGCGCATAGTGGGTCATCGGTAGTACACCCTCGACGTGGCGCAGCGAGCCGTCGAGCGATAACTCGCCCAGGAAGATCGCATCCTCCAGCGCGACCGGCAACTGCCCGGTGAGGGCCAGCAGCGCCGCCGCAATGGGCAGATCGTAGGCGGGACCTTCCTTGCGCAAATCGGCGGGGGCGAGGTTGATGGTGAGACGGCCGCGCGGGTAGATCAGGCCGGAGTTGACGATGGCCGCGCGGATTCGCTCGGTGGATTCCTTCACGGCTGCGTCGGGCAGGCCAACCAGCGTCACGGAGGGCAGGGAGCGAGAATTGAGGTCGGCTTCTACTTCGACGATCGCGCCGTCGAGGCCGATGAGGGCACAACTGTGGGT
>JBBQRS010000222.1:0-2645 GCA_038214535.1 Anaerolineae bacterium
CGGCAAGAACGCCTGACTGAGATCATCGAATACGACAAACACGGTTACAATAAAGCTGGCATCCATGGCGGCTTCCTCCGGAACGTATCGGTTTTCTTAACCTAATGTTTCCTGAGAAGCCGCCGGACGCCAAATTAGCAAACACGGTAATGGTGTATTCTAGGACGTATCGGGGAGAACAACAAATCGCTGCCCGTTCGTAAAGGCGCACTGGCGTGCGCCTCTCGCTCGTAGCGCGCACTACGAACTGGAGCGCGGAGGGAAGATGACAAAACCCACAATCCAATGGTCCGACGGATTCTTGTACGTAGATTTCCCAGAGTTACCCGGCGATCCGCTGGAGATCCTTTACCTCGAAGCGTATTGTCGCGCCGGCGCGCACGACCGTGACTGGGGCGAGACGGTGATCCCGCACACGTCGCGGGTGACGCGCCGGCTGCGTGATGGTTCGGCGCTCTACCTGCGCGACACGCTGGCCGACGGCGTGGTCGTTCACCACGCCATCTACGCAACGGAGGCCAGCGTGCGATTCTACGTGGAGGCGCACAACCCCACCGATCGGCCCTCCGCGGTGGACTGGGCGCAACCCTGCCTGCGGCTGGGCCGGTTCGCCGGGTGCGCGGGCGACCCCGATCCGCACGCGATCCTGCCGCGCGTCTTCATCTATCTGGACGACAAGCCAGCTTTCCTGCCCACACAGCCCTGGGCGACGGAGGCGCGCTATACGCCGGGGCAGGTGTGGCGCGCGCCCGATATCGCGCCGGAGGATGTCAACCCGCGCCCATTGAGCCCGCTGATCCCCTCATCGAGCCGGATCGGCTGCCTCTCAGCGGATGATGAATGGACGATTGTGACCAACTGGCAGCCGCTGCACGAATTATTCCTCGGCATCTACCACTGCATCCACGCCGATTTTCACATCGGTGGGCTTGCGCCGGACGAGAAGAAGACCGCCGGAGGCAGCTTAAGCTTAATCCCCAGCGAATACGTGTGATACATAGGGCCAGTTATTGCTCGTAGTGCGCAGTCGCGCAAAGAACTGCGCACTACGAGCGAACAATCTCCTCACGCGGCGACGCGGAGGGCGCGGAGATTTTTTCTTCTTCCTTCCGCGTTCTCCGCGTCTCCGTGTGCTAAATCTGTTGGCCCTTGAACTGGCTGTGGTAGAGGTGCTGGTAGACGCCGCCAAGGTCGAGGAGTTCCTGGTGCGTACCCTCTTCGACAATCCGGCCGTCGTCAATCACCAGCACGCGGTCGGCGTCGCGGATGGTGCTCAGCCGGTGGGCGATCACAAGGCTGGTGCGGCCCGCCATCAGCCGCAGCAGCGACTTCTGGATGCGCGCCTCGGTGCGGGTGTCCACGCTGCTGGTAGCCTCATCGAGGATCAGGATGCCGGGATCGGCCAGCAGGGCGCGCGCGATGGAGAGCAGTTGCCGCTGGCCCTGGCTCAGGTTGCCGGCGCGCTCCGAAAGCATCGTCTCGTAGCCCTGCGGTAGTTGAAGGATGAAGTGATCGGCGTCGGCCAGGCGCGCCGCCTCCCTCACCTCCTCATCGGTCGCGTCGAGCCGCCCGTAGCGGATGTTCTCCATCACCGTGCCGGAAAAGAGGAAGGTGTCTTGCAGCACCAACCCCAACCGGCGGCGCAGATCGGCCTTCCAGACGGTGCGAATATCCCGGTCGTCAATGGTGATGCGCCCGGCGTCAATTTCGTAGAAGCGGGTCAACAGGTTGATGATCGTGGTCTTGCCCGCGCCCGTCGGCCCAACGAGAGCGATCACCTGTCCGGCGCGCGCCTCCAGCGACATGCCCTTGATGATGGGCGTACCGGGCACGTAAGAGAAATGAACGCCCTCGAAGCGCACGTCGCCGCGGAGGGTCGCGAGGGTCGCATCCGGCGTGACGGGGCGCGCATCCTCAGATGCGCGCCCCTCATTATCTCTCGCGGACTGCGCATCCTCAGATGCGCGCCCCGCGGGGAGAGATGTGGATGCGCAATCCGCGGGCGGCAGGACACAATCCACCTCCGACGGCGTGTCAATAATCTGGAACACCCGCTCGGAGCCGGCCAGCGCGCCCTGGATAGCGTTGTACATGTTCGCCAGTTGCCGCAGCGGGTTGACGAAATTCTGCCCGTAGATGATGAACGTGGCAATCACGCCGACGCTGACCAACCCCTGCAACGCCAGCCAGCCGCCCAGCCCCGCCAGCACGATCACGAAGAAGTTGCCCAGCACCGCGGTGAGCGGCATCAGCAGCAGGGCGTAGCTGTTGGCCGAGACGCCGGAGCGGAACACAGCCTCGTTGCGCTCACGAAACGCCTCGACCACGGCGTCGTTTCGGCGGAAGGCGTTTACCACCTTCTGCCCGCTGATAGTCTCCTCCATCACCGCGTTCAGCCCGCCCAGGTCGCGTTGCAGGTCGCGGAAGCCGCGCCGCGTGTAGCGCGCCACAAACTGCGTGAACCAGAACATGATCGGCACGACGAGCAAAGACGCCAGTGCCAGCCAGTAGTTAAACTTCATAATAGTCCGGTGATCGGGTACAATCACGGCCATGCTTCTACACTACGACCATCTATCACGCTTTCCAACAGTCTTTCAGGCCATGACCGGCCTACGCTTAGCCGAGTTCGATGCGCTGCTTGA
>JBBQRS010000223.1:0-2325 GCA_038214535.1 Anaerolineae bacterium
GTGCTCGGCTTTGTCGAGCGCGAGCAGGGATTGATCGTCGGGCGCGGCAACCCGAAATCCATTCGCGCCCTGGGTGACCTGACCCGCTCCGATGTGACCTTCATCAACCGGCAACGCGGGGCGGGCACGCGCGTGCTGCTGGATTATCGCTTGCGTCAGGCGGGCATTGACCCGCGCGCCATCCAGGGCTATGAGCTGCAAGAGTTCACGCATCTGGCGGTAGCCGCAGGCGTGGCGTCGGGCGCAGCCGACTGTGGCATGGGGATCCTCGCGGCGGCGCGCGCGCTGGACCTCGACTTCGTGCCGCTGGATATCGAGCGCTACGACCTGATCATCCCGCGACAACATTACGAGAGCGAGCTACTTACCCCGTTGCTGGAGATCATCCGCAGCTCGGAGTTCGCCGCGCACGTGCTGCAACTGGGCGGCTACCGCACGCCCGATATGGGGCTCGTCCTGGCGGAGGTTGGCGGGTGAGCGAGCCGGCGCGTGTGATCCCTTTCCCGGCGCGGCCCAAACCCGCGGTGCGCGTGACCCTGTGGGAAGGACGCGGCCGCCCGAATGCGGCGGCCCTGCGCGAGCAACTCTCTGCTGAGGGCTTTCAGGTCGTGACGTGGGATAGCGAACCCGCGGAAGGGTTCCCGCCGCACATGCACATCTATCCCGAATTATTGTGCGTCGTCGCGGGTGACCTGACGGTGCTGCTGCCGGAAGAAAAGCGGATGATTGAGCTAACGCCCGGCGACCGGATCGAGCTGCCCGCAGGTACGGTGCATGGCATGATGGCCGGGGCCGAGGGCGCAACCTATCTTCTCGCCACGCGCTAAACACAAAACCGGTAGTTTAGCCCCTTGTGGGCGTCCCATTCCCCACGGTAGTTTAGCCCCTTGTGGGCGTCGCGTGCCTGCGCCCACAAGGGGCTAAACTACCGGTTTTCCGGCTAAATCACATTGACGCCGATGAGCCTGCCGATGCCGAAGGTGATGGCCGCGGCCGCGAGACCGAAGACCACCTGTCGCAGCCCGGACGTCAGCGGGTTACGCCCGGTCATCAATGTGATGGCGGCCCCCAGGACGAACAGGCCCAGGATACTGAAGATCGAGCTGGCGATGATCCCCGCCGTGCCCGACCAGATCAAGTAGGGAAAGACCGGGATCGCCGCGCCGACCGCGAACAACAGGAACGACATCAACGCGGCTTCCCACGCCGACCCGCCCAACGCCTCGGGGTCAATGCCAAGCTCTTCGCGGGTCAGGGTATCCAGCGCGGTGGACTCATCCGACAGCAGCCGCTCAGCAAGGCGCCGCGCCTCGTCCGGCGCGACCCCCTTCGCCTGGTAGATCAGCGTCAGTTCTGCCATTTCCTCTTCGGGCATCTCGACCAGCTCGCGGTGCTCGATGCCGAT
This sequence comes from Anaerolineae bacterium, assembly GCA_038214535.1. Taxonomy (GTDB): domain Bacteria; phylum Chloroflexota; class Anaerolineae; order CG2-30-64-16; family CG2-30-64-16; genus JBBQRS01. The sequence continues at coordinate 1,406 of JBBQRS010000223.1, forward strand.
CTGATGCTCGTACAGCTCGCGTGAGCTTTGCACCGAGAGCCACTCGCCGAGGGCCATGGAGAGTGCGCCCGCCAGCAACCCCGACGCGCCGGTGAGCAGGATGATCTTCGTCCCCACACCGGCCCCCGCGACGCCCATCACCAGGCTGAACACCGACACGAGGCCGTCGTTTGCGCCCAGCACTCCGGCGCGTAACGCGTTGCCGCCTGCGGCGCGATGCCGCCCCTCGAAGCGCGCGACGGCGCTGCCCTGCAAACCGGGCGAGGTTTTGGCCAATTGGGTGAAGAGCAGCGCGTGCGAACGCGACTCGGCGACCATGGCGGCGGCGTCCGGGCCGGGGTGGCGACTGTAATCCGCGCCGAGCTTGCTCTCGAAGCCCGCGATGGTGGGCAGGACGAAACTCGGCCCGAAGCGCTTCGCCATCCAGCCCAGCACCACCGTGCGCCAGCCCGCGCCATACTCAGGCACCGGCGCGCCGGCGGCGCGCAGCTTGCCGGCCCACAGCTCGGCATGTTGCAATTCGGTGGCCGACAATCGCTGATAGACCTTTTGTAAGTCGGGGTTCGGTTCGGCCTCGGCCAACTGCGCGTAAAGCAGCGCGGCGTCGCGCTCAGTCTTCAGGCTGAGGCGATAACGGGTCAGGTCGTCCGCGGTAGGCGGCATATCGGTCCCCCCTATAAGATTCTTGCCTCGCGTTTAAACCCTGGGGAAGGGGCGCAGCCCCTTCCCCAGACCCCATCCCCAGAAGTACAGCAAACCAGTATGTCATCAGAAGTCAGAAATGCAGAATATCAGGAAGATAGGGAGAGGGCCACCCGGAACCCGAGATTGCCGTCGAAGCCGACGGGTCCGAGCCTGCCACGGAAGGCGCAGCGCGCGGACCTCTGATAGTTGACCCAGGACCCGCCGCGCACCACCCG
>JBBQRS010000224.1:0-2280 GCA_038214535.1 Anaerolineae bacterium
TCATCCGGTAATAGTGTGTTGCCCGGCCCCGGAGTGGCCGGGGCGGAAACACTCTTTGCGCGGTCTACCCCCGCCGTGTGACGCGCTATGCGCCTGAAGCCGCGACTACGAAGATGATGGGGCGATTACCGAACTAATTTCTTAATCTGCATAAGGGCGCCCCTGTCTTCTGACTTCTGACTTCCGGCCTCTGCTCCCTCATCCCCAGCGCGCCAGCTCGCGAGCGAGGGCGCGCCGCCAGGGGGCGTAGCAGTGTGGCCGCGCGATGCAGCGGGCGACGTGGGCGAGCGCGGCGGCCCAGCCGTAGCCGCCCGCCCCGCCGGGGAGGCCGGCCCGCCCGGCGTCGAGCGCGGCCCACACGTCGGCGGCGCGCCCCTCATCGGCGTCGCTGACGAAGCGCGCCAGCCACAACGGGGCGACTTCAAACCATTCGAGTCCAGATTCGGCCCACCGCAGGCGCGCCAGTGCGCCCAGTTCGTTGATCTGCAACGCGCCCGCGCCACGCGGCCGCGCGATGTAGCCGAGCATGGCGCTGCGGCACACGTCCACGGGCGCGGCCGCGGTGAGGTGCTCGACCCGGCGCAGGGCGCGCTGCACGGCGTGATCGGCGGCCAGGATGCGCGGCGCGGCGGGCGCGGCCCCGAACCCGGCGGGCGGCGCGGGCGCAACCGGCGGCGCGGCTACGCTGAAGCGCAGGGGTCCGCCCCGCCCCGGCGCATCGAGCAGCACCACGGCGATCGCGCCCGGCCTGGGGGCCACCCCGACGAACGGCCCCGGTGTGTGGGTCATGTTGCACCTCCGGCGTGCGGCTGAGTTTGATAAGCTTTCGTTAAGGTACATATGCGAACTGTTCGCGACAAAAAAACGCGGGGAGCGGGGATCAGGGATCAGGGATATGGAATCAGGGACCAGGTATCAGGAAATAAGAATTGCCCGACATTCCCTTTCCCGAAGGGCGAGGGCCAGGGTGAGGGTAAGCCAGCACGATTGCGGCCAATTCCTGATACTCGGTCCCTGGTCCCTGATCCCTGCTCCTCCACTCCTCCGCTCCTCCGCTCTCGCCCTCCGTGGTACAATACACCATAATGACCCTTGATCCCCACAAGGAGGATTGTGAAGCGATGACGACGCCCCTTGCCGGTTGGCTGAAGGAGCAGATGGCGGAGCAGCGGTTGGGCCGCAATGAACTCTCCCGCGAATCCGGTATCTCCGAGGCCAGCATCACCCGCATCATACGCTATGGGCATATCCCCAAACCGGACCTCATCCGCCGCCTGGCCGCCTTTTTCCGCGCCGATCCCGATACGGTGATGGAGCTCGCCGGGCTGGTGAGCCTGTCGGACCTGCCGCCGGACGTGCCGCCGGATGTGCGTGACCTGACGCGCCGCCTCTATCGGCTGGACCCGGACGACCGGGAGGAGGTGCTGCGCCACTTCGATGGCCTGCTGCGCCTGGTCGAGGGCCGCCCGCGCCGCCCGCAATAATCCAGCGCCGCCGCCGTTCTTTCAACCGAATCAACAGGTCGAGCAGGGCGAGCAGCAGGTTGCGCTCGCCCCGTGGCAACGCGTCCAGGCGCTGCACCTGGTTGTCAAACTGGGCGTTCTTGCGGCGGCGATGTCCGAACATTTGTTCTAATTATACACGCGGTGGCGGGTGGTGTCAAGTGGAAAACGGGGATTTTTGCCACGAATTTCACGAATTTTTGGAACACGATACTATTTGGACCACGAAATTCGCCCCCTGATCGGGGATCTTCGACGAAACGGTGCGAAAGACGCGAAAGGGTTGCGTGGCTGTGAGATTTGGTTGCGCTAAAGGAGGTTGGGGATGGCCGAGGTTGGTGGGCGCGGGCGGCATGAATTTGAGGGGCTGTCGTATCGCGTGATCGGAGCGTGCATTGACGTGCAGCGGCAGCTTGGGCGGCATTGCATGGAGGTGGATTACCAGCGCGCGCTGGAATTGGCGCTGCGCAAGGTGGGGCTGTCATGCGAGCGCGAGGTGGAGGTTCCCATCGTCTACGATGAGGTGGTGGTGACGAAGCGCCGGGTGGATTTCGTGGTGTGGGACGAAACCGGCGAGCTGATCATCGAGACGAAGGCGCGTTCCGAGATCCTGGATGAGGATATCGAGCAATGTCTGCTCTATCTGCATCAGGGCGGTTACCGGCTGTGCCTGCTGATTAATTTCGGGGAGAAGCCGATCGGGATACAGCGGTACGTGCATACGCCGCGATAGCCCTTTGGACCGCGTGACGCTTTGGACCGCGAAATCCTTTGGACC
>JBBQRS010000225.1:0-2272 GCA_038214535.1 Anaerolineae bacterium
ATGCGACCCCGCCTCGCGGCCTTGCAGCCGCTGGTCGCCGAACTGCTCGCATACGTCGAGCCGCCCCCGCCCGACCCGGCGCAGCCGCCCCCAGCGCCCGGCCCGCTGCCGCCCGGCTCGCGCCCCGGCCTCCCCCGCAACGCCGCCTTCACCGGCCGCGCCGACGATCTCGTCAGGATTGCGTCGCACTTCCTCCCCTCTGCGCCTCAGCCCCCCCGCTCCTCTGCTGCCCTCGTCCTCACCGGCATCGGCGGCACGGGCAAGAGCCAGCTCGCCAACGAGTTCTGCCATCGTTATGGCCGCTATTTCGAGGGGGTACACTGGGTCTCGACCACCGCCGGCATTGACCCGGAGATCGCCGCGTGCGGGCTGGCGATGGGCGTGCAGCCGTGGCCGGGGGGTCAACCCGACCAGGTGGCCGCGACCCTGCGCGCCTGGCGGGATGATCCGCGCCGGCTGGTGGTGCTCGACAACCTGGAGGAACCGGAGGCCGTGCGCGACCTGCTGGCCCGGCTGGGCGATGTGCGCGTGTTGGTCACCGCACGGCGCACGGCCTGGCCCGCGACGCTTGGCGCACAGACGCAGCGGGTCGGCGCGCTGTCGGAGGCCGAGAGCCGCGACCTGTTGCGTAAGCTCGCCCCGCGCCTGGCAGCCACGCCCGACGCCGCGCTCGATGCAGTCGCCATCCGGCTTGGGGGCCTACCGCTGGCGCTACACCTGGCCGGGTCCTATCTCCACGTGAAGCAATCCGTTTCCCCGGCGGATTACCTCGCGGAACTGGACGCCGCGGGCGGGGCCGTCTCACATGGGGAGATCAATCGCTTGCCCGCCTGGGCCGTGGACAGCCCGACCGGCCACGTATCCAGCCTCTATGCGACCTTCCTGACGAGCTGGCAGCAGCTTAGGGCAGGCGACGAAGTAGCGCAGCGCGTCTTCCGCGCCGCCGGTTACTGCGCCCCGCGCGCACCCATCCCGCCCGAGTTGCTGCAAATGGCCGCAGCGTCGGAAGATGACGGCGCTTGGGATCTGGCGCAGCGCCGCCTGCTCGATCTGGGGCTGCTGGAAGAGGACAGCCGCGCCATCCTGACCATCCACCCCCTGCTCGCCGACTTCGCCCGCATCCAGGACGCCGCCCCCCCTGTCACCCTGAGCGAGTCTACCGAAGCGTCCCCACAACCGGAGGAAACCAGCGAAGGGTCTCGCCGCGCTTCGATGCTGCCCCCGCTGGCGGCCGCGCTGGCAGACTTGGCCTCCGATGCCAACCAGACCGGCCTGCCCGTTAAGGTCGCGCCTTTCCGCCCGCACCTAGAGGCCGTCGCGCCCGCCGCGGAAGCCGCCGGGCTGGGATCTGCGGGCCGGCTGTGGAACAGCCTGGGCTATCACCTCAACGATGTGGCTGCCTACGCGACTGCGCGCGCCTGCTACGAGCGGGCGCTGCGCATTGACGAGGCGGCGCTCGGCTCCGACCACCCGAACGTCGCCCGCGACCTCAACAACCTGGGGAGCGTGGCCCAAGACCAAGGGGACTACGCCTCCGCACGCGCCTACTACGAGCGGGCGCTGCGCATTGACGAGGCGGCGCTCGGCCCCGACCACCCCGGCACTGCCATCGACCTCAACAACCTGGGGATGGTGGCCCACGCCCAGGGGGATCTGGCGACCGCACACGCGCACTACGAGCGGGCGCTGCGCATTGACGAGGCGGCGCTCGGCCCCGACCACCCGACCGTCGCCATCCGCCTCAACAACCTGGGGAGCGTGGCCCACGCCCAGGGGGATCTGGCGACCGCACACGCGCACTACGAGCGGGCGCTGCGCATTGACGAGGCGGCGCTCGGCTCCGACCACCCGAACGTCGCCACGATACTCAACAACCTGGGGAGCGTGGCCCACGCCCAGGGCGACTACGCCGGCGCACGCGCCTACTTCGCGCGGGCGCTGGACATCCTCGAACGCGCCCTGCCGCCCGACCACCCGAACATTGCTATCGTCCGTCGCCACTTGGCCGCGCTGCCGGGTGGGGAGTGAGCGGCCGCGCGGAGCACGAAAGCGTCTGGACCACGAAACTCACGAAAGGACGCGAAAGACGCGAAAGGCTTTCGCGTCTTTCGTGTCCTTTCGCGTCTTTCGTGGTCCAAAGGATTTCGCGGTCCAAAGCGTCACGCGGTCCAAAGGGCTATCGCGGCGTATGCACGTACCGCTGTATCCCGATCGGCTTCTCCCCGAAATTAATCAGCAGGCACAGCCGGTAACCGCCCTGATGCAGATAGAG
>JBBQRS010000226.1:0-1925 GCA_038214535.1 Anaerolineae bacterium
CCGGGCCATCCTCAAGGACTTTCGGGCCATCTGGGCCGCCGCCGACTATGCGACGGCCCTCCGCCGCTATCTTCAGGTCGTGCGCCAGTATCGCACCACCCAACCCGCCGCCGTCGCCACCTTGCGCCGCGATTTCCGCGCCACCTTAGCCTATTACCTCGTGCAGCAGCAGCACTCCGCCTGGCAGCGCCGGCACCTGCGCACCACCAGTCGGCTGGAACGCTTCAATCGCACGCTGCGCCGCCACATCCGCGCCGCCGGGGCCTATCATTCTGACGCCGGCATTCTGGCGGTCATCGCCCAGGAAGCCGACCAGCGTTATGCCAGCCACCCACCAACGGTACAACTATGATACACATTTCCCACCGAAAGAGATACACTACCCAAATTCGTGCAAATGCCCGGTTTTTTGGGCGGTCGCGCGGTCTCTTGCTTGATGGCTAAACCGCCGCCGCCGACCCGACCTGATCTTTCAGCCACGCCTCGATGAAACCGTCTATTTCCCCGTCCAACACCGCGCCCGTGTTGCCCATTTCCCATTCCGTGCGCAGGTCCTTCACCATCTGATAGGGCTGCAACACGTACGAGCGGATCTGGTTGCCCCAGCCGGCCTCGACGTGTTTGCCGCGCAGGCGCGCCTGCTCCTCTTCCAGCCTTTGCAATTGCAGGTCATACAGCTTGCCACGCAGCACGCGCATCGCCGACTGGCGGTTCTGAAGCTGGCTGCGCTCGTTCTGACAGGTCACCACGATCCCCGTCGGCACGTGGGTCAGCCGCACCGCGGTCGAGTTCTTCTGCATGTGCTGGCCGCCCGCCCCGCCCGATCGGTACACGTCCATCTTCACGTCATCCGGGCTGATCTCGATGGCGATGTCGTCATCGAGGATCGGCAGCGCCTCAACCAGCGCAAACGAGGTATGCCGGCGCGCCGACGAATCGAATGGGCTGATACGCACCAACCGGTGGACCCCGCGCTCCGAGCGTAGATAGCCATAGGCCCACGGCCCGCGAATCTCGATGGTCGCGCTCTTGAGGCCCGCTTCTTCGCCTTCGAGCTGGTCGGTCAGTTCGGCCTCATAGCCGCGCCGCTCGGCCCAACGGGTGTACATGCGGTAGAGCATCTGCGCCCAGTCCTGCGCCTCGGTGCCGCCCGCCCCCGCGTGGATGGACAGAATCGCCCCATTACGGTCGTAGCGCCCCGACATCGCCAGCATGAACTCGAGCTTTTCGTAGCGTTTCAGCAATGCCGCCGCCTCACGCTCCACCTCGGCCAGCATCTCGGCGTCGTCGCCTTCCGCGGCCATCTCCAGCAGTTCCGTCGTATCCGCCGCGTCCTGGGTCAACTTTCCCCAGGTCGCGACCTCTTCGCGCAACCCCGAAAGCTCCTGCATCACGGCCTTTGCGGCCTGCGGGTCGTTCCAGATGTCTGGTTGTGCGGTGACTTCTTCCAGCCGGGCTATCTCAACCTGTTTGCCTGGGACGTCAAAGACGCCTCCGCATCACTGTAATTTTCTCGTTCAGTGTTGCCAACTGCTCCCGAATATCTTCCATACTTTCTCCCTGATCAATAAACCGGTAGTCTAGCCCCTCGTGGGCGTCGGGTGACGGGCACATAAACTACGGATCGCTGAGGTTGTCTAGCCCCCTCGTGGGCGTCATGACGCCAAAATCGCCGCGACGAACGCCTGCGGATCGAACTCCGCGAAATCATCGAGCTTCTCACCCGTGCCGATGAAGCGCACCGGGATGCCGAGCTCCTTCTGGATGGCAAACACGATGCCGCCCTTCGCCGTCCCGTCGAGCTTGGTCAGGACGATGCCCGTCACATCCACGGCTTCTTTAAAATGCTTGGCCTGCTCGATGGCATTCTGCCCCGTCGTCGCATCCAGCACCAGCAGCGTCTCATGCGGCGCATCATGCACCTG
>JBBQRS010000227.1:0-1603 GCA_038214535.1 Anaerolineae bacterium
AGTGCAACGCAGCCATGAATCCGCCCTGACAGCGCCCTTTTCTGACGCCTTGGCCACAGTTCTGCGCCTTGTATTCCCGCCATGCGCGGCCCACACGCTGAGTTACGATTGCTAAACAGCCCCTTCTTTCAGGGGACTCAAGGTTTACAGGATTAGCACGGGTTTTCATCATGTGCATCCTGTAAATCCTGTCGGTCAAAGGTGCTTCTGACGCCGTCTCGTGGCGTGCGCACTCCGTGAGAGTGTAGTTTTAGGGGATATTCATGCAGATCGAATTCATACTAAATGGTAAACCAATCGCGGTGGATGCGCCGCCCGATATTTCGCTGCTGACGCTGTTGCGCGACTATCTCGGTCTCACCGGCACAAAGGAAGGCTGCTCGGTGGGCGAGTGCGGCTCGTGCGCGGTCATCATGGACGGGCGACTCGTCAACAGTTGCCTGGTCCTCGCGCCACAGGCTGCGGGCAGCGAGGTGATCACTATCGAGGGCGTCCATGCGCCGGATGGCGGCCCCAACGACATGCAGGAGAATTTCATCACCTATGGCGCGGTCCAGTGCGGCATTTGCATCCCCGGCATGGTGCTGGCGGGTGAGGCGCTGCTGATGCTCAACCCCGACCCCACGCGCACCGAGATTCGGACGGCGCTCGCGGGGAATCTCTGCCGGTGCACCGGCTATCAGCAGATCATTGACGCCATCGAGGAGACGGCCCACGGGCGGCTGGAAGGCCAACCCGCGGCGACGGGAGAATCACATGGCTGATCTGCAATACGTCGGCAAACCCGCGCGGCGGGTAGACGCGCTCGAAAAGGTGATGGGGACGGCGAAATACGTGGCCGACCGCACCTTGCCGGGGATGCTCCACGCGCGCTGTCTGCGCAGCGACATGCCGCACGCCCGGATCGTCAAGCTCGACGTGACGCCCGCGCTTGCCGTGCCCGGCGTCCGCGCGGTCATCACCAGCGACGATTTCTTCGAGCACGGCCACTATGGCTTCCCCGTCAAAGACAAGTACATGCTGGCGTATCAAAAAGTGCGCTACGTGGGCGAGGCCATCGCGACGGTCGCCGCCGACACCGCAGAAGCTGCGCTGGCGGGCGTCGAAGCGATCCTCTGCGAGTTGGAGGCGTTGCCAGGCGTGTTCGACATGCGCCACAGCCTCGACCCCGACGCGCCGCAAGTCGGCCCGACCCGGCCCGATGGGACGCATCCGAATTTCCTGGACCATCTGATCGTGCGAAAGCGCAATCCTGAACCGGATGGCGACGATGCGCTGATGGTGATCGAACAATGCGCGGTGCAACTGGATCGCAGCTACGCAACCTGTCCGCAGGAACACGCCTACATCGAGCCGGAAGGCGTGCTCGCCGTGCCGACCCGCGCCGGTGGGGTGATCGTCTATGCGCCGAACCAGAGCCCCTTCGTCAACCTCGGCAACCTGGCCCTGGTGCTGGATTTGCCGCACAACCTCGTGCGCGTGATTCAGCCCCCGGTCGGCGGCTCGTTCGGCGGCAAAGATGACATCATCTACGAGTCCTCGGCCCAGGCCGCGCGCCTCGCCATGCTCACGGGCCGCCCGGTGCGCATGGTGTTCAGCCGCG